>JAZKBK010000003.1:311908-623817 GCA_040388625.1 Gemmatimonadota bacterium | reverse complement strand
CCTCCTGCCTGAATATCAGGCTTATTGAGGCGTCCATCAAATCGGGGCAAGTTCAGAGCGCTTGACACGGTACTCCGAGCGTTAGCTCCATTGCCGGAAACACTATAAGCGGTCGTCCTGTATCCTCTTCGGCAGTGGTCGCCGCATCACGAATGTATTTGACAAATGCCATGTCATGATGATCGGAGATTGCTACGGCATCAATGTTCTTGCGATGACATTCGGCGACGAATTCGCGTGCGTACGCCCTGCGCTCGTCGTCGCTCACCGCGCCATTGCCGGACCATTGGCGATCACGAGGCGTATGAACTTGAAAATCACATCGATGGTAATGTGCGCCTTTGTCCATACACTTGGCTCTCTTTTGTTATTTCGAAGTCGCAAGGCTTGCCTATATAACATCGTAGGATCAAGTCAACTATTACAGTGATGCTCCAGGAGCGCGCACTGCGCGATAGATGTATCGAAAGGAGACGTACTCCCCTCGATGTGCTTGGCTCCATCGAGCACTTTGCCAACCACGCTGGAGCACTCAACTTTAGGCTTTTTGAACCCCATGAATCTAGAGTAGCAACCACCTGTAGCTTAGCCCTGTCTCCAGTGACCGGGCCGCATGCCAAGCGTATCAGTTGGTTCGGTGCAACCACCGCAACTCCTGTCTCGCGGCTTGAATCAGCCCGCGTGCAATCGTCTTAAACGGCCTCCCCTGTGTAAACGCCGATCCTATCGCATACAGCGATCGCACCGAGAATCGAGACTCGTTCGCAAGAGCAAACACCGCCTCCCACCTCTCCGGCGCAAACTTCGCTTTAAAGGAATCCAACCCCTCGAAGTTGTAAAACCGCCGCCCATGCGCCCGCACCCACTTGAATCCAATCTGAATCAAAAGTGAGTGACTGGTAAGATCCCCACCCCTCGTCGACAACGGCGCCAGTCCCAGCGTCACATAGTCAGCCCTCTGCTCCGCCACCCACCGTACAGCGCTGTCAATCATCAGCTCCGCAGTCCCATTCGGCGCCCCATGCCCCCTCACGAACTGTTCGGTGAGCCAGCCGCGCCGAGCCGGTATCGGTGACGCAACCAGAAACCCCACCGGCACTCCGTCGCGCGTAGCGACAAACACCCGTCGATCCCGAAGATTCCCCAACGTCTCCGGCTCGACCAAGAAATGCAGCGGCGGCAACCCTCGCGTCCCCAGCCATTCCTGAAGCAACGTCTTGAGCTCGGGATTATGCTCAGCCCGGTCCGACGGCCACAACGCAACGCTCACACCCTTGTTCCGCGCACGATTCAACTGCGCGCGCAGCGAAGAGTGTGTGGTGATGATCCCAGCCCAGTCTGACGGATCCCACGACGGCTGCGCGCCGAGCAATATCGCGGTGTGCGTTTTCGTCCCGCGATACAATGCATCGAGACGTTCTTCCGCGCCAAAGTAAACGACGCCGGCACCAGCCGCACGGGAATCGCGCTCGAATTCTTCAGCGACGTCGCGCAGGTCAGCATCCGCAGCAACAGGCGCTCCACCCACCACTCGTCGCCCGCCAGCTCGTACATACCCAACTACCGCCGGATGCAACCGCGAGAACCAGAGCTCGAACCCAGGATTCAGTATCTGGTACGCAGTTGAATTCCACCCATACTCCAGCACCAATTCCCGCGCCCGGTCATACTCCGCGCCGCTCTGCGCACTCGGCGTCATCACGGCGCTCATTTCTCTGTATTGCGCGGGAGTGGTTATCGCCGGCTGTGCGCCGGAAGCCCGAGCACGCGATTGAGCCAGCGCACCAACGGCAACATCGTCGCGTACTGCTTCGCAACCGTGTCCGGCAGCTTTGCACTCGACATGTCGTCTTCCGAAAGCTCGCGACTCACCGTGAACGACTTGTACCGCAACAGGTCAGCAGCAGGATGCTCCGGATCGAACGCGCGCGGCGTCCGCTTCAACACCGCCTCATCGCTCAACGCACCGAACGCGCGCTTGAACGCAGGCTGCCGCAGTATCGATCTCAACGCATCCGGATCATCCGCGATTGCTTCACGCAGTGTCTTCAAGGCGGCCGCAGGTGGCATCCAGATCCCGCCCGCAACAATACACTCCCCCGGTGCGATCTGAAAATAGAACCCAGCTCCACCGTGCACGGCAGCAGTACCAACAGCATGCCCCGCATCGCGATGATAGAACCACGCCGCAGCGTTTGTCTTGTACGGCGACTTGTCCTTCGAGAACCGCACGTCGCGATAGATCCGGAATATCGACCGCTTGGGATTCCCCACCATCTCCGGCGCAATCTCGCCGAGCCGCGCGTCGATCTCCTCGACCAGCACCTGCAGCGGTCGCTTGACTTCAGTTTCGTATCGCGACCGGTTCGCCTCGAACCACTCGCGCTTATTGTTCCGCGCCAGGCCGCGCAGAAAGGTCAGTGCCGCAGGTCTGAATCCGGTGAACTTCTCAGGTGCGTTGCTTACTGACTTTCTCTCCGTCTTTCCAGCCGCCTTTACCGTTGTCTTCTTCTTCGTAGTCGCCATCTCTCACGTTGTTGCGGGTCGTACCGCGATCCGTCGCTCATCCGCGTCGCGCTGGCCGAGGAACTCGCCAACGCCCGAAAGCCACTCTACATGATCGCACACTATCTTGAGCGACGCCAACATCGGGACCGCGATGAATGCGCCGGCGATCCCCCAGATCTCCCACCAGAACGCGACTCCGATGAATATCGCGACGGGGTTGAGAGACAGACGATGGCCCATCACCATCGGCCCGATAAGGTTGCCCTGGATCATGTTCAGCGCGACGAAGCTCCCGGGCACGATCAGCGCGTGCGCGACGTTGTCGAACACGGTGAGCGATGCGATGGTGAGAATCGCAACGAGCGTGAGCGCGCCGATGTACGGTATGAACTCGAGACAGGTTACAAGTGCGCCCCACAGAAACGGGTTCGGCATCTTGAGCAGATACATGATGCCGGTGAACACGGCACCCTCGGCGACGTTGAGCAACGCCGACGTCACGAGATAACGCGATATCGACGCCTCGATCTGCCGAGCCACTTCGATCGCCACTTGCTGGCTCCCTGGCCCCGTCGCAACCTTTATCGTCTTCTGCAAAAAGAGGTCGCCCGCTGCCAGCAGAAAGAAGAGCAGTACGAGCACCTCGAGCAACGCCCCGATGATACTCTGCGTCGTTCCGAAAAAGCGCGATCCCATGCTCGGTCCCGCCACAACAACGGTGCGCGTCGGTGTGCCATTGCCGGATACGCTGGTAACCTTGTCCATCTGCTCGGCGGTGCGCGACACCTGCTCCATCGGCTTCATGATCTTGTGGAGCTTGTCGCCGGCCTGCTTGAGCGTCGCTGGCGCGGACGTGAGCCATCCCTGCGCGGGCGCCGCGAGCTCGTACACGCCGAGGCCCAGGCCGCCGGCGAGCGCGAGTATCAGTACGCCGGCTGTGAGCGGCGCGGGAACGTGCAGTACTCTCCGCGACCACCTGATCGCCGGGCTCAACAGAAAGCTGAGCTCGAAGGCGAAGAAGATGGGGATGAAAAACGCGCGGCCAAAGTACAGCGTGTAGACCACCGCGAGCAATGCAAGAATTGCAAGGCTCAGCGAGTGGCGCATCACGCTGACTTCGGCCGCGCGCGCTTCAGTTTCGTCTGTCACGGCGCGTTGTTCGATGCGGCTTACCGGTTCGATGCCATGCCCTGCGCCTTCTGCGCCAGAGCGAAAAGTCCCTGCGTGTTCTGTACGCCCTTGAGTGCCGCGATCGCCTTCTGAAGCTGATTGTCGTCATCGAGATACTTCCGCTTGGCCGCGGAATCGCCGAACGCCATCGTCGTGATGCGCTGCCCGATGATGCGGTCGAGCTCGGTTCCGGCGCCCTTCGCAAGCAACGTCGAATCGACCGTGACACCCTTCTTCTTCAACTGCGCGAGGAAGGTGTTCCGCATCTCCGGCGTCACCGTGAAGTTGGGCTTCACCTTGCCCTTCATCTCGGCGGCGTAATCCTGCATCGCCTGCGCGAAGATCTGGGACTTTGGCGCGAGGCTCTTGAGCAGGTCCTGCTCCGGCGTGCTCAACGTGTCAGGCTTGACGATGATGTCAGGCGTGATGCCGCCACCGCCGTACACGATGCGGCCCGCGTCACTCTTGTACTGCGGACGCGCACGACGCATGGAGTCGGTCTCGAGCGAGTCCGGCATGACTTCCACGAACTCTCCGTCCGGCAGCAGCTTGCGTTCCTTCTGAATCGACCGGCCACTCGGCGTATACCACTTGGCCGTCGTCATCTTGAGCGCGTAGCCACCATCCAGCTTGAAGAGGCTCTGGACGAGACCCTTTCCAAACGACGTGGTGCCCATGATCAGCGCGCGGTCGTGATCCTGCAGCGAGCCGGCGACGATCTCCGACGCGGATGCCGTATGGCCATCGACGAGCACTACTATCGGGATCTTGGGCTCCTTGGGCGCGTCGGTCGCGCTGTACGCCTCGACTTCACCCGTGCGTCCGCGAACGCTCAGGATGGACTGGCCCTGCGGGAGGAACAGGTTGCTGGTGGAGATCGCCTGGTCAAGGAAGCCGCCCGGGTTGCCGCGCATGTCGAAGACGATGCGATTGGCACCGGCCTTGGTGACGTCGGAGATCGCGTCGCTCACTTCCTGCGTCGCGGTCTCGTTGAACTGCTGCAACGGGATGTAGCCGACGTTTCCGAACACCAGCGTGAATGGAACTGCGGGGATGTGTACGATGGCGCGCGTGAACGTCACCGGAATCGGATCGGCCACGCCGGCGCGCCCGAACTTGACACTCACCTTGGTGCCGGGATCGCCCTTGAGCTTGTCCGATACCTGGGCGCTGGTCCAGCCGCGTGCGTTTGCGGTATCGATCTGGAGAATCCTGTCGCCTTCCATCACGCCGCCTGCTGACGCCGGCGTGTGCGGGAATACGCGCTGCACGGTGATGAAGCCGCTGGTCGGCGCGATCTCCATGCCGATTCCGCCGTACTTGCCGCCCGTCTGCTGGCTGAACTGGTCGAATTCCTTCTTGGTGAACAGGACGGAATAGGGGTCGTTCAGCTCCTTCACGAGGCCGGTTGCGGCCTTCTCGTAGAGCGCATTGGCGCCGACGCTATCGACGTAGCGCGAGGCAGTGATTCTAAGCACTTCGTCGAGCAGCTGAGCGCTGGCGACAGTTTCGTGCTTCTGATAGACAAAGGCCCCTACAACGAGGGGGAGCACGACCGTCCCGAGGACGGCCAGGTGTAGGACGCGAGGTTTACGCATAGTGGTTGTAAAACTACGGGGCTATAGTGTTCCGTGTTGCCAGCACGTAGTCCACGTGCCACTCACGGTCGAGCTGGTGAAACGATGCGTCTCTAAGGAGTCCCGCGGCGATAAGCATCTCGTGCGCCGGTTGTAATACCCGCTGCAGATGAGAAGGATATCGCTGAGTAAGAGGCAATTGCGAAGCCAATAGGCCAAGAGAGATGCGCCAGGTTATGTGGTCCTGCGATCTGGCCGTTGCCAGCAGACGGTAGAGCCGGCGAGCGACCGGGTTGGACAGACTGCCATACTGCTGGAGCGAGAGCGAGATGGTGTTGCCGGCCGCGATGTTGGCGCGAAGCTGCGGTGATACGACTACCCGGGCGTCGCCAGGCTCCGAGGCCGAAAGTGCTGAGAAAAGCGCCAGCTGGTCCCGATCCGTCAATCGGCGCCGCTGGATCGTGACCGAGCTGAGAATGGTGAAAGTCCCTTCGAACGGTCGTTCGGAAGCAATCTGGTAAGCGCCGCTCGATTCAAGTCTCGTCCGCTCCAGCCGGTTCAACGCGGATCTGAGCTGCTCGTAGGTGCGGCCGTCCACCTTTCGGCCGATCGATCGGAGGAACGAGTGAAGCGTGAAGCGAACGACACCATCGGCGGGGAAGCCAGCCTCCCCGAAGCGGTGCAGGATCTCGACGTAAACGTCCTGATCAAAGGTACCCGGTAGCCTGTCGCCGGGTGCAGGCAGCACGCGCCAGCGGCCACCCCCCGGGGGGGTGTACGTTATGGCACCCTCGTCCGCCGAGTCGCTGAGGCGGAAGAGGGGAAGGGCTTCGAGCGACCGGTCGAGGGCGACTGTCTTGCTCGTCGGCCGTCGGCCGGGCACTGCCAGATGCATACCTATAGAATAGGCGATGCCGGCACGCTTGGAAGAGGGAAGTGGAACGGGAAGTGAATAGGGGAATGGCGAACCTGTGGCGTCGAGCAACCGGAGACCAGACCATTCACAAGCCGAGTGACGGATCATTGATAGCACTTCTGACGTACGCCGGCGAGATAGCGGTCACTGTCGTCGTTCTCGCATTGGTGCTGATTGGCGTTCTGTCGGTAACGCATGGTACGCCAGTGCGCACGGTGATAGCTCCAGGCACCGCCGATCGACCGCCCGTGGTAGGCGATTCGCTCTTCGCGGAAGCGATGGAGCTGTACACCAGCACCCACTTCTCGCGCGGTAATGCGGTTACGCTCTGCCTGAACGGTGACGGGACGTATCCGCGATTATGGAACGACATATCATCTGCGAAGCACACGCTCACGGTGCAGATGTATTACTCCGAGCCTGGCAAGGTCGCGGATGAGATGAGGGATCGTCTGATAGAGCGTGCGCGTGCAGGAGTCCGCGTGCTGGTACTGCTCGACGCGTTTGGATCCGGTCCGCTGCGCAAGACCGATTTCGTCGAGAAGCTGCGTGCCGCGGGTGCACGCGTTGCGTGGCTGCGGAGTATCCGGTGGTACACACTCAATCGCGCGGCAACGCGCTCGCACGTGCGCGCGGTGGTGATCGACGGTCACATCGCGTACACGGGCGGCTTTGGTCTCGCCGATTACTGGCAGGGTGACGGCCATCACGAGAACCAGTGGCGCGAGTCGAACGTGCGCTTCGAGGGGCCGGCTGTCGCTGCCCTCCAGGCTGCATTCGCCGCGGGATGGGCCGAGGCTACGGGAATGCTGCTCACCGGCGATACGTTCTTCCCGCCCGCTATCTTCGAGCCGGTAGGCAATACGGTCGCCGGATTGATGTACACCACTCCGGCGGTCGGCAGCACGATCGCAGAGCGTTTTCTCGCACTGACCATCGCGAGCGCACAGAAGACTCTCTACATAACCAATTCGTACTTCGTGCCGGACGCGGAATTCCGCACGATGCTGATCGATGCTGTCAAGCGAGGAGTCGATGTGCGTGTGATCACCGCTGGCGACAGAAGCGATGTGAAAACCACGGTGTTCGCAGGGCGGGCATATTATGAGCAGATGTTGCGCGGCGGTGTGCACATCTACGAGTACACTCCGACGATGATACACTCCAAGACGATCGTTGCGGATGGATTGTGGTCATCCGTCGGCTCCATGAACTTCGACAACCGCTCGCTTGCGTTCAACAACGAGTCCAATCTCAACGTGCTCGGCGCCGACTTCGGCACCGAGATGGATTCGGTCTTCATGGACGATCTCAAGTACTCCAAGGAGATAAAGCTGCCCGAGTGGGAGCACCGGTCGCTGTACGAGAGGACGATCGAGTGGGGGGCGGAGAAGTTGTGGCGCGTTCTGTAGATCCTCTCGCTGACTTCCATCCCATAGTCCGCGAATGGTTCACCGAAACTCTCGGTGCACCATCGCCGCCACAGATTCAGGGATGGCCGGTAATCGCGAGCGGCGACCACACTTTGATCCTCGCACCGACCGGAACTGGAAAGACGCTCGCCGCCTTTCTGTGGGAGCTGAACGCGCTCATCGTCGAGGGGCTCGCGGCGCCGCTCGCGAACGGTGTGCATCTGCTGTACGTGTCACCTCTCAAGGCGCTCAACAACGACATCCAGCGCAATCTCGAGCGGCCACTCGCCGAGCTGCGCAGGAGATTCGAGCAGGCCGGCCTCGCCTTTCCCGAGATACGCGTGGCAGTGCGCACCGGCGATACGCCGGCCAGCCAGCGCCAGCGCATGATCCGCAAATCGCCCCACATTCTCATAACGACGCCTGAATCGCTCAACATCATGCTGACTTCGCTGCGCGGACGCGGGAGGTTCGCATCGACGCGCACGGTGATTCTCGACGAGATTCACGCTGTCGCAGGAACGAAGCGTGGAGCACATCTGGCCGTTACGATGGAACGGCTGGTTCAGCTCACTCCCAGTTCGGAAGGTCCACAGCGAATAGGTCTGTCGGCTACGCAACGCCCCCTCGACGAAGTAGCTCGCTTCCTCGGCGGCGCCGATCGCAAGGTCTCGGTCGTGGATTGCGGACTCGCCAAGGAGCTGCAGCTGTCGGTGCAATCTCCGGTCCCGGACCTCGCCAGGGTCGATGGCAGCGTGTGGCCTTCGGTTGCGCAGCTCGTGCTGAACGAAACACGCAACGCACGCACGACACTCGTCTTCGTGAACAATCGCGCGCAGGCGGAGCGCATCGCGGCACGCGTAAACACGCTGGCGGAAGAAGAGATCGCGCAACCATATCACGGCTCCATCGCCCGCGAAAGACGCCTCGGACTGGAACAGCGTCTCAAGGCAGGCGAGCTGCGCGCGCTCATTACCACCAGCTCGCTCGAGCTGGGCATCGACATCGGCAGCGTGGATCTCGTGATCCAGCTTCAATCCCCCAAGCGCGTCTCAGCGGCGCTGCAACGCGTAGGACGCGCGGGACACACACTGGGCGTTGCGAGCCGCGGCGTCTTTGTCCCGACCTTTCGCGATGATGCGATGGAGACCGCCGCAATAGTCTCGGCGATGCGCGCAGGCGAGGTCGAGCCCACGCGCGTAATTCAGAATGCGCTCGACGTACTGGCGCAGGTGATCGTCGCGGCGGTATCCGTGGATGACTGGGATGCGGACGAGCTGTACGCCCTCATCCGGCGTTCGTATCCGTACAACGCACTTCCGCGCGCGCCATACGACGAGGTCGTCGCGATGCTGTCCGGCAAGTACCCGTCCGAAGTCGCGGCGGAGCTGGAGGCGCGCATCTCGTTCGATCGTGCGACGAACAGGCTTACGGGTTCACGCGCGAGCAGGATGACGGCGGTGATATCCGGCGGCACAATCCCGGACCGCGGTCTCTACACGGTGAATCTCGCGGACCGCACCAGGCTCGGCGAGCTGGACGAGGAATTCGTGCACGAGTCGCGCGTCGGCGACGTCTTCCAGTTGGGATCCACCACGTGGCGCATCGCGGAAATAGGCCACGATCGCGTGGTGGTGACGCCAGCGCCTGGCGCGCCGGCGCGGATGCCGTTCTGGCACGGCGAATACTCGGCGCGATCCGTGGCACTCAGCGCGCGAGTGGGCCAGCTGCGCCGCGAGCTGGTCGCAGGTGTGAGCGACGATGAGCTCACCGAGCGTTACGCATGCGATGAGGCGACGATCGACACGTTGCGCAAGTACGTCGACATGCAACGTCTCTCGACTGGCGTCGTACCGGACGATCGCACCATCGTCATTGAGCACTTTCGCGATGAGACGGGCTCGGTGCGCGTCGTGATCCACGCGACGTTTGGCGGAAGGGTGAATGCGCCGTGGGCAATGGCTCTGGCTCACCGTGCTCGCGAATCACTGGGCGGTGTGGACGTTCAGGTTCAGACTACGGACGACGGCATCATGCTCCGTATGCCGGATCTCGGATCGCCGCCGCCGGTTCACGCGCTCATGGGAATGACCGCCGCGGAAGCTGAACAACTGGTGATGGAGGAGGTCGGCGCGTCATCGCTGTTCGGTGCGCGGTTCCGCATGAACGCGGGCCGTGCACTGCTGTTGCCGCGCGGAATGCCGAACAAGCGCATGCCGCTCTGGCTGCAACGGCTCAAGGCGCTGGACCTGTTGCAGACCGTGCGCGAGTTCCCGAGCTTCCCGATCCTGGTCGAGACGTATCGCGAAGTCCTGCAGGACGCATTCGACATCGAGTCGCTGAAGGATGTTCTGCGCGCGTTGGAAGACAAACGCATCGCGGTACACGTTGTGGAGACCGACAAGCCGTCACCGTTCGCGGCCAGCCTTCAGTTCGGCTTCGTCATGGACTGGCTCTACGGCGACGATACTCCGCGCGCCGAGCAGAGAGCCGCGCTCCTGTCGCTCGATCGCGCGATGCTGGACGAAGTGATGGGCAACGTCGAGCATGACGACGAGACACTGAAAGCGCTGTGGGAGATAGTGGAGCGCCGAAAGAACGCGCTCGAGACGAGCACGGATCCAGCGCGCGCATCGGACTATGGTCCCGGAGAAGGCGGCCGGCGTGGTCTTCTCGCCAGGTATGTAGCGCTCGCCGGCCCTGTCACCGTTGGCGAGATCCACGAGCGGTACGGATGGCCGGTGCGCTGGATCGAGGCGATAATGGACGAATGGCGCAAGCGCGGGCGCGTTGTCGTTGGTCGCTTCCGGCCGGAGGTGAGCGGCGTCGAGTATCTCTCTCGTCGCACCGCGGAGATTGCACGTCGCCGGGCACTCGCTGCGCTGCGCAAGCAGATCGCGGCCGTGGAGATGCCAGCGTTCGCTGCATTTCTCTCACGCTGGCAGCATGTGGATCCACGGGACCAGCTCGATGGTACAGGTGGCGTGGAGACCGCGCTGCGCCAGCTTTACGGACTCGCGCGTCCCGCAGTGGCGTGGGAGCGCGATTATCTCAAGTCGCGCGTTCGCGATTACAATTACGCGTGGCTCGCCGAGTGGATGTCGGGTGGTGAGCCCGTATGGATCGGGGAGGGGAACCGCGATGGCGACGCGGAAGTCGTTGCTTTGGCGCGGATGCGATTCGTCGAGCGTGGTCGGGGCGGCGTGTGGCTGCAACCTCCCGACGAATCGGTGATCGCCGAGCTGAGTGCAAATGCGCGCACCGTGTACGACGCGATAGTTCAGGAAGGCGCGTCCTTCATTACCGATCTGCAGGCGACGATTTCGATCTCGCCGTTATCGCTGCGCGAAGCATTGCGCGAGCTGTCGGCGCTCGGTCTCGTCACCAACGACACCGCTGAAGCGATGCGGCAGGTGCTGCGATGGAAGCCCATCATGCCAAACGCCGCGTATGATCCCGATCGCTGGCTTCCGACGAGTTTCTTCGACGGGACAGACCGCCAGGTACGACAGCGTCGCCCAAATCTGCGCCGTCTCCCGAAATGGACGCGCCCTGATCGGCCCGGTCGTTCCGGCGGAGTGTCCGCGTGGACCGGACGCTGGTCGCTGGTGAACAAGCCCGGCGTACTTGGCCGCCCTCTCGATGCGGATGAGCGTGCAGCTGCGATCGCGCGCAAATGGCTGGAGCGATACGGAGTCGTGTCGCGCGACTGGTGGCGTCGCGAGCGCCCGCCCGTGTCGTGGCGCACGATCTACGACGAGCTCAAGCGACTGGAATTTCGCGGCGAGGTTCGTCGGGGTTACTTCGTGCGCGGACTCGCCGGTGCGCAATTCGCGTTGCCGGATGCCGTCGAGCGGCTGCGCGAAGTAGCGGGCTCGGATGCGCAGGAACCTCCGTTCGTGGTCATCGCGTCGAGCGATCCCGCCAATCCGTACACCCTCGCGCTCGAGGGAATCGATCGCGATCCGCTCTCGCGGCCGCGCGGTTCCGGTGCGTTGCTCGTGATGCGCGCGGGTCGTGTTGCGCTCGCGGTGGAGGGAAGAGGGAAACGGATCGTCGCCGCGGATTGGCTGTCGGAAGACGAAGCCGCGGAAGCACGCCGAGTGCTCGCCGGGCATTTACGCGGAGAGCGAGGCGCGCGGTATCTGATGTAGTACCTCGTCATCCCGTTTGCACGCGAAGATGACGACTGTGCTGGAACTGATTACGCGTTCGGTGCCAGCGCGGAAAGCAGGTCGGACTGTCCCGTGACCGCTATCTGCGCGACCATTCGCCCGTACAACGCCCCGATCACATTTCCCGTTCCGCTGTAGCCACCGATCGCCCACACTCCCTGTCGCACCTGCTCCATCACAGGCAGGATTCCTGACGAGTACGAAACAGCGGCGGCCCATCTGTGTCGTACTTGCTGCGTCACGCCGACAGTATCGCGCAGGACGCGCTCGATGCACTGCTGCACTTCGCTCGTCGGATCGGTGTCGGTCGTCCATTCATCTTCAACGAATCTGTCCCGGCACCCGCCGATCACGATGCGGCCATCCTGCAGCTGCTGCCAGTAGTCGTAGCCCCATCGGCTGTACACAGGACGCGGAATGTCGACGTCCGGTGCAGGGTCGGTGCCGAGCATCTGCAATCGCGCGGTACGCACGCGCCCTGCAAGCTCCGGGAGCAGCAGCTCGAGATGTCCGTCCACGGCAACGATGACATGCTTGCAGCGCACGCGGCCGTCGCTCGTGCGCACCTCGCCGTTGCCGAGTGATACTGCGCGCGACTGTTCGTGCAGCGTGGCGCCGAGTTCCACTGCACGTTGTGCGAGAGTGCGACAGCGCGCGAGCGGATTGAACGAACCATCCGCGGGAAAGAGGAGACCGCGTCCGTCGGGACCAGCATATGGCGTGACTGCAAGTCCGTCGGCGCGCATTGCGGCCAGTTGCAGAGCGCAATCACCCTCTTCTGCGTCAGAGCTCGCGAGCCGCAGTGAGCCGCAACGTCGTACGGTTTGAGGAGCGTCCTCAGCGATGCGGTCCATCTCGTCGAGCGTGAGCTGATAGATGCGCCGCGCGCGTGCATCGCCGAGCGCAGCGACGGCGTCGTGGTAGAAGGCGGAGAGACCGGCGAGTAGAAAGCCGCCGTTACGTCCCGCGGCACCGCCGCCGACGGAGTTCGCATCGAGACCGACGACGCGCTGTCCAAGTCGGAGCAGCTCGTGGATGCACGACAACCCGGAGCCACCGAGCCCCACGACGCACACATCCGTTTCCGTGTCGCCTTCGAATTTCGGGAACGAGACGGACGAAAGGTCTTCGCCCCATGCGGGCGTGTTGAAACTGCGAAGCGTATCCACGTTCGGAGAGAGTAGCGGTCAGACACCCGCGGGGCAAGCAATGACAGGCTGAATGCAAATCGCCGCCAGCTGCTCATGCATGACTCTCTTCGCCGCGTCGAGTCGCGCCGTTGCGGAAATATCTGCGATGTGGTTCGATCGCAATCTCTTTGAGTCACCGAGCAGCACGAGTGCCCGTTGTGCTGTTATCTTGGCGCATGGATCGCCCGACTAACGCCACGATCGCCGAGCGCACCGGACCGCGAATTACGCCCGGCTGGGTGCTGGGTGCATCGCTGCTCGGTATTTCCGTTGCGGGACCGCTCACGCGACTGTCATCCGCCGATCCACTGGCGATTGCCATTGGGCGCATCGCGTTCTCGCTCGTCGTGATCGGCGTGTTGCTTGCGGCGACCGGCGAGTGGCGACAGTTCGCGCGGCTCGAGCGCTTCGAATGGTTCCTCGCCGTTGGCGCGGGCGCGGTGCTGGCGCTGCATTTCTGGTCCTGGAATGCCTCGCTTCATCTCACGACAATTGCAGCGTCCACTACGCTGGTGACGAGTCTTCAGCCCGGCTTCGTCGCGATCCTGTCGATCTTCATCGCGCACGAAGCGCCGAGCCGGCGGCAGATTGTCGGTCTGACCATCGCCACGCTCGGCGCTATCTCGATAACCGTGCCGGATTTCATGAATGGCGCCGCGACGGTTGCAACACCGAACCCGCTGCTGGGGAACGCGCTCTCCGTGGGTGCCGCGCTTGCGGCTGCGCTGTACATGGTCGTCGGACGCAGATTGCGCTCGCGGCTGGGCGCATGGTCGTACGTTGCACTGGTGTACAGCGCGGCCCTCGTAACACTGCTGTGCATAGCCGGCGTCACGGGAATACACGTCGCGCCTCAGCCACCGCGCGATCTCATGATCTTCGTCGCGCTCGCACTCGGGCCAATGCTGCTCGGTCATACGGGAATGAACTGGGCCCTGGAGCATCTGCCTGCCTACATCGTCAACCTCACGATGCTCGGCGAACCCGTCGGCGCAACGATACTCGCAGCGCTATTGCCCGGGATTCACGAAATTCCGAGATGGACCACGCTCGCGGGCGGTGTGATAATTCTGATCGGCTTCATTGTTACGGTGTGGAATCGGGAGGAGAAAGCCGTCGTCGCGTGATCCGATTCCGATTGCGCGCGAAGGGGCCAGGCGCGGATATATCCGCGCCCTACGCGCGCGTACCGTTCCTTCCGATCGCAGCGCGCACCGCTTCTCTCATCGCCATCACGACATCGTCGTCCGCAGCGCCGGAATCTTCCCGCACGTGCAGCTCGATACCATCCGCGACCAGCACTCGGCGCCACGTCGCCGGTTCGTCGCCCTGCATCACGACTTCATCGGCGCGAACGAGTAGTGCTGGTTCGAGTGATCCCGCCACGCGCTTCTCGAGCACGTCGCCCGTGAGTGTCAGAACTTCCTTCTTGATCGCATCCAGCGATTGACCTTCGCGCTGTCTGATCTTGACGGTCAGTAGCTGCAGCAGATGCCGGTAATGATACGTTGCTGCCGTGCCGGTACCTTGCGGGCGATCGATCAATCCCGCCGAAACGTAGAAACGAACCGATCGCGCGGACGGCGCTGCACGTGCCGACGCATTGGTCGGACGAATGCCTGCCGAGTCTACAAGACTGGCGGCGTGAGCGGCGAGCCCTCTGGCATTCCAGGGAGCGTGTCGTGCGTGGGCGCGGAGGAGGGCAACCGGCGATTCAGCCATGTGGATAGGATAACGTTAAAATCGTCTGGACGCTCGTCCTGCGGTAGATCGCCGGCTGGCGAGAGGATGTGGACGTCGAAATCCGGCTTGAGCGTTCTGAATCCCCGGATCTCTTCCACAGGCGCGATCTGCGCCTCCTCGCCCCAAAATAACAGCGCCGGCTGATGCAGGCGTCGGAGCGCTCGCCGCACGTCGATGTTGAGATGGCCCGCGATGAACGCCGCCGGCGCATGTCGAGCCCCGCGCTGATGCGAGACGTCATAGCTGGTGGCGACCAGCTCGTCGGTCACGAGCGTGTTATCCGCATAGGCCTCTTCCAGAAAATGCCTGAGGCTGCGCCGCGATACGAGGGCGTTGAACGCAGCCGTTCCCACCACCGGCGTATCGATCGCCATGCGGCCAGCGTCGCCGCCCACACCTGGTGCACCGTTGAGACGCGTCAGTCCGGTCGGCTGGATCAGCACCAGCTCCGGGAAACGGTGCGGGTCACGCGCTCCCAGTATTATCGCATAGGCTGCGCTGAGCGAGTTTGCTACCAGGATGCACGGTCCGCCAATTACCTGGGCGACAAAGTCGGATATTAGAGCGATGTACGTGCGCGAGGTGTAGCGGATCGCGGGCCGGTCGGACCGGCCGAAGCCGAGCAGGTCGATCGTGTAGACCGTGTGATCGCGGGCCAGGTAATCGACGTTGTGGCGCCACTCGAAAGACCAGGCCGCCGCATGAATTCCATGGATCAGCAGCAGCGCCGGCCCCTCGCCCCGCTTTGTGAACGATATCCGCCGGCCGCGCCAGCTCCAGCCGCCTTCCTCGCCACCTATGAAATTCGGAATCCTGTCGACGCCGCGCTTGGCGTACGCGTTGTAGGCCGCCGCGGCACCGAGTAGCGCGCCGCCCGATACCAGCAACCTGCGCAAGAAGGAAGAGCCGTCGTCGTTGCTCAATTCGTCACCATCGTCGTCGTGACGATGAGGTTCAATGCGGTGTCGAGCCATGGTCGGAGCGTCGTCGAAGTGTCTGTCCCTCTACCGCTGGCACATACCGGGCCGCGCGGATGAGGTTGAAAATGCCGAATCGTACGAATGAATGATACGAAGAAGGCCCCCGAAGGGGCCTTCTCGTCGATCGCTACCTGTGTAACGAATCCGATCGAAATCAGCGCCGCGAGCGCCCCGCGGACCGGCTGGAGGAGCGGCCGGCTTTATGAGTCGTCTTGTGACTGGCGCTCTTTTTAGCGGAAGTCTTTCCCGACTTCCTTGCCGCCGGCGCCGATTTGCGCGCCGCAGCCTTATGAGTCGAAGACTTCCGCGCTGTCGTCTTACTGGCGGCCTTGTGTGCGCCTGATGTCTTCTTTGTAGCGGCCTTCTTGGCAACGGTCTTCTTCGGGGCGGGCTTGGAAGCGGCCTTCGAATGCGACTTTGCAGCAGGCTTTGCCGCCTTTTTCGCCGCGGGTTTGGCAGCGGTCTTGTGAGCTGATTTCGCTGCCTTGTGAGCCGTTTTCGCCGCAGTTTTCGCCGCCGGCTTCGCAGCTGGCTTCACAGCTGGCTTCGGTGCCGGCTTCCCCCCGGACTTGGTCGCCGACTTGGCTGGCGTCGCCTTGCCGGCGCTCTTTGCGGCCGACTTGGGTGCAATCGGCTCGATGATGATTACCTCGTCGATATCGACGTCATCCAGATCATCCAGCTCGTCTTCGAGCTCCTCGATGTCGTCGTCGACGATCGGGGTCTTGGGCGGGATGCTGAGCGACGAGTCCAGCGATTCGAAGATCGAGCTGCCGCCGGAAGAAGTGTTCTTCTTGCCCGAGCCTTTCGGACGGCCGCGGCGCCCCGGAGCGCGCACGAGTGGACCGGTTTCATCGTCGTCGATGTCCTCGATCCCCATGTTCTGGGCAGCGCTCGTGGGAAACAGATCCGGCTCTTCGTCCTCGACACCCGCTTCGCCCTCGACGGCGTCCTCGTCATCCTCGTCGATGTCTTCTGCGCTATCCCAGAGCTGGTCGCTGTTGTCGCTGTTTATGCTCCAGCCGCCTTCGTCATCATCGTCTTCGTCGTAACGTGAACGGCGGCTCCGACTGCCTCCACCGTATCCGCCGAGGTCGTCGTCATCGTCGTCCGCGAAGCGGAACGTCTCTGGCACCTCGTCTCTGCTGGGCATTGCCCTCTCCTGTCTGGGGATTTCAGATGTCTCTGTCGCGCGTTGCACGTCGCGTGCCTTCTATACACGCGACATTGCACTTCGATCAGGATCTCAATTATTCGTCGCAACTACCATGCGTGCCGATTACGTGCAGGCGATCAGTCCGCGAATTCGACTTGTACGTCGCGCGTGATGATACCCGCTTTCACGCCACGGTCAAGGAGCAGTTTAACAGCCTCGCGTCCCCGCGGGCCATAGTCAAGTGTCCAGTCGTTCACATACATGCCGACAAACTCGTCCGCCTTGTCGCGCTCGAGCCCACGGGCGTACGTCATCGAGTGGTCCAGCGCTGCCTTCCGGTTATCGAGGCCATAGGCAATGCTCTGTTTCAGATGCCGCGAAACCCTCGCTATCAGCTCCGGCCCAAGGTCCTTGCGCACGACGTTTCCGCCCAGTGGAAGCGGAAGGCCGGTCTCCTGGAACCACCACTCGCCCATGTCTGCGACAAGATGCAGTCCGTCATCGGCATACGTTAGCTGCCCTTCGTGAATCAGCAAGCCGGCGTCGACATCGCCGCCCAGCACCGCCTGCTCGATCTTGTCGAAATGTGTCGGGACCGGGATGAAATCGGGCTGGTAAAGCCTGAGTGCGAGATATGCCGAGGTGAGCGGCCCGGGAATGGCGATGCGCTTGCCGATGGTTTCCTCGCGCGTCATCGGCGTCCGGGCTACGAGCTTGGGCCCGTAGCGGTCGCCCATGGAGGCGCCGTGCGGGAGCAACGCGTAGGCATCGGACAGATACGCATACGCATGAATCGACACGGCCGTAACCTCCAACTCCGCTCGGCGCGCCCGCTGGTTCAGCGATTCTATGTCCTGCAGCTCGTGCACGTACTTGATGCCATCAGTCTCGATCTTGCCCGACGCGAGTGCGTAGAACATGAATGCGTCATCCGAGTCGGGCGAGTGGGCGAGGTGGATCGTCGTCATTTAGTGAGTGTTATGCGTTTGGGGGCGGGCCTTACACGCCGGCGTCGATGTCTGCCTTGTGTCGCTTGTACTCCGGCAGATTCTTGGCAAGCTCCCGCGCCTTGACCCGCTCGAACGTGGCCTTGTACTGGTTGAGCGCAGCAGTGTTGCCCGACAGCTTGGCAGCCTGCGCCGCCAGCAGCAGGCCCAGCAGATGATCCGGGTGCTGCTGTAGAATCGTGTCCGCCTGGGCCTTCGCGATCTGCAGCGCGCCGGCGACCTCGCCAATGCGTCCGACGTCGAAGCGCTGGTCGGCGTCGAGCGGATGACCCTGCTCCTGCTCCACCATCTGATAGGCCTGCACCGCCATCGGGGCGAAGAAGGCGACCGAGTCGGCCTTCCCCTGATCATTTAGTCGCATAACGCGATCAAATAGCCGGTTGGCGATATCGGTCGGGGAAAGCTGCGAGATGTCCGGGGCGCGAGCGCCACCTGCTGCGCCAGCGGCGCCCGCGAACGGGGCAGCGGATGGATCCCCGCCGCCCATCGCGCCGGCCGGACCGGCGTCGACCGTGGGGTTGGGCAGCGCGTTCATCGGCGCGTCCACGGAGGATCCGCGCTTGGCGTTGAATCCTCGGCTCGCGAGCATCGCGAAGAGCGTGAGAAAGGCGATAGCGGCAACTGCCCAGGGAAGCGTGTTGGCCAGGGTCGCTCCGCCGCCGGTCGCAGCTGGAGCGGCGGCCGCGCCGGCTATGGCGCCGCAGTGGTGGCAGAACTTCGAGCCTGGAGTTAGTGGCTGACCGCACGAGGCGCACGGAGCGCTGTTGAGCGGTGCGCCGCATTCGGTGCAGAAGCGGCCCGTGCCCGGCGCTGAGCAGCGCGGGCAGGCGGACGGCGTGGATTGTGGCTGATCTGATGACATCGTGCGGGTAAATCTAGACGCGAGTACGTCCTATATGTGATCGTGGAAACCTGCCGGTGGAATCATTTTGCCGCAGGCGGGCGCGGAGCCGGTCCTCAGGCCTGGAATATCGCGTAGCCCATGCGACCCATCGTCAATTGAGGCTCGCTGTCCAGTATCCAGCGAGTGTCCTTGTTGTCCTTGGTCAACACGCACGCGACCACGCGATGCCGGAGGTAGAACAGCGAGCATTCGGTGCGGATGGCGTCGTCCGCTCCCGTCTTGTGAGCGGCGCGCACGCCATCGAGGTAGCGCTGCAGCAGAGTCTGGTCCTCGTTGTGCTCGAGTATGTAGAGCATCGCCGAGTCGGCCTGCGGATTCACAGCCTTGCCGGCGGCCATGAGCTCGAAGAGGTGCGCCATCTCGTTCGGTGTCGTGACACCAAGTCCGTACTTGACGGAGCTGTCCATCGCGACGCTTGTGTTTCGCTTGAACACCTTCGCATGCACCTTGGTGTGATGCAGGCCGAGTGATTCCATCTTGTCCCACATGGGGCGTATGGCGATGCGATCGAGGATGAGATTGGTCGCAGTATTGTCACTCAGCGTGATCATCAGCCACGCCGCGTCGTGGATCGATAGCTCGGTTCCGTTGTGGAGGAACTGCACGATTCCCGACCCCGGCACCTGATCGATCTTGAGAACGGTGACGAGGTCATCGAGCGATATGTTGCCCTTCGCTACCTGATCGTAGAGCGTGACGAGTATTCCGACCTTGATTAGCGATGCGGTAGGGAAAGTTTCGTCGCCACGTCGCGAGATGCGATCACCGTCGTCGAGGTCGATCACGCTGTAGCCCACCGTGCCATGGTGCGCGTCGGCGATGGAGTCCAGCACGTGTCGCAGCGCTGTCGTGTCTGCGTGCTGTGCGTGAGCTGTTGCGAGCGGAGCGATCGCTAACGGAGCCAGCACGAGCGCGGCGCGGAGGATACGTCGCGCCGCGCTCGTTGCGAATGAGATCGTGTGCATGGCGGTATAATGTCGCGCAGAGAGCGCCGGACCGCCACGATCCAGAGCTGTTGCACTCGCGTTACACGAGCTGTTACGCGAGTTGTCACATCTTCGCGAGGTCGCTGCTACTTGGCCTTCTGGTAGGTACCCATCACTTGAGCGGTGCCGAGCACGTGGCCCTTCATCGCGGCCTCCAGGTCGGCCTTGGTCGGGTGTGAGAGATCGAGTGTCGTGTCGAGCGCGCTCAGCTTGAAGAAGTAGCGGTGCCGTCCGATCGGAGGGCATGGGCCGCCGTATTCAGGTTTTTTCCAGTCGTTGTAGCCCTTGCCGGTTCCCGCGGGCATCGCACCCTTGCCGGCTCCTTCAGCGAGCATGGTCGTCGCGGGCGGGATGTTGTACGCCACCCAGTGCACGTAGGTCATCTTGGGCGCGGCTGGATCCGGTGCGTCGGGATCATCTACAATGAGAGCGAAGCTGCGCGTTCCCGCCGGAGCGTCGGACCATGCGAGCGGTGGTGATGTATCCTCGCCCGAGCAGGTGTACTTGGTGGGAATGTTGCCGCCCTCCACGAACGCGGACGACGTGAGTTTGAACGTCATTGCACTGCTCCCTGTTGGTTGTTGCGTTGTTGCGGCCATGGTCTGTGCGCTTCCGGACTGAGTTGGCGGTGCTCCGGCGGAGGTATCCTCCTTTTGCACGGCGCTGCGACTGCACGCACCGAGTGCTGTCGCAAGGATACAGATCGCTGCTGTGGATTTTGTCATGGCCGAGAAAATGCTGCTTGTAATGTGCCAGAAGCTCCTTGCACGATGGCGAAGTATTCCCATGGAGGGACGCTGGTCAAGTCGTGACCGATCCAGCCGACACTTACCAGGGAAGACTTCAACCCCGGTATTGTATGCGCACTTTTGGATCGCCGTTGGGCGTTGCATTGGCCATCGCCTCGCTACTGGCACCTTCACAGCTCCTTGCCCAACGAAACGTCCGGCGCTCCGCCTCTGCGGTTCGTGTGTCCGCGCAGCCGGCATCGCCCGATCGATCCACGCAGACGCGCTCTGCCAGCTCCCCAGCCAACTCCTCTGCGCGAAACTGCACTCCCGACTGTGGCGACTACTCACTGGCGATAGTGTCGGCGGTAATGCCCTCGGAGGCCGCGCACGCTGCATCGGACGTGGTCACTCTGGTGATCGAGAACCGTGGAACGATCGCGGCCCCTGTTTCGATGGTTTCGGTCGCACCGCGTGACCATCTCAGTCTGGCCAGACAGGCGACGATACCGGCGCTCGCGCCGGGCGAGCGTACCACGATTCGGCTTCCGGTGGTGACCGCAGCCGACGGAACCCAGTGCGTTTCGATCACCATCAGCCCGGCACCCGTCGCCGATCCGGCGACAGCACAATTTCTGGCCGCGGCGATTCCGGATCCGTTCATCCCTGTGCGGAGCTTCGGTGAGCTGGCTGGCGATGGTGCCCTGGCGGAGATGCCATGGTTGCAGAGCACCGGTCTCTTCGCGAGCGGCTGGTCGCCGACTGGCTGGTAACGAACCGTCGACGGCGTAACGATTCGGGGCGGCCAGTGATGGCCGCCCTTTTTGCTTTGTTGTGTACTTCTCCGCTAGCGCGAGCACGCCCGATGCACGATGATTCGAGAGGTCCACAGTCAAGGAGGTAGTCGTGGAATACGCAGGTTCCAACCGGCCGAGGCATTTTCATGCGATGGTGCCACCCGTCGCCGGTACGATATTCGCCGTCACACTCGCGTTCATGCTTCTCTTTCCGTTCGTGCGTCTGTCACTCGCCGGCTCGGGAGAGCCCGAAACACTGCTCTTCCTGACCAAGACGGATTTCGGTTTGAACATCTTCGCGCTGGTGTTGTTCCTGGTTCCGATCGTCGGCGTAGCGGCGTCGCTGGCTCTGCGTGAGAGCCGAGCGCTGGTGGCAGACGCGTTGCTCGGCCTGATAGGCGTCGTGATGATTCCGCTCGCGATACTGACCGTCGGCCACGATGCTGGAAGAAACGCAGCGCTGACGTCGCATGTATCGATAGGGATCGGGACGATTCTGGTTTCGATCATGCTGCTCGTCGTCACTATAAGCTCCGGAATCGCAGTCCTGCAGGGCAGACGGTAGGATCGGGCATCAGAGAGACTGCCCTTGTGGCCATGCATCTCGCGATATTGCTGGTGAACTGATTGACGACACGCGAGAACTGATTGGCGACCAGGAGCAGGGAAATTGGCGCGACCACCGGCGCGGCCATCAAGGTCCTGGGAGCGATTGCATTCTGTCATCTGCTGAACGACATGATGCAGTCGCTCCTGCCGGCGATCTACCCGATGCTGAAGACGAGCTACAGGCTCAACTTCGCGCAGATCGGACTCATCACGCTTGCATATCAGATGACTGCGTCGATGCTGCAGCCACTGGTTGGCCTGTACACCGATCATCGGCCGCAGCCCTACTCGCTCGTCGCCGGCATGAGCTTCACCTTGCTCGGTCTGCTGCTGTTGTCGAGAGCCGCGAGTTTTCCCGCGCTGCTGGTCGCGGCATCGCTGGTCGGCGTCGGCTCGTCGGTGTTTCATCCGGAATCGTCGCGTGTCGCGCGCATGGCGTCCGGTGGGCGGCATGGATTTGCGCAGTCGATGTTTCAGGTCGGCGGAAATGCCGGCTCTGCCATCGGGCCACTGCTCGCTGCGTTCATAGTCCTTCCGTTCGGACAGTCGAGCATTGCGTGGTTCTCCGCCGCGGCGCTCATCGGAATCATCGTACTGTGGAACGTCGGCACCTGGTACAGCGCAAATCGATCGGTTGTCTCGCCGGTACGGGGGAAAGTCACTGCTGATCACGTCACGCTGTCGCGTGGGAAAGTGCGGTTCGCGCTGGCCATCCTCATGGCGTTGCTGTTCTCCAAGTATTTCTATCTCGCGAGTCTCACCAGCTACTACGCGTTCTACCTGATCAACAAGTTCCACGTATCGGTGCAGAGCTCGCAGATCCACCTGTTCGTGTTTCTCGGCGCCGTTGCCGCCGGCACGATCATCGGCGGCCCGATCGGTGACCGGTACGGCCGGAAGCTCGTGATCTGGTGCTCCATACTTGGCGTGCTTCCGTTCACGCTGCTGCTGCCGTACGCAAATCTGTTCTGGACCGAGATCCTGAGCGTGGTGATTGGTCTCGTGCTCGCATCGGCATTTTCAGCGATCATCGTGTTCGCGCAGGAATTGGTGCCGGGAAAGGTGGGAATGATCTCCGGTCTGTTCTTTGGCCTCGCGTTCGGTGTTGGCGGGATTGGCGCAGCATTCCTGGGCCAGCTCGCCGATCACACGAGCATCGACTTTGTGTACAAGGTCTGCTCGTACCTGCCAGCCGTTGGACTGCTCACGGGTTTCCTGCCGAACATGAAACACGTCGACGTGGCAGCGTGAAAACTGAAAACGGGGTCAGAGTCATATTTTCCGCCTTCGCGAAAATATGACTCTGACCCCGTTTTTCACGCCTTCGCGAAAATATGACTCTGACCCCGTTTTTCATTTCCCTTTACCCCTTCAGTACTTCCACGACGTCACATCCGCGCCCTTCGGTGCCGATTCCGTGATGCGCTTCGACATCATGCGGACCATCTCGGCGTCGCTCATCGGCTGCCAGCCGTGGCCCTTCATCGGGCGGCCGTACTGGAATACCGCGTCTGACCTGGGTGACGAAGTCGATGGGAGAAAGTCGTTGAGGCGATAGACGGCGAGGTTCAGATAGTAGTTGTCCATGTCGCCGACGTACACGTGAAGCTTGCCCTGCAGCTTGGGACCGATGGTCGCCCAGTCCTTCGACAGGATGTAGCGCAGGTCGAAATGGTCGCGCCAGTATGTTGCGACCGAGCGATCGATCGTGCCGGTGGTCTTGTTCCACAGCGGGCGCGGATATCCGTCGGCGCCGACGGGTCCCCATGCCGCGTCCCATGCATTGAACTGCTGGCCGGAGCGCTCGTGGCTGCCCAGCACCGACTCGATCTTGCTCAGGTCGCGCTGCGTCGTTTGAGGCTGGCCTTCGGATGAGCGACTCATATAGCGTGGCGTCACAACGATTGGATTTTCGTTCTCGACGAAGGCGCTCGTGTCGGCATACGCATCCACCAGTTGCAGGCGGCTGAAGTCAACCGGGTCGGGATACAGCGTCCACGTTCCGTTGAAGAAATCCGGATGCAGTACCTGGAGCGCGATCGATTCCCATCCGCCCGTCGAGCCACCGGTGAGCACGCGCGCGTAGGGTTTTGGGATCGCGCGGAAGTGCGACTCGATGTACGGGATCAACTCGGTGAGCAGCGCATCGCCGTACGGGCCGTTGTTCTGTGAATTGACCGCGTACGAATCATCGTAGTACATCGTCGGATGCTGGAACTTGACGCCGATCATGCGCGGGAAGTTGCTCGAGTTCCACGACTTGTAGAAATCAAATCCGGGCTCGCGACCATCCGTGCGCGCCTTGAGCATTGTACGCTCTGCTGCGTAGTTTGCACCGCTGTCGGTCGTGAATCCAAATGCCGGCGCGAGCGAGAAGTGGTCCTGCTGATAGATCGCGGGATAGTGCGCGTTGGGATGACTGTCGTAATCCTTGGGAAGAAGGATCGTCGCGCCGATGAATATCGGCTGGCCCCAGAACGTGGAGAGCAGTTTACTCTGGATCTTTACGTGCTTGACCCACTTTGTGTCCACGGGCATCGTTACAGGTGGAAGCACGCGCGAGAGCGACAGCTTGAGGTTCATTGGATTGGCAGCGTCGACGTGCACGCGTTGCACATTGCTCACGAGATTTCCGGGCGACGTGTTCCAGTGCTGTCCCTCCCACTGGTCCATATGCCCCCAGATGACGTGTCCATCCGCACGATGGAACTGTGTGTACACGTTCATCACCGCCTGTACGTAGTAATCTCCGGCAGGAAGCTGTGCGAGTGTGAATGGATATCCGGCCGTCGACGCGTCGATCGTTGCGCTCGCTCCGGGAGCGAGTGCGGAAACGTCCAGTCCGAAGAATGGCTGCGTTCCACCATAGCTGCCCGCACGGAAACGCGGCTCCCGAGCGGAGTCGCGCGCGACGATGAGGATGAGGCGTCCGGTGATCGGCGTCGCGTGCACGCTCGAGGGAAAGGAGACTTCAACGCGTTGCGCGGTCAACTGCGCTGTTGGAGCCAGGACGCATGCGGACAACAGTGCGACCGTACTGAATTGTCGTGTCAGACTGAATGATGCAAGCTTGTACATGATCGTTGCGGTGGCTGGAAGGGACGCAATGAATACGTCGTTGAAGCCGCACCCGATGCCGAGGATGGCGTAGCCTTACGCGACCCTGCTCCGAGCCTCGTGTGTGGCCGGTTTTCTCAGTGAGAATATGGTGGCCGCACCGACGATCAGAAGGCCCCCGAAGATCGCAACCGGTCCCAGCGACTCGCCTAGCAGCGTGACGCCGAGTATCGACCCCACTACCGGCTCGAAATTGACGAAGATGCCGGCCCGGGCCGCCGGTACTCTCCTGAGGCCCCAGTTCCAGAGCAGTGTTGCCGCGGTCGTCGCGAGGAATCCCTGGGCCGCGAGCGCCAGCCATACGTGCGTGGAGAGATGCACGGGAGGCGGGCCATCGGCGACGAACACCCACAGGAATAGCATCGCGCTGCCCAGAAAAACCACGTAAACAGTCATCGCGACCGCGGAGTAGCCGTGCCCCGCGTGCATCACGCGTTGCGTGACCAGCACCCATGCGACGCCCGCGAACAGCGAGCCGAGCACGAGCAGGTCGCCGATCAGGCTTGGTCCACCGGCGGCGCCGTTCGCCTCATGTGCCGTGAGCACGATGAGTATCGCGCCGATCGTCGAGACGACTATCATCGACCATCCGACACGATCGAGGCGCTCTTTCGTGAATATGACCGCGGCTATCGCAAGTGTCAGGGGGAGTGTGCCCACCATCAACGATGCGTGCGAGGCAGTAGTGCGTGCGAGCCCTTCGAACTGCACCAGAAACTGGATCGGTATGTAGAGTGCGGCCGCTACGAAAAAGAACGGGACGTCGGACGCTCGCGGGAGCGCGCGAATGCGGAACGCGACCGGCAGCAAGCCAAGGCATCCGAACGCGAAGCGGTACACCAGCATGTGGCCGACGCCCATCTCCGTGAGCGCGACCTTGGCGAAGTAGAAACCCGTCCCCCACGAGCAGCCGGCTGCGGCGAGCGCCAGGTAGGCCATGCCGCGCCCGGAACTGCCGGCGGCCTCGACATTGTGTGCGGGGCGTGCAGGCGCATCCTCTTTCCGAGCGGCAACGGTCATTCGAATACTTCCCTGGCAGTAACGGATTCTTACCTGTTTGGCCGATCTAACTGGTCGTATACTATCGCCTGCCTCTCACACCTGTCAAGGCGGTTATACCGGTTATATATTCCAGTCATGACTGGCAGTCCAGCGCCGCGAAAAGGTGAGCCGCCCGGATTCAGGCTCATAGGTGGAGAACCGAGCCTCGACTTCGTGAACACTGCGGAGTGGAATGGCGACGAGTTGCTCGTGGATCTGCTGTCCGACTACGAATCGCTCGTTAGGTGGGCCGTGCAGGCGGGAGTTGTCGATGCGCGCGTTGCGCGGAAGCTACGCAGTCGCGCGCGTCGCGACAGGGACGAGGCCGATCGCGCGCTGGCCAGCGCGCGTGAGTTGCGCGGAATCCTTCACGGTGCCTTCAACGCGACCGCTCGAGCGCACGGACGAGCGCGCGTCAGCGATGCGTTCAACAGTTCCGTTACCGCGCTTGGCGGTCGGCTTTCTGACGCCCTCCAGCATCGACGCATTGGTGCCGAGCGCGGACGCGCGCGGTTCTACTGGAGCGGAATGGGTGACAGACTGGACTGCATCGAGTGGCCGATCATCTGGAATGCAACACATGTGCTGGCGTCGGATTCTGCCGACTCGGTGCGTGTGTGCGCCGGCAAGGATTGCGGCTGGGTTTACGTGGATCGCAGCCGCAACGGCCTCCGCCGCTGGTGCAGCATGGAAACGTGCGGCTCGCGCGAAAAGGCCCATCGGCACTACGTGCGCGTGAAGAGGCGCAACCAGGGCCGACTCTCCCAGGACTCGCGGTAGCTACCCGTCGGTACCCGGCATATATTCGCCATTGTCGGCATTTTGGCCCTCTCGCCCGGCGCTGCCGGCCTGACTCACAGCTTCATACCTGGTGAACTGCAAGTGGCAGATGATGACGAGTCGTCCACGCCGCGCAAGCCGCTCGATGAAGAGATCGATGTATGGGGGCTGACGCACCCCGGCAAGGTTCGCAAGACTAACGAAGATCATTTCCTGCTGGGGTCCCTCCGCAAGCATCTCGACATCAAGGCGACTTCACTTCCGGAAGCCGAGCAGCTTCGTGCGAGCAACGAGCGCGCCGGCTTCATCGCGATGGTTGCCGACGGGGTGGGCGGACAGCTCGCTGGTGAGGAGGCCAGTCGGATAGCGCTCGAAGCGGTCACGCAATACGTGATACACAGCGCGCTCTGCTACTACCAGTCCGACGCACAGGCAGAGGACTTTGTGAACGTACTGCAGAAGGCCGCAATAACCAGTCACGACGCGGTGCTGCAGCGCGCGCGCGATGATAGCGACCTGCGCGGAATGGCTACGACACTGACGTTGTGGATCGGCGTGTGGCCGTGGATCTATCTGCTCCAGGTTGGCGATTCACGTTACTACCTGTTCCGGAACAACGTGCTGACGCAGATCACGCGTGATCAGACGATGGCGCAGGAGTTCATCGACCAGGGAGTGATGACGCGCCCGGTAGCACTCGCGTCGCCCTGGGCGAACGTGCTCTCCAGTTCGCTGGGCGGC
Organism: Gemmatimonadota bacterium; assembly: GCA_040388625.1. Taxonomy (NCBI): domain Bacteria; kingdom Pseudomonadati; phylum Gemmatimonadota; species Gemmatimonadota bacterium. Next base: position 596,280 of record JAZKBK010000003.1, on the reverse strand, counting down.
GAGCAGACTGCACCGGTGGTCACACGCCTCGCGGCAAGTTGGGAGAACATTCATCTCATCTGCAGCGATGGTCTCACCAAGCACGTTTCCGACGCGCGGATCGCCGAGCGGCTTCGCGGAATGACGTCCGCGCGCGAGGCGTGCGAAGGATTGCTGCAGGATGCGCTCGATGGCGGTGGCACGGACAACATCACCATAATCGTCGGACGCGCGGTAGCGAAGGACGGGAACGACGCGCAACTTCAGATCACCCCGTCCGACTGACGGGACCACCTCCGAACCGGGAGAAACCATGGGAATGTTCGACGGATTACTGGGTGGCGTCGTCGGCGCCGAGATGGCAACTGTCGTCAACGGCCTGATCGAGAAGCACGGCGGCGTGCAGGGGATCGTCAGCCAGCTGGAGTCGCAGGGGCTGGGCAATACCGTGAAGTCGTGGGTCGGCACCGGAACGAACGAGCCGATAACCGGAGACCAGCTCCACGCGGCGCTGGGTTCGGATGCCATGACGCAACTTGCGGCAAAGTTCGGCATCCCCCCGGAAGAGCTCTCCGCCAAGCTGGCTCAGGTGCTTCCGGGGGCCATCGACAAGCTGACACCGAACGGGAAAGTGCCGGCTACACCGTAGTCGCCGGCTCTCGACTCGCTTCGATGACCTCGCCCTTGTGCGTCACAACGTGGTCGATGATGCCGTATTCCTTTGCCTGTTCGGCGGACATGTAGTTGTCGCGATCGAAGTCGTGCTCGATCTGCTCCACCGGACGCCCGGTATGCTTCGCCATGAGCTCGTTCACCTTGCGGCGCAGGAACACGATCTCGCGCGCCTGGATCTCGACATCCGATGCGGTGCCGCCACCACCAGTCTGTGACGGCTGGTGCTGCATGATGCGCGAGTGCGGTAGCGCCGATCGTTTGCCGGCGCGTCCGCCAGCGAGCAGAAAGCAGCTGATGCTCGCCGCGAATCCCATGCAGATCGTGTTCACGGGCGCCTTCATGAATTGCATGGTGTCGTAGATCGCGAGTCCGGCTGATACCGATCCGCCGGGCGAATTGATGTAGAGATGTACGTCCCGCTCCGCATTGTCCGCTTCCAGGAAGAGCAGCTGCGCTATGATGACGTTCGCGACGTCGTCGGTGACCGGTGTCCCCAGGAAGACGATGCGATCCATGAGGAGTCGCGAAAACACATCGTATGTGTGTTCTCCGCGAGACGAGCGCTCGGTGACGTAAGGTGTGTAGAGGGTCGGCATCACTCTATGAGTTGTGTGTTGATCGATCGTGCGTGACAGATGCTACGAGGCGCAGATGGGCACGCGCCGCTAGCGCGTGCGTCGTCCTTCTCGACGTGCGGAGCTCCTGCGAGCGCCAGGGTCGCTGCGTCGTTCATGACTGAGGCTTTTCCGGTGGGCGATCGAAGGTCCAATCCGTGCTACCCTCGACATGCCGTTTGAGATTCGCGAGGTTGGATGGCCAGAACTTCTGGTAGCCGGCAATCCACTTCGCAACGTCGGTGAGCGGGACCGGCGTGAGCTCGTAGACGCGCTGTCGCCCATCGACTCCGCCGCGGCGCTGCTCCCGCACCAGCCGCGCATCGCGCAATACCCGCAGATGTCGCGATACTGCGGGGCGGCTTATCCTGAAACCGGCCGCGATCTCGCTCGCAGGCGCGGCACCGCGCCGCAGGCGGTCCAGGATCGCCCTCCGCGTTGGATCTGCGACCGCGTGGAACGGGTCTGTCCGGGGAATGACACGAGGCATGCAGAGATATGTAACAAGATGGTTACGCAATATCCAGTCCCGTCGGCTAAATGCCCCGCCGGACAGCATTGGCGAATTTTACCCTCCGCCCGCTATGTTCTTTCAGGCATCGCGCGTCGCTTGCGATGCAGATCTGAACCAATACGAGATGACGTCCCCCAACAATCCGCCTGAAGAAACCTTCGACCCGGCTTCACCAGAAGAATGGGAAAAATTTCGCGCGCTGTCGCACCGCATGGTGGACGACATGCTCACTCATCTGGAGAGCCTGCGCGAGCAACCCGCATGGCGTGAGATGCCGGCATCGGTCCGAGAGGCACTCGCGGAGCCGGTCCCTCGCACTGGTGTCGGTGCGGAAGCGGCGTATCGCCATTTCGTTCAGAACGTGCTCCCGTATCCCGACGGCAATCTGCACCCGCGATTCTTTGGTTGGGTGAAGGGAAACGGAACGCCGCTCGGCATGATGGCCGACATGCTCGCCTCCGGACTGAATCCGCACATGGCTGGTTTCAATCAGGCGCCGGCGCTGGTGGAGCAACAGTTGATAGACTGGCTGGCTGAACTGCTCGGAATGCCAGGCGGAAGTGGAGTTCTCGTTACCGGTGGCACCATGGCAAGCACACTCGCACTCGGCGTTGCGCGCTTTGCGAAAGCGCGCGAGCTGGGCATCGACGTGCGCGAGGACGGTGTACAACAATGGCCGGACGCGCCACAGCGCGGTCCATTCGTGTTCTACGGATCTTCCGAGACTCACGGCTGGGCGCGCAAGGCCACCGAATTCATGGGCCTGGGCGACAGAGCGTTCCGGCGTGTGCCCGTGGACTCGAATTACCGAATCGAAATGGCGGCGCTCGCCGAAATGGTTGCGGCGGATCGCGCCGCTGGAATGATACCGTTCTGCGTCGTCGGCACGGCTGGCACGGTGAACACGGGAGCATCAGACGATCTCACTGCGATCGCCGAATTTTGTCGGCGCGAGAATCTGTGGTTCCACGTCGACGGCGCATTCGGCGCACTCGCCTACCTGTCGGATGAACTGCGCCCACAAGTTGCAGGCCTCGAGCGTGCCGATTCACTCGGCTTCGATCTGCACAAGTGGGGCGATCTGCCGTTCGAGTGCGCCTGCGTGCTCGTGCGTGATCCGGAAGTGCACGTGGCAACGTACGCGGCACCAGCCAGCTATCTGGCCGCCGCGACGCGAGGCGTCATTGCCGGCGGTCTGCCGTTTGCCGATCGCGGCATCGATCTCACGCGCGGCTTCAAGGCGCTCAAGGCCTGGTTGTCGCTCAAGGCCGATGGCGTCGACAAGCTCGTGCGCATGGTCGAGCAGAACGTCGCGCAGATCAGATATCTCACCGGGCGTGTCGAAGCGCACCCGGATCTCGAGCTGCTCGCGCCCGCGCCACTCAACATCGCGTGCCTCCGCTACGCACCGGCTGGCATCTCCGAAGACATGCTCGATGCAATCAATACCGAGGTGCTGCTTCGCATTCAGGAATGCGGGCTCGCCGTTCCATCCAGCACGATCATCGATGGCAAATTCGCGATTCGGATTGCGAACGTGAACCACCGCGCACGCATGTCCGATATCGATGTACTGATCGACGGCGTGCTACGGTTCGGAAGGGAAGTAACGGCCGAGATGAAGCCGGGGTCGCTCTCCACATGAAAAAACCGGGGAGACAATGGACAGCATCGTCTCCCCGGTTCCCCAGCATCACCGGTAATCAGACCGGGAACAGCATCTCGCGGTACTTCGGCAGCGGCCAATCACTGTCGCACACCATGAGCTCCAGCTCGTCGCACTTCTCGCGCACGGCTTCCATCGCTTCTGCGCCCTTGCTCGTGAGCAGCTTTGCCTGCGCACCCGGATCGTCGTGCATCGATTCAGCCTTCGCAATCACGCCTACAAGATTGTCGTGTCGCTTGAGCAGCTCCTCGATCTTTGCGCCGACCTTGTTGGCGATTCCGATCTGCGGGATGACCGCGATTCCGGCGGCCTTCGCCTGCGCCGCCGCGTTGGCGAGCGATCCGGCGTAGCCAAGTACCGCCGGGATGACACATGTGTCGACCATCTCGCGAAGCGTATGGAGCTCGATCAACATGTCCTTGGTGTAGCGCTCGAGCCGGACGTGATAACGCGAATCGAGCTCCTCGTTCGTGAAGATTCCGAGCGAAGTGAGGGTCTTGCGTGATTGTTTGGTCTCGAGCTGCTGCAACGCTTCCGGAGTCCGGCGCAGATTCAGCAGTCCGCGCTTCTCCGCTTCCTTCACCCACTCGGTGGAGTAGTTGTTTCCCTCGAACCGGACGGGCGTGCTCGCCTTGAACGACTTGCGCACGACCTTGAGCGCGGCGTCGTCGATCGACTTGGAGTCACGCTTGCCGTCCTTCAGCTCCTCACGAAGTTCCTCCGTGATATCCGAGATGGCCTCTGCGACCGCTGCGTTCAAGAGAACGATCGGGAAGGCGATGCTCTGACTCGAGCCGACCGCGCGGAACTCGAACTTCTGGCCCGTGAATGCGAACGGTGAGGTGCGATTGCGATCGGTGTTGTCCTTCTCGATCTCCGGCAGCTTGGCGACGCCGAGTCCGATCATCTGCTGATCAGCGCTCTTGGTGCTCTTGCCCTCGATGATCTCGTCGATCACGCGCGTGAGCATCGATCCCATGAATACGGAGATGATGGCCGGCGGCGCCTCGTTCGCACCGAGTCTGTGCTCGTTGCCGGACGTCGCGATCGCCGCGCGCAGAAGCCCTGCGTGTTTGTTCACGCCCTGCAGCACTGCCGCGAGGAAGAGAAGGAAGCGGATGTTCTGATGCGGCGTCTTCCCTGGCTTCAGAAGATTGACCCCATCGACTGCCGGATCGTCCGAGCGCACAGCCATCGACCAGTTGCAGTGCTTGCCGCTTCCGTTCACACCAGCAAATGGCTTCTCAGCGAGCAACGCCTGCAGCCCGTGACGCAGTGAGATGCGCCGCAGCGTCGCCATCACTATCTGATTGTGGTCCACCGCGATGTCGGTTTCCTCGAACATCGGCGCCATCTCGAACTGGCACGGCGCAACTTCGTTGTGCCGCGTGACGATAGGCACGCTCAGCTTGTACAGCTCGTGTTCCACTTCTGCGATGCACGCCTGCACGCGCTCAGGAATTCCGCCGAAGTAGTGATCCTCCAGCTGCTGCCCGCGTGATGGTGCAGCGCCGATGAGCGTGCGGCCAGCCATCACGAGATCCGGACGCATCGCAAACAGGGTGCGATCGATCAGGAAATATTCCTGCTCCGCGCCGAGTGTCGTGTAGACTCGCCGTACGCCGCGGTCGCCCATCAGCTCGAGCAGCTCGGTCGCCTTCTGTGACAGCACGTCGGAGCTGCGCAGCAGCGGCGTCATCTCATCGAGCGCCTCGCCGTTATAGCCGATGAACACCGATGGAACGCAGAGCGTGCGCGCCCCGGCACTCTCGACGATGAACACCGGGCTTGCAGGATTCCATGCCGTGTAACCGCGCGCTTCCCACGTTGCGCGCAATCCGCCCGACGGAAAGCTCGATGCGTCCGGCTCGCTCTGAATGAGCTGCGCCGCTGAGAACGATTCCATCGGCTCCAACTCGTCGTCGAAGGTGAGGAATGCGTCGTGCTTTTCCGCTGTCAGTCCGGTCTGGGGCTGGAACCAGTGGGTGAAGTGAGTCACTCCTCGCGAGACAGCCCAATCCTTGATCACCTGCGCGACTGTCGGCGCGATGTCACGGTCGAGTTTCTTTCCCTGGCGGACCGCCGAGAGGAGCTTGACGTAGATCTCCTTTGGCAGCTTCTCGCGCATCTGGCGCGCGCCGAAGGTATTGACGCCGAAGTACTCGGACGTGCGGAGGGGCACCGGCGTCGATGATTCGTCGGTGATGCGGGCGGAGATGTCCTGGACAGCTAACTGGCGGGCGGTAGGCATTTTTGGAGGCGGCGGCTAGGCCTGGTGTTATGAGGAATTTGCTAAACTTGCACAAGCAGGGTAGCAATCTGCATATTTAGGTCGTCAATCGCAAGCAAACCGGGCTAAATAATGCAAAAACAGGAAATTTTGGACATCACAAAGAAACAAGGTGTCCGATTCCTCAGGCTCCAGTTCACCGATATCCTGGGCATCAACAAGAACGTCGAAATCCCCTCCTCCCAGATCGAGAAGGCCCTGGACGGCGATATCATGTTCGACGGCTCTTCAATAGAAGGGTTCGTACGCGTCGAGGAGTCCGACATGCTCCTGGTCCCGGACCTCTCCACCTTCCAGGTCTATCCGTGGGGGGACCCCGATGCCCGGGTCGCCCGCGTCATCTGCGACGTGCATACCCCCGATGGCGATCACTTCGAGGGGGATCCTCGCTGGGTTCTCAAGCGAGCCGTCGCCAGGGCGGAGGCCATGGGCTTCCGGATGAATGCCGGTATGGAGGCCGAATTCTTCATGTTCCGGCCAGGTGCCGGTGGTAACGTCTCCACCACCACCCACGACGTCGGGAGCTACTTCGACCTCGCTCCATCCGACCTGGGCGAGGACGCGCGCAGAGCGATCGTCGTTGCACTGGAAAAGATGGGCTTCGAAGTCGAGGCCGCGCATCACGAGGTGGCGCACGGTCAGCATGAGATCGACTTTCGCTACGCCGATGCTCTGCGCACCGCCGACAACATCACGACCTTCCGGTTTGTCGTCAAATACGTGGCCCAGCAGTTCGGCCTCGTCGCCTCGTTCATGCCCAAGCCGATCTTCGGTCAGAGCGGCAGCGGCATGCACACGCACCAGTCGCTGTTCCGCGGCAACGACAACGCATTCTATGATGCAGCCGGCCTGTACGAGCTCAGCGAGACCGCCCTTCATTACATCGGTGGTCTGCTCAAGCACGCGCGTGCGTGCACCGCGATAACAAACCCGCTCGTAAACTCCTACAAGCGGCTCCTCACCGGATACGAAGCGCCGGCCAATGTCGCATGGTCGATGCGCAATCGATCTCCGATGCTGCGCATTCCCGCGCGTCGCAAGATCGGCACGCGCGTCGAGCACCGCGCGCCAGATCCTTCGGCCAATCCGTATCTCGCTCTCGCTGTGATGCTCGCCGCCGGCCTTGACGGCATCGAAACGCGCGCCGATTACCGCGAGCCTGTCAACGAGAACATCTGGGAGATGTCACACCGCGAGCGCAGGCGTCTGCGCATCGACGACCTTCCTCACGATCTCAACGAAGCCTGCGACGAGCTCGAGAAGGATGACGTCATCCGTGACGCGCTCGGCCCGCACGTCACACGCCACTTCCTCGCCGCAAAACGCGAGGAGTGGCGCGAGTACATGATGCAGGTGAGCAAGTGGGAGCTGGACAATTACCTCGCGAAATACTGATCGCGGTCGCATCCGGCGTCTGGCGTCACAGGCCCGGACACCGGCGCGTCATCTCACTGCTACACCGCGCTCATAGTGATCGCGCCGGTTGGGCACCGAATGCGAACTTCGCCACCACCCTGTTGGCGTCGACACGGATTATGTCCACCGTCCCCCGAATTCCCATCAGATATACCAGCCCGATCTGGATTGGCAACGAGTCGACTGTCACCTGAGGACTCATTCCGAACAACCCTGCACCGACGAGACGATTCGCGGCCTCCGACGTAGGTATGCCGGATCGCACGTCATACGTCCGAGGCTGCGCCAGCTGTCCGCTCGGCGCGTAAAGTAGAACCACGAACGAGCGTGCCTCGAGATCGATCGGAGGTATGGTGGGCTGCCGAGGGCCGCTTGGCGCACACCACAATTCATGCGCATCGAATCCGCGCGGCGCAAGATTCATCGTCGCGTCGTGAATGTACGTCGTCTGCGCACTGTCAGATGGATTGAAAACTGGCCTGCCGTCCGCGAAGACCTGACACGATCCGTCCTCGCGAAACTCCCCCGTCACATTTACCAGGCCCTTTGTGGATGTCGAGCCCTGCGCCAGAAGCAGCGTGCTGCCAGGCGCGGCGGCGCCACCGGACGAAACGGCGATCACACAGCCGCACAACACTCGCACCAACGATCGTCTTTTCATCATGCTCAAACCTTGCATGAGTCAACGCGATGCGGGCAATCTCCTTGGCGCTCGCTGGATCGAATTACTGCAGGATCACTGTATGAGATACTAGAAGAAATCGTTCGCTATCCGGCGGCCGATATACATCCCCACGCCGACGCCAACGATCGACAGCATGCACGCTGTCATCGTGCCGACGAACGCGCCAAGCCACCATCCTACCGAGCTGCAAACGAACGAGCCTGTCATACCAAGGATCTTTGCCATGCCACCTGTTCTCCATTTTGAGCGGCGATCGTCGACGTCGTAACATCGTCCCGGGGCCGCTCGCTCGGCATCTTCCTTTATAGGGACGCGAACGGATTCCCTTCGTAACGCGCTCCGTCGCGGTGAATCCGCACGCTCCGCCGCATGGCCCACCCGGGCGTGGCGGGATAGATTCCCTCGCAATGAATCCGTCGCGGCAGGATCCGGCGTACACCACACGACCAGCCATCGCTACGCCCAGCGACGATTTGTCCCTCGTCCGGCGGATAGCGGGAGGCGATGAATCAGCTCTGGCAGCCCTGTACGATGGCTGGGCGCAGACAGTCTACTCGATGGTTGCTCATCTCCTCAAGGACGCTGATGGTGCGGAGGACGTCGTGGAGGAAACATTCTGGCAGGTGTGGCAGCGTGCTTCGTCATACGACGCTTCGCGTGGTACTGTGCGAACGTGGATTCTGACCATCGCACGCAGTCGCGCGCTCGATCGGCTCCGTAGTCGCAAGCGCAACCGCGAGGACATCACCGCCGATCTGAGCATTCTTCGCGACCCCGCTCCAGATCCCTCACAGGACGTCGAAAGCAACGAGCGCAGGATTCTGATACACGCAGCGCTGCAGGAGCTTCCCGAAGACCAGCGCCGCGCACTCGACCTGGCTTACTTCCGCGGCTTCAGCCAATCCGAAATCGCCGAATTCCTCGGCGAGCCGCTCGGCACCATCAAGACCAGAATGCGGCTCGGCATGCAGAAATTGCGGGACAAGTTGATGGGCCTGCGGGAGAGCAGAGCATGAGCGACGTAAACGAGCCGAATAACGCGTCCCCGCCCCCGCAGGATGCAAACGCCGGCAACGAGGTCGCGCATCCCGTGTCTCCGACTCCGCCCAACGAGTCGGAGCCCGCGTTCGACGTCGCCGGTGCCGCGCTCGGCGCGCTCGGGCCGCGCGAAGAAGCAGATCTCTACACCGCCGCCTCGGTAGATCCGGCTGTCTCCGCAGAGCTGGCCGCCATGGAAGCAGTAGTCGCCGAGCTCGCGCGGCTCTCGCCCATGCAACAAATGAATCGCGGCCGCTCGGCAGGGATTCGTTCGCGGCTCGTCGCACGCGCGGCCGCAACCAATATCGGGCGCAAGACGCAGTCGTCCGAGGCCTCGGTAGAGAGCGCTCAGCAGGCGGCCAGCACGGTCAGGCCGACTAGACCTGCGTCGTCATCGCCCTCGCGCCACCAGGCGCCGCCGGCATCGCATGGAAATGCCCAGGCTCGACACACTCCGTTACACGTGATTCCGTTCGAGCCGCGCAGCCGCCTGCCGATGGGACGGATATTTGGCGGCCTGGCCATCGCAGCTGCGCTGGCCATCGCGGCGTTCGGTATTTACAGCTGGCGGAACCGATCACAGGCGGGCGGTGCCCAGACCGCGAGCGCGGTGCACGATTCCAGTCTCGAGGCGCAGGTCGCTCAGCTGCGAATCTCGATCGCACAAAAGGACAGTCTCATCTCCGCACTGACCGGAATGCACACTCGCGTCATCGAGTTGATGAGCTACGCCGATGCCTCGCCCATGGCCCGCATGTTCTGGGACCAGAAGAAGCAGATGTTCATACTGTACGCATCCAACGTGAAACCACCAGCCCGCGGGAAGGTCTACCAGGTGTGGCTGATTGCACGCGGAACTACGACCCCTGTTTCGCTCGGCACCTTCATGCCGGACTCCACCGGCTCGGCAGTGGTGGCTTCCAAACACCCGATGGCGCCCGGTACTCTGCGCCGAGTCGCAGTGACCGAAGAGCCGGACGGAGGCATGCCTGCGCCCACCGGCCCGGTCATGTTTGCCGGTGTCGGGAGGTAGCGGTCGAACGATCGTTCGAGGCAACATAATCTGATGTTCCGGGTATCAATCTAGTTCGGTAAGTGATTGATATTGAAGGAGTTAGTGCGATGGAACGAGATCAGATTGGGTTGCTGCCGGCGCTGGATTTCGAGGGCCCGGGAGCTGACGTTGTTCGTCTGGAGCGGGCACTCGGACTGCGCGCGGAGCATGTAGGACACGGCCGTTATCGCATCGTCGGTGGGCAGTCGGAGCACTGGGTCGACCTCTATTCAGCGGCGCACCCACGTTGCGACTGCGGTGATTATCTGTGGCGCGACACGGTCTGCAAGCACATTCTCGCCGCCCTCATGCGCGAGGGTAATGAAGACGTGATCCGCGCGGTCGGAGGCCTCTTCGCCGCCCTGAAGTCGGCCGCCTAGTCGGCGTCGGTAGTGCAGGCTGGCGTGCCAAACGGATGCATAATGTGCGACTCCGTGCGCCACGAAGCCGATAATTAGATGAGATTCACCAATTATCGGAGCCCTTAATCGTTGGCACGCCATGATTGACGTATTTGTTGCACGCCAGCCAATTTTCGACCGGCACGACCGGCTCTCCGGATACGAACTCCTGTACCGGAATACGGCGCTGTCCACGATCGCGGACGGTGCCGCCGCAGACGCGATGTGCACCGATACCGTGATTCACTCCTTCCTCGATATCGGTCTCGACGACCTCACCGACGGCCACCGCGCGTTCGTGAATTGCACGCGCGAGTTCCTGCTGGATGGTCAGGTCGAGCTTCTCCCGTCGCAGAAAGTCGTGATCGAAGTACTCGAAACAGTCGGAAACGACCCCGCAGTCGTCTCGGCCTGCCGGCGCCTCACGCAGAGCGGATACCAGCTCGCGCTCGACGACTACGTGGACGATCCGTCTTTCGACGCATTGCTTCACACCGTCGGCATCGTCAAGCTCGACGTACTGCATAGAAAGCCGGGCGAGCTCGCGGCATTGATGCGGCGTTTGCGGCCGTTCAACGTGCAGATTCTCGCAGAGCGCGTCGAGACCATGGACATGCACCAGGAGTGCATGCAGCTGGGCTTCGATCTCTTTCAGGGATACTTCTATCGCCGTCCCGAGCTCGTGACGCGCAAGGAGATCGAGGTAGGACAGACAGCGATGGTGCGTTTGCTCAACATGTTGCGCGACCACGAGACTCCGGATGCAGCTATCGAAAGCGGCTTCCGGTCCGATCCGACGCTCACCTACAAGTTGTTGCGGATCGTGAATTCAGCCTCCGTTGGCGGCCGCGGAATCGACTCGATCGGCTATGCGATCCGCATGGTCGGGCGCCAGATGCTGTATCGCTGGCTCGCGTTGCTCATGGTCTCGTCGATGGTGACAGGCAACGACGTCACCGATCAGCTGGTGTACGCGGCGCTGTTGCGCGCGCGGTTGTGCGAGCTGATTGCGGAATCCAGTCCGCAGGTGCGCCATCCGCAGGCCCTGTTCATGACCGGGTTGTTCTCCATGCTAGACGTGCTTCTGCGCATGCCAATGCGCGACGTGCTGGCGCGCGTCAGCGTGTCGGACGAGATCCGCCAGGCTGTAATGGAGGGAAGTGGTCCGTACGCCGAGCCGTTGTTGCTGGCCGATGCGTACCAGCGTGGCGAGTGGGACCAGGTTGATGTGCTCGCGTCATCGCTGGGAGTGCTTCCGATGCAGATGGCCTGGCTCTATACCAAATCTCTGACCTGGGTCAACGAGCAGCTCACCGGAGTGACGAACGCCGTAGCGGCGTAGCATGATCACGGATCGGCGTCGCTGTCCTCGCGCCGGTCCGCATGTCTGCGATCACCCTGTCTGCGATCGTGCTGCTTCCCGCTTGCGCGCGCGCGGAACCACTTCCAGGTGACCAGCAAGGCCAGCCCAAGCAGGATGACGTAGACTGGCCGGATGAGATCCGACAGCGCAGGCTGTATGTCCTCGATCCTGTACAGGACCGCCGCGACGATCAACGCGAGCAGCCAGATGGCTACGAGCGGCGCAGCGTGTCGTCCGTGCCAGATCCTCACTCGTGCTCCGTGCAGCTACGGGTCCGCCTGCTGATCACTGCCGGACGCTTCCAGTCTTTCCAGCATGCTTTCGATTCGCTCGAGTCGCGTGACGAGATCAGTGAGATGCTTTTCATACTCCGTAGGGCTTTCGAGCTCGAAAGTGATTGCACCGCCAGTCTCGATTCGCGCGCAGCGCACATCTGACATGTGCGCGATGCCCTGTTTGCGCATGTCGGCCTCGAGTTCCGCCCGCGTGATCAACTGATGCTTCATGTTTGCGTCCACGAACTTGCCGTGGTGAACCAGCACCGACGTGGCTCCTTCGATTACGCGATCCAACTTTCTGTGATTGTACAACGCCCTGACAACCACGTAGTCACCCACGATCAGCACAACTGCACCAATCAGACCACCAAGGAGTGAGTTGTCGTTGCCGATTATCGCGTTCTGCACGGTATTCGACAGCAACAGCAGAACTACGAGATCGAACGATGTGACCTGCCCGAGAGTACGCTTGCCGGCTACCCTCAGCAGGATGATGAGAAAGCCGTATACCAGAACGGTGCGCAGAACCTTCTCTGCGATCGATACACCCGGGATAAATAGATCGGTGAACAGCTGATTCAGGATCATCCCGGAATTTACCATTCGCATGATACCTCCGTCCGACGGCTGGAACGACTGGCTCACCCCGGGCCGGGCCGCCCGAAGGAGCCGAAGATCATCATCCGGTCAGAGATTGCCTGACCACTTTGTCGGCGGTTTCCCCACCGATTCTCCCCGGGCGCACCATGCCCGATCGGGCGAGGATGTCTTTTGCAAAGGTTCTTCTGTAAGTTTCAGGATGCGACGCGCTCTCTGGATTCGCATCGTTACTGCCATGTGGGGCATCTGGCTCGGTGTTGCACTGACCGAGCCCATGATGCTGCACCCGTGCGCCATGCACGGTGGCAGCGCAGCGCAGATGGTTGGCATGCCCGAAATGCCGGGGATGGCTGGCGATATCACGGCGCAGAGCGGCACTGCCCAGCGCACTGGTCATCATGAAACGCCGTCGCAGGGGTCTGGCACAACCTGCACCTGTCTCAGCGATTGTTGTTGTGCGCCGCCGGTGTTGGTGCCGGCTTCCGCGCACGCGGACGTGGCTGGCAGTAGGACCGTGGAATACGCGACGATCGCACCGTCGTGTGATGTGAGCACGCCCGTTGCGACGGTGCCGTACGCGCACCCGTTCGCCAACGGCCCCCCTGTAGCGCTCTCTATCTGACGCGCTGACAAGCAGCTCGACAGCGTAGTTCTCGTACGGTGCACGCGCAATGGAACGCGGCCGCGTCACTCGTACGAACATCATCACATCACATCACTCGACCACGACCAGTGCGCCAATTTGACGCCCGGCGTCGTGTTCCATGACCGATTCACGGAAGGTGCGCGCAAGTGGCACCGGCCGTTTTCAGAGCCATATAAATGATTTCGAAATTGTCGGGTAGGACATTCAAGCTGCACCTGGTGCTGCTGATTGCTGTTGCGTGCGTGTTGACGCATCCGGGACGACTCCGTGCCCAGGTCACTCCGGCTGCGCAACAGACAGCGCATGACACCACCACCCGCGACAGCACCGCGAAGCTCCGCGCCGTTCAGGTCACGGCGAAGCGTGGTAGCGAAACGCACGTTGCTCCACTCCAGCTTCTCACGTTGCCAGTGACGGCGAGCATCACGGCCCAGAAGGCCAAGGAGACGGTCAATATTGTCGATCCCGAAGATGCGGTTAAGTACCTGCCGAGCCTGTACATTCGCAAACGGAACTACGGTGATACGCAGGCGACCATCGGGACACGAGTCTGGGGAGTGAGCTCCAGTGCGCGCAGTCTCGTATACGCCGATGGCGTTCCCCTTTCCGCGTTGATCGCCAACAACAACACGATCGGTGGACCACGATGGGGTCTAATATCTCCCGAGGAGATTTCGCGCATCGACATCATGTACGGGCCCTACTCGGCAGCGTACCCGGGCAATTCGATGGGTGCAGTGATGGAGATCACGACGCGCCAGCCGAGCTCGCTCGAAGGGTCGGTACAGCAGACCCAGGCGCTGCAGCACTACAATCTCTATGGGACCGACCGAGCTTTCGGGACCTCGCTCACCAATGCCACCGTCGGCGACCGGTTCGGCAGATTCTCGTTCTGGGCAAGCGGTAGCTATGAGAACAGTCAGAGTCAGCCGCTGCTCTATGTTACGAGCTCGAGCGTGCCGGCTGGTGCGACTGGCGGTTATGCGAGCGCGAACAAGCTCGGTGCGCCGACCCACGTAACCGGTGCTTCGGGTCTGCTTCACACCGGCATGACCAACGCGAAAATCAAGCTCGCCTACGATATCACGCCGGTGCTTCGTGCGGCGTACACGATCGGCTTCTGGCACAATGACGGAAAGTCGAGCGTCGATACGTATCTGGCAGACTCGGGTCAACCGACGTTTGGCGGGCAGTCGGGATTCGCGAGCGGCTTCTACGATCTCGACCAGACGCATACGTCGCAGAGTTTCTCGCTTCGGACCGACACGAAGAGCGATTGGGACTTCGAAGCGGTTGGGACGCTGTATCAGTACGACAAGGATCGACAGCGGACACCGGCGGCCGTGTCTGGCGGTGCGTCGTTCGGAACCGCTGGCAAGGTCGCCGCGATGGATGGCACGGGCTGGTCCACGCTGGATCTCAAGGGTGCGTGGCATCGCGGTGGGCCAGGTGCAACACATACCGTGACCTTCGGTGCGCACGCGGATCGTTACGCACTGGCGAACCCGACGTTCAACACCCCCGACTGGCGCAATGGTCCGCTCACTACCGTCTCCACCGAGGGCGACGGCAAGACGGGCACTTACGCTTTATGGGCGCAGGAGGCGTGGCTCGTGAGCCCGACGGTGAATCTCACCCTGGGTGGTCGCTACGAGGATTGGCGCGGTTACGACGGCTTCAACGTGAACGGATCCACGCGCATCGTTCAGCCCACGGTCACATCGTCCAAGTTCTCGCCCAAGGCGGTGCTTGCGTGGGATGCGGCTCCGGATTTGAAGATCACAGCGTCTGTCGCGAAGGCGTATCGCTTTGCAACACCCGCCGAGCTGTATCAGCTCGTCTCGACTGGCGCGACGTTCACCTCTCCGGATCCGGATCTGAAGCCGGATGACGATCTTGCCGCCGAGCTGCGTGCAAGGCGTTCCTTCGATCGCGGAGATGTGCAGCTGTCGCTGTTCCAGGACGACGTGCACGACGCGATCATCTCGCAGTTCCTTCCCCTCGTGCCGAGCTCGGCGACTTTGTATTCGTTTCTCTCCAACGTGGATCATGTAAGGGCGCGTGGTGTCGAGCTGACGGGTAACAGCACGGGGATTCTCTTTCACGGACTGGATCTTTCCGGAAGCGTGACATATCTCGACGCACGTACGCTGGCACTCTCGGGACGTGCGAGCGCGTCGGCGCCGGCGGGTACCGCGGTGGGCAAGTTTCTGCCGAACATACCAAAGTGGCGCGCAACGTTCCTGACCACCTATCACCCTGACGCGCGAGTCGCCTTCTCGCTTGCGGGGCGCTACAGCGGCAAGATGTTTACAACGCTGGACAACACCGACGTCAACCCCAACACGTATCAGGGATTCAGCGAATGGTTCGTGATGGATGCGCGCGCAAACTACCGGATCGATCGTCACTGGGGAGCGTCTGTCGGAGTCGATAATCTTCTCGGCCGAAAGTACTTTCTGTTTCATCCATTCCCGCAGCGTACCGTTGTGGCAGGCGCGAAGTACTCGCTGTAGTATGCCAGGCGTCGCCGGTGTCAAACGAACGGGTCCACGACATGCTGCGTACGCGCGCTTCATGGCCCGTGTGCAGACTGCCGCATTCGTCGTTTTCGGTAGTCTGGTCATGCTGTTTGCCACGCGATCGGTCGCGCACGCGCATGCCTCACTCGTAAGCTCCGAGCCGGCCGCGAATGCTCATCTGTCCGTCAGCCCGTCGCGCGTGCGTCTGTTGTTCAGTGAGGAAATCGAGCCGACGCTGGCGCAACTGTCGCTCGTCGCAGACGACGGCAGCATTACACGGCTCGCCGTTGCCGGAGACCCGCACGACGTGCACGCGATAGTTGCACCGGTAGAATCGCTCGCACCGGGATCCTATCGGCTTGTATGGCGAGTCGTTTCGGCTGACGGTCATCCAGTCGAGGGGAACATCATCTTCTGGACAGGCAACTCCGCTGAACAGGCTCCGCCGGCTTCTCCCGTCGCTCTGAACGCACCGTCCACATGGGGCCCGACGGTGATCGGAGCTCCAGTAGTGCCTGCCGCGCTACGCGGGCTCGGGCTCGGCTGTCTCATGGCGGTCATGGGTTTGCTGTTCTGCCTCTCGTGGCCGCGTACCGCGGCCGAGCTCGTGCAGCGCAGACCAGCACGACTTGCGATTCGACTATCGATCGCTGCGGCGATACTGCTCGCGCTGCACTTCGGCGCCTGGATCATCAATGCGACGCCGGATCACCGGCTTGGCAGCGATTCGACGTCGGCGCTCCTGGCAAGCAGCATAGGAAAAATCGAGATCTGGCGTACCGGCCTCACCATTCTCGTTCTCTGGGCGGTCGCGATCGCGAGGCGTCAGCGGCTTGCGCTGTTGTTCGCGGTCGCTGCGCTCATCGTGAGCGGTGCGAGCGGTCATTCGGCTGCAATCGATCCGATCTGGACGGAGCCTGCAAGGGCACTGCATCTTCTGGCGGGTGGTGCGTGGCTCGGCGCATTGCTCTACCTCATTGCGTATGATCGTGACGCGACGGACACATTCATGCGTGATGCGTTGCGTGTCTCGACGATTGCGCTTGTTGCCGCAATCGTGGTAATCCTTTCTGGCGTATTGCAAGCGTTGCTGTTCATGTCATCGCCATGGGATCTGTTCCGGTCTGCGTATGGCGCAGTGTTGCTCGCCAAGATCGTGGGACTTCTTGTTCTCCTTGCCTTCGGCGCTAATCATCGGTATCGGGTGTTGCCCCGTCTGGCAAGCGGAGCCGCCATTTCCGGCCGCTTTACCACTGCGATACGCAGCGAAGTTGCGGTGATGTGTATCGTCGTGTTGCTTGGAGGATTGCTCGCGTATGTATCGCCTCCACATCACGCGGTAGTGCACTCTTCTTCACACATTCACTCATCCGATCAATGAACGTCCGGCGTCGCTTGATTCATGTACTCATACTGGTCAGCGCGATTGCATCGCTAGCGCCGTCGATCGCGTTGGCGCACGCTGTCGTGTATCCCAAGAAATCTGCGAGCGGCGCGTACGAGCGTTACGTGCTGCGTGTTCCGAATGAGAAGGCGGTCGCCACGACACGGGTGGAGATCCATTTCCCCGATGGAGTGCGCATCACCGCGTTCGAGGACGTTCCCGGATGGCAGCTCCAGATTCTTACCGATTCCGCGAAACGAATCGTGGGGGCGGTGTGGACAGGCACGCTCGCGCCGCAACGATTTGTGGAGTTCCCCTTCATGGCGGCGAACCCCAAGACGGCAACGCAACTGATCTGGCCGGTTTACCAGACCTACACGGGCATCGAGCGCGTCGATTGGACTGGTGAGAAAGGGTCCAGGACCCCGGCGTCCGTCACGACTATCGCGCCCGTTGATTCGATCGCCTCGTCGGCACCAGCAACCTCCGAAACCTCCGTGCAGTGGGTGCAATGGATTGCACTGATACTGGCCCTTGTGAGCCTGGGTCTGGTCCTGCGGCCGAAGGATCGCGTCTAGCGATGGCGGGCGGAATAAGGGGAGATAGATTGGGCATGTGGTGATCGAGTGGAAACTGCGCTGCCGATTACCAGCAGCGGTCAAGTCTGGTTGCAAGGCGCCGAGACCTCAGAAGGAGATCCGGCCGTAGCGTAAGCATCCGTTTGACTGTCTTAGTCCGAGCCAAGCACTTTTTATTTCCCAGGACAATCTGATGCCTGAGGACCAGTTGCAGCTTGTGGAATCATTCCGTAGCCGTCCATGGCGGACCGTCGCGATAATTGCGGCGACTACGGTCAGTTTCGCATCCGCTGCTGCTCTGCGCCGGCATATCCTCCGTCAGGATTCCGTGCACTCCTGGGCAACGCGGTCGTCCATGATCGCTCGCCTCGCCGGCGCCAACGCATCCAACTGGCTCCGGCCGCGCCAAGCCGATGCGAAACTGCTGGCGATCTCGGCTGGTCAGAGCAGCGAGCTGTTTGGTATTCCGCGGCCGACGCATCCCGTACCGTCGCCAGATTCCATCAGGAGCAGGCTGACGCAGAGCATGACAACGCTCAACCAGCTCCATGGATTCAACGGAGTCTGGCTCCTGGACCGCCGGGGAAATGTTGTCGGAACAATTTCCTCTCAACCCCCGCCTGCCGCGGTTCGAAAGGCGGCGATGGCATCGCTCGCTACCGATTCCGGGCGGATAGTCGGACCATTCCCACTGGCCCCGCAGAAACTCGCGGTCGCATTCGCGCACCGCGTCATTGCCGCTCCACCACGGACCGGCCAGAGCCCGATCACCGGTCGGATCATCGGGTCGGTAGTGCTCACCAGCGATGCTGCGCCGCTGCTGACTGACATCTCGGCGTGGTCAGACCGCACTGCAACCGAAGCAGCTTCTCTCGTCGCCGGAATCGACGATTCGATCTACGAAGTCACGCTGACTCCGGATCGGATGCGTGGGAGACTCGAGGGGGCATGGCCGGCGGCACTGGCGCCTCGTTCGGCGCGCGCGTCTTTCCTGATACAGCCGGACACCACCGCCCTGGTCTCTGGATCGCGTGTCGAATTCGCGACGCGCATCGACGGTATGCCGTGGGGGCTGCGCCGGCGAGAACTGACAGACGTCGTATTCGCGTCAGTAGACTCGAGGCTCGCTACGGAACTGTCAACTGCTGCGGCGATCATCTTCATGATCGCGATCATCACGATCGCGCGCCGCCAGACAACGCGTGAGCGCAAGCATCGGGAAACAGCGGAATCCGAAGTTCGGTATCGACTACTGGCTGACAACGCGACGGACATCATAGTGCGCCATGCTCCGGATGGACGCATCGTGTACGTGTCGCCCGCTGTGTATCAAACTCTGGGTTATCGGCCGCGCCAGCTCGAAGGTCGTCATCTCACCGAGTTGAGCAGCGACGATGATCCAACCACGATGGATCAGATCCTCGACCAGTTGCGGGTGACGAACGGTGCGTATCGTGTGGAGCATCGCTTGCGTCACGCCGATGGTCGTTCCATCTGGCTGGAAACCACCGGGCGTGCAATACGCGATCCGGTGTGGGGCAACGTGATCGAGCTCGTGACTGCAAGTCGCGACATCGACGCGCGCAAGGAAGCGGAGACCGCATTGCGCGCATCGAACGAGTTCATTCGAGCTCTGTTCGACAGTTCGCCAGTGGCGATAATTGCGACGGATCTGAACCTCCAGGTGCTGCAGTGGAACGGTGCCGCCGAGCGATTGTTCGGGTGGGCGGCAGAGGAAGTCATCGGCAAGCCATACCCACTCGCGTCGGAAACGATGCTGCCGGAAATTGCGCGCAGTCGCACACGCGCATTGCGCGAAGGGCGGTTCATCGATGTCCACGCACAGCGCATGCGCCGCGATGGTTCTCTGGTCGATCTGAGTCTTTCGGTCGGCGTTGTCAGAAACGCGCATTCGGAACCGAGCGGCTTTGTGTTGCTGGCCGCGGATCTTTCCGAGCGTGCGAAGCTCGAGGCTCAGTTGCGGCATGCTCAGAAGATGGACGCCGTCGGCCAGCTCGCCGGCGGAATCGCGCACGACTTCAACAATCTTCTGACCGTCGTTACCGGATACGCAGGGATACTTCTCTCCGAGCTTCCCAAGGACGAGCCGATTCGCCCCGACATCAAGGAGATAATGAGCGCAGCCGATCGTGCTGGCGTGCTCACGCGTCAGCTGCTTGCGTTCAGTCGCCAGCAGATGCTGGAGCCTCGCGTGCTCGATCTCAACGACGTAGTGGAAGGAATGGAGCAGATGCTCCGCCGCGTCCTGCCGGCCGATATAAAGGTGATCATGACACTCGATCGGTCGCTTGGATGGGTCAACGCGGATCCGGGCCAGCTGGAGCAGGTACTGATGAATCTCATCGTCAATGCCCGCGATGCAATGCCCGAAGGCGGCGAGCTCGTCATCGAGACCAGAGATGCCACGCTCGACGGCGCGGACGGCAGTGAGTGCGCGGGTGCCAAGCCGGGTGACTACGTGACACTCGCTGTGAGCGATACAGGCTGCGGTATCCCGGAGTCGATGCAGTCGCGGATCTTCGAGCCGTTCTTCACGACCAAGGAGTACGGAAAGGGAACCGGACTTGGCCTGTCGACCGCACATGGCATCATCACACAGTCCGGCGGCTATATCACCGTGCGTAGCGAGCCGGGCATCGGCGCAACATTCAAGGTCTATCTGCCGCTTGTACAATCGGCGCCAGCGGTGAACGTCGCTACGGCACCGGTGAGCACGGTCACGCGTGGCGCAGAGACAATTCTACTCGTCGAGGACGATGACGCAGTGCGCACGACGGCGACCCGCATTTTGGAGCGTGCGGGCTACACCATCTACGCAGCGGCCGATGGTGGCGAGGCGCTCGCAATTCACGACAGGATCGGGCACGGCATCGACCTCCTGTTGACTGACATGATCATGCCGGAGATGAGTGGCGGCGAGCTGACGGCGCGGATCCGGGAGCGCGAGCCCAACGTCGCGGTGCTGGTGATGTCGGGCTATACCGAACAGACGTCGCTTCGTCAGAGGCTGGTCGATTACGGAAGTGCATTCATTCAGAAGCCATTCACGCCGGAAGGTCTCACCGCGAAAGTACGCGAAGCACTGAACGCAACAGCTACCGTACAAGCTTCGTAGCGCTGCTGCGTCTGTACGTGCGGGCCGACGCTATGCGTCGTTCATGCCACCGGTAGATCAAACACGATCTCGGCGCCCTGTCCCGGTTCGCTACGCGCCCGAATCGTGCCATGATGGGCTTCGACGATACCCCGGGCGATCGCGAGTCCCAGGCCCGCGCCGGTACGCACACCATGAGTCGCCTGCCAGAACCTGTCGAAGATGTGCGGCAAATTCTCCGGACTCACTCCCGGTCCGCTGTCACGAACGGAGAAGCGAACATTGTATGGGCCATCGGCGCTCGCCGTGACGTCTATTCTTCCACCGGCCGGTGTGAATTTTACCGCGTTTCCGATGAGATTACTGAACACCTGTTGCAGCCGCTCGCGATCTGCCATCACGTCGGGCAGATCGGCATCGTCACTGCAACAGGTGAGCTCTACATTTGCGGCGGCAGCGGTGGGCGCCATCGCTTCCAATGCGTCAGCGAGCAGCAGTTCGGGCGCGATCGGTTCAGTGACGACGGAGAATCCCCCCGCTTCGATTCGTGAGACGTCGAGCAGGTCCTGAATCAACCGGTTTGCGCGATCGACCGCGCGCCGTATGATCTGCGTCTGCTGAAGTGCCGCCTCCGGCAGGTCCGGAAGAAACACATCGGCCAGGTACGATGCACTGAGAACGATCGTGTGCAGCGGATTGCGTAGATCGTGTGAGACGATTGCCAGCACGTCATTCCGCGCCTGAGTCGCGCGTTGGGCGGCGCGATAGAGGCGGACGTTCTCGAGTGCGCCACCAACCAGACGCGCAAGCTGATTCACCACCGCGGCATCGCTTCCTCGATTTGCCCACACCTCCAGCATGATGTTGCCGATGGTCTCATCGCCGCGACCGGGGAGAGGAACCTCTATTGGCGAGGATATGTCCCGCCGCGCATCACCGTCTACCGAATACCAGCCGCCATCGTCATCGTCATCGGAAAGATCGTTCATCGCGCTGCCGGCAATTGTGACACATGCCGCCGGCGCGCCTGTGATGAGGCATGCGTGCATGGCGGCCGCGTCGAGCAGGTCACGAACGTTCTCCGCCCGGTTGACCGCGACTGCTGCGTCAGCCAACCCAACCAGCTGATTCGCGTAACGCTCGTGTGCCGCCCGGGCCGCGTCCGCGTGGCGCTCCGCCGCGGCCAGTCGCACAGCTGAGCGTACTACCTGTCCGATACGTTCCGGCGATACGGCCGACTTGGCGACGTAATCGGTGGCACCAGCCTTCATTGCATCCAGTACCGTCTGCTCATCGCCGAATCCCGTCAGCACTATGACGGGAGTATTCACGCCCGCTGTCCGCACATTGCGCAACAACGCCACACCGTCGCTATCGGGCAGACGGAAATCGAAGAAGGCACAATCGAACGACTTGCTCGTGATCTGCGTGAACGCATCGCGTGCCCGCTCCGCTTCGACGATCACGAGCTCGCCGAGGTTCGCCTTGCCGAGCGCGCGACGAAGCGCGAGTCGATCCACCTCGTCATCGTCAACGAGCAGGATCGACAGCGGTTGCATGGTCAACGCAGGATAGGGCACGAAGTCACCGGTGACGTGTCAACGCACTTCGGGCAGCTCGACCAGAGCCCAGTACTTGTTGAGCGCCGCCATCACATCCACGAAGTTGACGAACGTCACCGGCTTGAGCAGATATCCGGCCACGTTCAGATCGTATGCCTGTATCTTGTCGCGATCGTCGTCCGACGTGGTCAGCACTACCACGGGTGTGGAACGAAGCGCTGGATCCTTCCGGAGCTCGCGGAGGAACTCGATTCCATTCATCCTGGGCATGTTGAGATCGAGCAGCACGAGCCGCCGATCCTTCGGCACGGTGCCGCTGCGAAGCAGCTCCAATCCCTCGAGCCCATTATGCGCCACGAACACGGGGTTCGTCACGTGCGCGCGCTCCAGAGCTCGTCGGACATTCATTACGTCAATCTCGTCGTCCTCGACGAGGACCAGATTCAGCGTTCGTTCGATGCTCATGCTGCGGTTGTCTCCTCGGTGCTCTTGGGCCATTCAAAAGTGAAGGTCGCGCCTTCTCCGAGCGCGGAATGCACGGTAACCGATCCACCGTGCAGCTCGACCGTTTTCTTTACGACGGATAGTCCTATGCCAGTACCCTCGACCCGGTCACGCGATTCGAGCGTCTGGAAGATTCCGAAGATCCGATCGTGATATTCCGGCTCGATGCCCGGGCCGTTGTCCGCCACACTGAATGCATACATGCTGCCGGCATCGCGCGACGACACAGTGATTCGGGCACCCGGACGCCGGTTGTACTTGATCCCGTTGTTGATGAGGTTCATGAAAACCTGTTGAAGTGGCGTGCGCTCGGTCGCGATCGTCGGCATGCCAGGTTCGATGGTGACGGTGATGTCTGGCGGTGGTGCCAGCAGCTCGACCACGTCCTTCACGAGCAGCCCCACGTCGACCTGCTCGACCGCCGAGCGCACGCGGCCGGCGCGGGAGTACTGCAGAATGCCGTCGATCAGCGCTTCAAGGCGCTGCACACGGCCTCGCACGAGTGCCATCTTCTCCGAGACGTCCGGTGGAACGCTCTCGCCCAGGTCCTCCTCGATCCATTGCGACAGGTTCGCGATGCCGCGTAGCGGCGCCTTGAGATCGTGCGATGCAACGTACGCGAACTGGTCCAGCTCCTGATTGCTGCGCGCAAGCGCGCCGATGAGACGCTCGCGCTCGCGCTCGGCGCGCTTGCGAGCGGTAATGTCGTTGAAGGCGATCACCGCTCCAACAGTTCGTCCGCTGCTCAGGATTGGCGACGAAGTGTATTCCACCGGCACCGCCCGGCCGTTGCGAGTCCAGAATACCTCATCTGCAATTCGAACCGAAGTTCCATCGACGATGGCCTTGTGTATCGGACATTGCTCGAGCGGGTACGGGGATCCGTTGGCGTGGTGATGGTGCAATACTTCATGTATGTTCCTGCCGAGCAATTCATTACGCTCGTAGCCGAGCAGCTGTGCGCCGGACGCGTTGATGAAGGTGCACACGCCAGCGGCGTCCATTCCGAAAATCGACTCGTCCGTCGACTGCAGCAGTTGCTCGAAGCGGACACGCGCACTCTCAGCTGCGGTGTTCGCCTCTTGCAGGTCATCGTTGCTGGCCGCAAGCCTGTCGCTGAGCGATTGCGACCTGGTCAGCTCGTCTCCCAGCTCGGCCGATTGTTCCTCGATCGTATCCTTGGCCGCTTCCAGTTGCTTTATCCCGCTGCGCAGCCAGAGCATCGTGAGAATGGAGAGCGTGGCGGCGAGCAGACTGCCGATGACCGTCACGAGCGTTACGGCGCGCTTTCGGCTGTTGTAGATGTTGATGCGCTCCGTGAGCTGCTCTGACTGCGTCTCTTCCATCTCGTCGATCACGCCGCGTGCGCGGCGCGTCAACTCGGCGCCGCGTCCGGTCATCACGATCTTGAGCGCGGAGTCGCGATTGCCCGATTGCGTCAACACTACGGTTTCATTCATCGTGACCAGCTTGGCGTCCGCTATGAGCGCCAGCGAATCGATGCGACGCTGCTGGAGCGGACTGTCTCCGGTGAGTGCGCGGATCGATGCAATCTCGTGGTCCAGATCCGTGCGCGCGGACGTGTACGGTGCGAGGTAGTTGGTGTCCTGCGTGATGAGGTAGCCGCGCTGGCCTGTTTCGGCGTTCACGATGGTCGTGAGCGCGCGCTCCAGCTGCACCCGAACCATCTCGGAGTGCTCGACCGCGGCTGCGGCGTTGGTCGATTGCCGCAGGGCATAGAGCGACGCGACACCCACGAGCAGAATTACGAGTGCCACCCCGAGGGCGGCTGTGAGCTTGAGACGAAGCGACACGTCGGATTGAGTAGAATTGGCGGGCGAGTGAATTCGCCGCTGGCTGGTGCGCCCGACATGTCCCGGGTTGGCCAGCCTTCGAGGCTGGGATAACGCTATAATTGGGCCTGACTGACCAACTTCAGATGCAACCACTCACACCGATCCATTTTCCGGTCGTAAAGACCGCGCGCTACTATCAGATAGGCACTCCGAACCCGCTCGTTCGGGACGTGTGGATAGTTCTGCATGGCTTCAGCCAACTGGCGGCTGATTTTGCTGTCCCGTTTCAACCCCTGGAAGCCGATTCGCGGCTGATAGCGGTGCCGGAGGGTCTATCCAGGTTCTACCTCGATACGCGGCCAGGTCATTCGGGCGCCAGCAAGGTCGGCGCTCTGTGGCTGACCCGCGAGGACAGGGAAACGGAGATAGTTGACATTGTCAACTATCTTGACAGGCTGTACGAGCGGATACTGGAGGAGCTGGCGAACCGTGGAGTGGACCGCGACCAGATCCGCGTGCACGCGCTGGGCTTCTCGCAGGGCGGACCGGCGGTTTGCCGGTGGGCGGCGCGCGGGTCGGCGGTGATCGATCATCTGGTTCCGTGGGCCCACGCCATCCCCCAGGACGTAAATCTGCGTGCGCTCTCCGAGCGAAGGCCGCACCTGACCATCGATATGGTGTACGGGACCCGGGACAGGTTCATCGGCGAGGACGCGGTGGAAGAGCAGCGCGCCGTTCTCGAGAGCAGCGGGGTACCATACGCGATGCATCCGTTCAACGGCGGCCACTCTCTGAACCTGGCAATGCTGCGCCAGCTCATGGGTAGCTGACGGGACGGATGGGGTGGGAAGGAGGCGGGGAGCCGGTTAGGTTTGGAGACTGACCGTTGGCAGTAAACGGCACCGTGGCCAAGTGGTAAGGCGGGAGACTGCAAATCTCCTATTCGTCAGTTCGATTCTGACCGGTGCCTCTTGTAAGTGATTGTGGGAAGCCAATTTAGAGCGCAGCGCCATCGTCGTGCGATCGGACTGGGTACAAAACAGGGTACGAAGCCACGGTTTCCCTGATTGAGTCAGCACAATCGAACACATCGTCCGTGTCCGGACAACGCGTCCGCTGCTGCAATCCCAAACACCGGCAGGCGAGAATGTGTCATTCAACGTGCTGTAGTGACCCAAATAAACCATGCCGGTCATTCGGACGCTTCGTAGCAAAGAGACCGGCATCAGTAGTGCTCTACCTACAGGTGCATGGATCAACCGATGGGAAACACTGCGTGCCCGCGAATTATTCTTTGAGCTCCACCAAGCAAAGCCACGATGCGTAATCACAGCAGTTGAAAAGTCCCAAAGACGATGACAAACTTCGTGAGCCGGCGGCAGCCAGCGCAATTGCCGTGTGCAAAGGACCCGTCTGACTTTTAGCCCTGCGCCCTCATTCTTGACGGGACCATGAAGCGATCTTGCCGTACGTGCTCTCGCTCGGGCTGTGATCTCGCGCCCTACCTCGGTGGCCTCTGCAAGACGCATAATGCTGAGCACGACCGCGAGCAGG
The DNA here is from genome assembly GCA_040388625.1 of Gemmatimonadota bacterium. Taxonomy (NCBI): domain Bacteria; kingdom Pseudomonadati; phylum Gemmatimonadota; species Gemmatimonadota bacterium. The sequence goes on along the minus strand of JAZKBK010000003.1, from coordinate 570,046 downwards.
CGAAGCGTACGAGGGCGCTCGATGCCTTGCGTTTCCGGCTGCCTGATTCAGCGGTCCGGTCCACAGGAGAACTTGCAGACGACTGGAGCACGCTTCGTAGCCGGTGGAACCGAGTATGTGACGTTGTGAACGGGCAACATGGCACCAAGCAGTTGCCGCTCAACGAGGCGGAGTATGCCATGGATTGGTGCATCGCGCTAGCGAAGGAATTGTTAGATGCGGAAGACACCTTGGCGATGGGGAACAAACTCTCCTCGTCGCTGGAGATCGCGCGAGGCTGGGTAAACGAGCGATTCGAGAATCTTGAATTAGGTCTTATGAGTAATGGGCGGCCGCGCTCCGAAGACTGAGCGCGCATTCGGACTAGGTGCCATGGGGAGAGATATCGCAACCACCAGCCTAGCGAGCACGTGCCTCGTTATGCGCCGCCAGTTGCCGCTGCGGGTAGTACAGGTAGTAGCCGGGAAACGGCGCGCAGAACTCTTCGAGGATCGAGACGAGCTGCCGCGCTCGATTGCGTCGCCGCGTACGTGACCCTCGAAAGTGAGCGGCACGCCGAGCCCCGCAATGGCGAGACACCGGTTGAGTGCTGCATCGTTCGAGAGCACGCGCGCTGGGGCAGCCGCGGCGAAAATCGCGCCCTTTTCGGTGAACTTCCGGCGGTAAGTGGACTGCTCGCAGTCGGGTGCTAGTTGAGACAGTCGTGCTGAGAGAGTTCGCGTGGGTGAGCCGGCACGCTGTACCGCGCGAAGTAGGTAGGAGCGCCCACTGCTGCCAAGCGGAGATGAGTCATTTTGCTGTGAGATCTTCACCTAAATCCGTGCAGACTCCATTCAATCGCTGTTAATACTGTTCTAGCGCACATCCGAACGAATAGGTCGGCGCGCGAGACTAGTCCCCACAAGCCCCAAAATCGTATACGGAAAATCCTGCGTCGTCATGTTTTCGCCGATAACTAATGCAGCCGTCACACCTGCCTGTTCCATCGCTTCGGCGGCTGTGACAAACGCAAAATCCTCTGCTTTTGCTCGATCGATCTGCCGATAGACGATTCCTCCTAATGCGAAGGGGCGTGCTGTGGGACCACCGTGCATATGGAACGATCCTAGAGAAACGTGTTTTTTTCGCTTAGATGCATTTGCCCTGATGTCCTTTATACGCTCATTGAATGCACTTTGGGCGGAGGGCGGTACTTCCAATAAGGCAAAGGTGACTTCAACCCATTTGGGTGGACGTGTTCGCTGCAGGCGTTCGAGTGCAGCACTCCATCGCTTCGTCAAACGCAACTTAGGTTTTTCAACTACTTGACCTCGCATACCAGCTACAAAATACCTCATGATCTTGTGTGAGAGCCCCCATATGTCGAGCAAATTGCTCGAGAATTCGAAATCGCCGATATTGAATGTCGTATCCAAATAGAGTGCGAGAAAGTCAGCTTCATCTCCATAAATATTCGCGTGTGCCGCTAGCTCGCCACGACGCAGCAGATAGTGCAGACGAGTGGCGGCGTCCGGCAGGAGATCGAAGACATTCTCTAAGTCGGCTAAGGGAATTGATGGTGTGGGTATCAGTTGCGGGTCAATGAAACCTGCTTCCACAAGGTGCGACCATCTAGCGTTCAGTGAGCCGAGGCTTTCAAGCGTGACGCTAATACAGACAGTCCTGACAATCTGGCTGGTGTCAATCTGAAATTGCGTTCTTGCGCGCGTCGACAACCTACGGACCCCAGGAGATGACATGAGGTACGCTTCGAATCGACGCCCTTGTTCGGCTGGTGCGACAATGGTGTCATTGATGGCGGCTCGCAAGCTTTTATCTCCACCGCGCCGCGCATCTCGAATCGAGTGTGATTTTGCCTCGATAATAACGATGCAGGAATCCAAGTGAACTAGGATGTCATTCTCGTATGTAGCGCCATCCTGGGGATCTTGCCACAAAACACCTCTGTACACATCTCCTGGAGATAGGGCTTGCTGGCACAACTGCTCCACGCGCTTCTCAAGATATGAGCTCCGTATTTTACGGTACTTTTCGTGTAATGAGCTAGCGTTGACAACCGCCTCACACATCTCGATGAGAAAGCCTTGCAAAAGGTCGCCAATCGGAAGAAAATAGTTCGAGGGTGTTATGCGAATGAACGGTCGACCCCATACTGGATTGGCTAAGAAGAAATGTTCCGGTTGCTGATTATGAAGCTCTCCAAATTCATAGCTCCAGGCATCTAACACAGCCTTTAACTGCCGGCGGTCAACAGGCTCTTTGTATGCGCCGGCGAAGTCGTCGAGCGATACCATGAAAGCGTTTGCAATCGTGGTGTGGAAGCAATAACTGACGTAATCGCGTGCTTCTTCCATCGTATCACTTGCACGTATGCGCTCGATATCCTCCGTCCGGAATATTCCATCTGGAGCGGACTCTATGCACTGTACGATTGCTGCAAGGTCGCCGGCATCGCGAACACACTGCACGACGCTCCGTCGAACTCTAAGCCGTGCCGTGATCAGTTCTGCCATCCTGACCAGCATGTTTGTTAGTGCGAGAACCGTGACGCCACATTCTTGATATAGCTGCGGATCGGTGACACTGAAAAGCTCTTGCGTAATTCGTATGACTTGTTCGAAGTGTCCCCAGTTACGAATGAGCTGCGTTTCCCGTCGTAGATCTTCGACCATGACTGCCTGCCACAGATCTACTCCGTCGTGTCGTGCGCTAGGTCGTCGCCGCTCATAAAAGAGGTGGAGGAGCGCATCTAGCTCTGCCCGTATGTGCTGGATGTCGTTGAGAGACGGGGGCCGGGAAGCAAACGATGATACAGGAAATTGTAGAGCAAGGGCCTGAAAAAGCTCGGTCGCCACCTGAGCCTTTCCATGTTTCTCTTCCTCTCCAGGACCATCGGCAGAATAATGCAGAAGCTCTCGTAGCGCCGTAATCCCTAGAAATGTGACGGGATCGACCTGCTTGATCAGCGTCTGAATGGCTATGAGACGCTGCTCAAAAGGCAGGATCGTCGGCGTACTTTCGTCGCCTACACCCACGCGGTCAAGTTCCCGAAAGTCAAAAAGCCAGAATCCACGTGTCGACCATATTGATACTCGATATCCGTTACAGGTTGAGACCGAATCCGCCGACGCGACTAAGCGTCATGTAGATGAGCGGATCCGGTAAACCGCTCTGACGAGGTTCTCGTTACGAAGATGTCGGAAGATTGTCGAAACGGGAGTAGGATCTGTCAAAGGCGACAAATGCCGTCCCAGTCGGCCCATTGCGTTGTTTTGCAATAATTACCTCTGCGCGACCGGCTGATATTTCACCCCATCGATTGGGTTCATTCGGGTCGCGACCATCCAGAACGTCGTAGTATTCCCGCCTATAAAGGAACATGACTATGTCTGCATCGTCCTCAATTGCGCCGGAATCTCGCAGGTCAGGGAGTTGCGGACGTTTATCGAACCCTGATCTTTGTTCGGGCGCACGGGAGCATTGCGACAATATGATGATCGAGATTTTGTACTCACGTGCAAGATTCTTTAAGCCGCGCGAAATTGCAGCGACTCCCTGGTGCCGCGACTCCGCGCCCAAGGTTTCGAATAATTGCAAATAGTCAATCACGACTAGACGAACGCCGGCATTCTGGACCAGTGCCGAAATTCGCTCTCGAAGAGACGCTAGCGTGGCATTCGATAGTGATTCGAACCATAAAGGTGCCTGCGACAGTAGTCCGGCGGCGCGTCCCATGCGCATGAAGTCATCGGTGTGGAGTCTTCCGGTGCGTACACACGTTTGATTTACGTGTGCTTCTGCAGCAATGACGCGGGTCATTAACGCCTCGGCTGAACTCTCTTGGGAAAAGAAAACGGTAGGCGTCGCTTGGTCGAGTGCTGCGCGAACCGTTAAACCGAGACCAAAACTGGTCTTGCCCATCGCTGGACGGCCTCCAACTACGACCAAATCGCCCGCTGAAAATCCGGTGATAAGGCTATCGACATCGTGCAAGCCAGTACGAATGAATCCGGCATGTTCTGGATTACTGACTAGACGTTCGAGCTGAACCATTGTCTCATAAAAGACTTCCTTACGGTCGCTAATTAAGTGAGACGCGTTGGTGGGCGGGCTCGCCTCTGGCAATACTACGCCGCCCTGCGGCGCCGGGCCGCGGGTCTTCGCTGGTGGCATGGAATGACGCTCCGAGTCCCCTGAATGGGACATCTGTGCTAAACCGCCCTAGTCGCATATGGACCAGGCCTGCGATCTGGCAGATCCTACAACCTAACCGTCAAGATAGCAGACAACTGGACGACAGGGACGCGTGTCAGCGGCGACGCGGTATCGAAATCGCGCGATCGATAGATATATGCGATACATATACGCTACACCGGATTGTCAAGTGACCCACAAGGAACCCCGTTCAGTGGCGACGGATCTCAAGCTGTTGCATTCGATGTCGATCGTGCGTCACTGCGATTTGAGTTGAGGAAAGGCGTGCGGTGGATATGAGCCGCGAGCTGGTTTCGTCGTGTCAATGCGAATCTATGTGCGCGGTTGCCGGGAAACGATGGGCGCGTCTTCTCCCGTGAGTTCTCGATACAGACGCACAGCTCTTTTACGAACCGGTGGGATCTTCACGAATTGACGTTGCTGCCCTTGTTCTCCGACTTCTAACCGGAACTCGTGAATTTGCGCAGTGACGTGTTCCGGCAACCTTTTCCCATCGAGCACTTCGTACCATGCGCCGCGCTCTTTCGCAATAACTCCTTCCGCAATCAGCGCTGGAATGTCGACCGGAGTGACAAGCTTGCGTGCCATGGCGACGAGCTGCTCCCGTTGCGACGATATTGGGAGTGATGAGAACACAGCTGCAGTAGGTGATGACGGTGATGACGATGATGTAGCTGCAGCGATGTTATCCTGAGTCACTGGTGTGCTTGATGCGAGTTCGCGCGTGAAGCACTCCGCGTATAATTGCTCGATGCTGCTGACTTCATCTCCCGTAAGTGAAGCAAACTCCTTTTGGCGCGAGCGTTTGGAAAAATGACCGTGTCCTTGCTGCAGGAAGCCATGCAGTAGCTCGACCATGCGGGCTGGCAAATCTACAATCAGCTGTACTCGTGTCGCGAATCGATCATAACCTTCGAGATACGCTACCTCGTCCGGAAGGTCACGCTCCACCGTCGTAGCGACGCATTCATACAGAAACTCTGCATGCGCAGTGGCATCGAAGTATCGGTAATACTGAGCGGTCTCGTTCAGCACGTTCACGTTGCCGCGCTCGGTCGGCTCCCAGTTGATGTAGGGAAGTAGCGGCTTGGAGTATGATTCGAGCACGCGCTTGTAGGCATCCAGCTCGCGAAGGATTGCTGCGCTTACCGGAAAGACTACGCCGGGCGGATTATAGCCAGTGATTGCCAACGCATGATGGATCAACCATCTGTGTAGTCGACCGTTGCCGTCTTCGAATGGATGGATGTACACAAATCCGAACGCCGCGGTCGCTGCTGCAACTACAGGGTCGAGACCTCCTGCAACGGCGCGGGATACGTACTCGACGACCCCGGTAAGCAGATCGCGGAGGTCTTTGGCACGTGCGCTTATGTGCTCGGGCAGCGGCTCCTGGGTGAGACGGTCACGATCGCCAACAAAGCCGCCGTCTTCCCTCAGCCCGAGATGGACGAAGCGAGCATCGCCAATGACGATTTGCTGGAGGCGTTCGAGTTCGTCGAGACTCAACGGTCGAGCGCCAGCTTGCCCGATCGCCTGCGCCCAGCGCGCAGTCCTCTGGCGCGAAGGACGCTCGCCTTCGATGTCGAACGAGGAGCGGCTATCGCTCAGGAGCAGAAATGCCGCAGCTCTCGCAATGACGTCGCCATGCGTGCGGCCCAGTACTTCGCGAGCTCGGCGGTTTAACTGTTTTGCGGCAACTGTATTGAGGGCCTGAGTCCTGCGTACGAGTGGGCTGAACGCACGCGTACCAGGAAGGTTGTCGATGACGCGGTGGCGTGTCGACATGGCCCCCCTCGAAAGGGCAAACTGCTGAGCCGGGTTCAGCACGGGCACCGCGCGGACCTTCCCCGCATTCGGAAGTGCCAGTGTTTGGCCAGTGAGCCACTCGTACAAGAACCAAATCCTCCGTGCGTAGCTGCCGGTCGGCGTTGCTCGGATGAGCGCCTCAAATTCTGCGGGGGGGACAATCTTGGTCAGAGCGTTGATTACGCCGAGATCAACGCCCTCCCACTTGAGCGCAAACTCCAACTGCCCTGCCAGTGTCTCCTCAGGTCTGTGTCTGGGGGTCACCAGCAACCATTCGGCAGTCGACCGTGGATGGTGCCGCTCCGCCACGGCCGCTAGCCGCGGCGGCAGGGGGAGCTGGAGGTCATATAGGCGAATGAGCCCGGCGTAGCCAGCAGGCGAGGCAGGCTCATGGAGTGGCCGCCCGTGAAAAGACATCACACCCCGTGAAATTCCTTCACTTTTTAATTCTTTATTAGACAATTAGTCACTCAAGGCGAATGCAAGGTAGGTAGGCAAAAAAAAGGCCCACTTTATTCACTAGTCGCGAAAAATATTCACTGAAGTCTAAATGTGTGTGAATCTTATCACTAGGTCCCTAGCTCCGTCACAGGCCATTTGCGCGCCTTTTTGGGACATTTTCCCTAGGTTGAGGACACAATCCAGACGGCCAAGCTACCGAGAGATGTGGAATGGGTACGTCGACGACCCTGTAGCTCTCTAGACAGCCTAGCCATGCGTCGGGGCGGCTGACGGGCCCCTGGATCCGCACGCCAATTAAGGCCGGTTGCCCCCGGTTGCTGCAGGCTGGTTCCTCACAAAAATCGAAAGGCACCACCATGGCGCCGATTAGAAGAGACCAGACCTTCCTAATTGTGCGGTGAGGCAGCGAGGGCCTAACACGGATTCATAAGGAGGTAGTGCCGGGTTTTTTTCGGTATATTATCGATACCCAGTGTCAACCGCAGTAGCTCAGTTTCCCTAGCCGTCATCTCTGACATGGCGAACGCAATCGTTCCGCGTCTCCAAGGCGACGAATATCAAGCCCGAGTCTTTTGGACGGAGGCGACCCGATTATTCCAGGACAACCCCATTGTCACGGCCGTGGGATTTGAAGTCGATGGGATACGTGTCTTTGACGACGTCGCGGTGTTCTATGGTGGTACGCACCGTGACGGGACGGACCCCGACGTCCGTGCGGACTACTTCCAGGTCAAGTTTCACGTCGCCCAGGATGGCGCGTTCACTGCAGCAGCCCTGACCGACCCAGCCTTTATCGGAGCTGAGATGGTTTCGCTCCTGCAACGGCTCCGCGACGCCCAGCGGCGGCACGCGCCTACCGGCCGCGAGGCGAGGTTCATCATCCTTGCACCGTGGCCGATTGCCCACGACGACGTCTTGGGAGAACTCTACAGCAACGCAAACGAGTCCCTGCGCCTTGACCGATTGGCAGCCGGTGGCCCAAAGAGCAAGATGGGACGCACGCGCGCCATGTGGCGGTCGCACCTCGGTCTTAGTACTGACGAGGAGCTGTTTCTGGTGCTTCGGACATTGCGTATTCGGACGAGCCATCCACCGCTCGACGGACTGCTCAGGTACTTGAATCCGCTACTGATCAACGCTGGGATGAGGCCATATCCTGATGGGAAAGTGGCCAATCTGTACGATGGGTTGCCGGGAAAATTGATGCAGGCAGGACAGCGTCAGTTTACACGCGACCAACTTGCCGAGGTGATTGCCCGAGAAGGCTTACATCAGCCGCGACCTGCGACAGCGCGAGAGGCAGGTCGTCAGATCGGGATTCGGAGCTTTCGGCGTTGGGCGGAAAACATGGACGACGAAACAGAGCGCATTCTGTGTCTCTTGCCGCATTTTGATGGTCGGAATATCCGCGACGCATCGCTTTGGAACAAACAGTTGGCACCAGCGGTGCGGGACTACCTCCAAGATGCGATAAACGGTGCGGAAGCGGTCGACCTGCATCTGGATACGCACTTGTCCGTTGCATTCACCGCAGGGTGGTGCCTCGATCCGAAGACGGGTGTCGTTGCTAACCCGGTCCAACGCGGTGTGAACGGGCGCACGACATGGTGTCTTGCCGACGGCCCCCCATGCCATGACGAGCATGTCTGGACACAGCGTGTTATCGAACTTACCGGCGCACCCGATGTCGCGGTCGTCCTGAGCGTGTCGCGGGCGGCGATCGCCGAGGCCGAATTGTTCATTCGCGAGCATCTGCCAGCCGTTGGACAAATCATTGAATTAAATCCGTGTAGTGGTACTGGCAGCGGATCGATTCGCGATGCAGCGCACGCGCGTCGCTTGGCTGACGACGCGGCTGAGATAGTTGCAGCAGCGCAACAGCAACGTCCGCGCAACACAGTAGTGCACGTCTTTGCCGCAGCCCCCAACGGACTGATGTTCTTTTTGGGCCAGGTCGCGCGTGTCTGGGGGCGCTGCATAATGTATGAGCACGACTTCGATCGGACTCAGCCCACGGCGTATACACCTTCTGTGTCTCTACCGTTTCCATTAACCACGATTTCTGGAGGGGTACCTGCCCGTGGATCTAAAATCTCAGTTTGACAAGTTCCTCGCAGATATTCGGCTGACGACAAGTCAAGAAGCCGAACTGCGAGATGCCCACCGGTTATTACGGGAGCGTCTCAACAGCCATGCAACGATGAAAGGCGTCATCATCGGCGATTTTCTGCAAGGCAGCTACCGACGCAAAACGGCGACGCGGCCCAAGAATGACAACCGTGCTGACGTGGACATTGTCGTTGTTACCACGCTGTCTGAGGCCGAGTACACGCCACAACAGGCGATGAATGTCTTCGTTCCTTTTCTTAACACGCATTATGCGGGGAAATGGGAATTCCAAGGCCGCTCGATTGGCATTACGATGTCCCAAGTGAGCCTTGACGTTGTGGTGACGTCAGCCCCGTCTGAGATACTCGCCAAAGCACTCCGCGCCGAAAGTATTCGTTCTGAAGCGGCGCTAGACGAGGAAGATTGGCAACCGTCGCTGGACTGGGTACCGAGCGCGATGCGTGCTAATAGCCTACAGCGCGCAGGGCAGACCCCACAGTGGAAACTCGACCCGCTTCGCATTCCTGATCGCGATGCTCAGGGGTGGGACGATACGAATCCGCTAGAGCAGATTCGGTTCACCTGGGAGAAGAACAGGCAGTGCAGCGGGCACTACGTGAACGTAGTGAAAGCGGTGAAGTGGTGGAGACGGATCAATCCAGAACCAAAATATCCCAAAGGATATCCGGCCGAGCATTTGATCGGCGTCTGCTGTCCGAACGGTATTTCGAGCATCGCGGAAGGTGTGACATTGGCGCTCGAAGAGATGGTGCGCCGTTATGAAGTTGACGTCGCGCTCGAGCGCATCCCCGTTGTTTCGGATCATGGGGTGCCAGCTCACAATGTTCTTCATCGTCTCACTCCCGCCGACTTCAAAGTGTTCTATGAGAAGCTGAAGCCTGCGGCGGCCATCGCGAGGCAGGCATTCGATAGCGACTCTCGCGAAACGGCGACGCAGCTTTGGCAGAAACTCTTCGGCACGACATTTCCGCTTGGGCCTGCGCGCGGCGGGAATAATGAAGGAGGTGACGGCGGCGGGTATTCTCCACGGGGCGGACCGACGATCATTCCAACGTCCGGGGAGCGATGGGGTTAAGGCGTCCGCTGTCGCCCAAGTTAGCAGCGCCTGTACCTTCGCAAGCACTCAACGATGCGCGTGACGCACTTGAGGTGCTTGATGGCGTCGATGTGCTCGAGGCGTGGCAATGGAACACTGTCGAGCGCTGCTGGACGATAAGCTGTCGATTCACCATTCCTACTGAAGGGCACGGTGTGCCCAGGCGAAGCGACTGGGTGGTGCTTGTCGAAGCCACATATCCGTGGGGTTACATCCATCTCCAGCCGGCCATGCGGAACAGTGTCGAAGCCACATTTCCGCACCAGCTTTTGAACCGTCCAGCCAACGTCGGTCGCCCTTGGCGAACTGGGCGAATCTGCGTCGACACGGGCGTGCGTGCCTTGGGCCGCCAAGGCGTCGACCGGGAACCATTTTCAGTCGCCGGGCGCCTACGTTGGCGGCTGGAGCGAACACGCCGATGGCTTGAAGTGGCGGCGTGTGGCGGGCTCGTTCGGCCCGGTGACCCATTCGAGCTCCCGGACTTCGGCTCGTTACCGAAGCCGCTCGTCGCGTTCGGCGAGAACGTCGATTCGCTGGAGACATGGGATGGTGAGAAGGCCCGCTATGGTGTGGTCAGACTAGTGCGGCTTCGGCAGCGGCCACCGGTGCTGGTCGCGAAAAGCTTCCACGATCCGGGAGGCCGCGAGGTGTACGCGCCACGTTGGGGTACTTATATCAACGATCCTGAGCGTCCGTCCGAAGATGGATTGTGGCTTCGGTTCAATGGAACCCCGCACATCGAGCCGTGGAAGGCTCCGATGACTTGGGGTGAACTTCGCCGAGCAGCAGCCGAGCAAGATATCAATCTAGACGAGGCGCTGCAGCGGCTTCTGGAGCGCACACGCTTTGGCGGTGCGTCGCGCCTCTTGGTTGGCTTCCCGATTCCGGCAGTGGTGGATGGCGCGGCGAGGAACATGTTCTGGCAGGCGCTACAACTACCTGAGATTCCTATCGAAACAGGTATGTCATCGCCTGGGTTCAGACCCGGACGAGCACGCCCCACCGACGTGACCCGATTGGCGGCCTTCCGTGACGAATGTTCGCTAACATGGCTCCATTCCGAAAATTGGCATGCGGATACAGTGGCCGCGCGCGGGCAGCTTCCTGAAGTACTGACCGACGCAGAGGTGGTCTTGATCGGTGCTGGTGCGCTTGGGTCGGCTATAGGAGAGATGCTGGTGCGCGGTGGGTTGCGTCGCCTGACCGTATACGATCACGACCTCGTAATGGCGGGAAATCTCGTCCGCCATACGCTCACGCTGGCGGACGTAGGCAGCTTTAAGGCCGCAGCACTCGCGGACCGGCTCAACGCAATGTCAGCCCGTACTGAAGTCCGTGCAATCACTCAGGCATTCCCCCCAGATGACGAGGTATCCCATGCGTTGTTGCGCACGACGGACATCATTATTGATGCCACAGGCGAGAATGCGGTAGCTCACGCGCTGTCTACGTACCGGTGGAACAGCCCGAAGATATTTGTCTCGATTTCGCTCGGACTATTCGCGTGGGCGGGATTTTCGTTTTTTTCTATCGGTGAATCGTTTCTAATGGAGGATATGTTGACTGCGTTACGCCCATGGCTCGATCGACAAGCAGAGCGGTTTCGCGACGCAGAGTGGCCTCGCGAAGGTGTCGGTTGCTGGCATCCGGTATTCCCAGCGCGCGGTGATGAAGTGTGGATGTTGGCATCATCCGCACTGCAGCATCTGGTAGAGCTTGTGCAGTCAGAGTCGGATGCATCTGAGCTTGTGGTATTTGAGCGCGTGGAAGAAAATGGTCTATTCTTGGGACTCCGGCGTGTGCTCAGTGTCTGATCTGGAACACTGGTCTGAAGACTTGCGTTTCGGCCTATGCGTTGGCGATGCTAGTGTGAAATTGATGCTCGAAGAGTGCGTGCGAGCTCGCTCAGGGGAGACTGGAGGAATTCTCATCGGTCATTACAGCGATGGGCACGATTGCGCGATCGTAGATCGAGTTACTTCTCCCTCCATTGACTCGAAGTTCGGCTCGACGTGGTTCTACAGAGGCGTTAATGGACTCCAACGCATGCTGGACCACTACTGGCGACAGGGAGAGGGCTTCTATCTCGGCGAGTGGCACTTCCATCCGAGTGCGGCTCCGACACCCAGCCCCAAAGATCATAACTCGATGCGACGCATTGCAGGATCCTACCTCTACAACTGTCCCGAACCCGTACTCTTCATCATTGGCGGCGACCCACATGGAAGATGGTCAACGTCCGCGACTGTATTTCCGAGAGGCAAAACACCGGCCGTCCTAGCGGCGGCTACGCATGCGGGGAAGAAGGTAGAGGAAAGAATATCTCGGTAAAATTCCGCGGCTCTTTTTTTTGGAGTGTATACCCCGTTTGATGGACAGGTAATGCCTAAAGGATCCGCGACGTTCCCCCACTGATGAGTCCAATTCTAGGCCGACAGCCGAGTTGATTGCGAATCATCGACAAACGTAATGGTGGCGTGTATCGTCCTTACACTACTTGCCAAGAGTGAAAGAGCAAGGCGCAATTCACTTTCGTGAATTGCGCCTTGCGGGCATGAACTCGATGTTTCATGGAGGGGCGAGCATGGTTCGCCATTTAGCCTGGCAGCAATTTTGTATTGCTGTAGTTCTCGCGGCAACGTCATTCGTGACTCCTTCGCGCGTCGAAGCGCAAGTTCCCGCGAAAGCTATCGGCATAGGGTTCGGTGTGGACACTACGATAGCCGATGTCCATAGCATCGTCGCGCTCACCAGTGCTTATCTGGCAAAGCCAGATTCATCCGCTCGCGCTCGTGGGTTGTGGAGTATGGGAACGAAGCTTGATGCGGGATTCGGCGACATTGCATTGACCGCCTACCAGGGTTTCAATGCTACGATCGTCGCCGTTACTCCGGCATTCCCTGGAGACAGCGTCTATGCTGTGAAGATCTTACACGCGACGAGCTCGACGAGCGGCAAGCCTGTGTCTGCCCTGGCACTTCAACGGCTGTTCGCCGTACGGACGCCAGGATCGCCCTTTGGATGGCAACTGGCGAATGCGCTCCCTCGAGTCACGCGTGATTGGCGGAGGCGGGATGTTGGACGAATCACATTCTGGTACGCTCCCGGTCAGAAAGAATCTCCCAGCAAGGCGACCGAGACTGCTCGATTCGTCGACTCGGTCGCCAAGCTCTTCGCCGTGACGCCGCCAGCGCATATCGATGCCTATGTCACAGCTTCGACCGATGAGGCATGGCGCGCTGTTGGCCTCGACTTCTTTCCTGATGGCTCAGGCCCAGATACAGGATTTGGCGGGCGTTCAATCCCGCCCGCGGGGATCGTCCTGATTGGAGATCCAAGAGTGGGCGAAGACTATCTGCACGAATTCGTGCATGTGGTGCTATCGCCAACTTTACACCCCGGGAATGCCTTATTCAACGAAGGGGTCGCAGTATGGCTTGGTGGTCACGATGGGCACCCAGCATTGCAGATGTATCCGTTGTTGCGGAAGTACCAATCGGATCACCCCACTGTCACGATAGCTCCGCTACTGCACGGTGGTGCTCCTGGCGGATCTGCGGCAAGCGATGCTATGTACACGACTGATGCGTTGATCGTTCAAGCTATCTTCCACCGTTCCGGAATACCCGGATTACTTAGATTCGCAAAGGTAGTCGGCTCAAGCGACTCGGTGCTTGCGCGCTTACCGGAGTTCGTAGGGCTCACGGCGAAGGAAAGTATCGACGGATGGTGGCGCGCCGAGACTGAAAGAGTGGCAAGCATGCTCGCCCCAGGTAACGGCATGTCCTGCTCGACATGCGCATCCGTCGTTCGCGGGGCCGCGAAATGCAACGTGGGTCCCGAGCCCCGAAATTTGGCCTTGCAGCCCCAGACGACGAAAGCGCGCACTCAAACCGACGCGCGCGCTCCCGTAAACTGTTGCAATTAAGTCACTTACATAAGTCGGGGTGGCCGGATTTGAACCGGCGACGTTTTGCTCCCGAAGCGTGGGCGGGGAGGGTCTTACAACAACAAGCAGCTCGGCTACTCGGCGTTTCCCGGCGACATGTCGTCAAGCTGGTCGACAGCGGGCTCCTGCAAGCCCACCACGCCGGTATAAGGCCCGGCTTGTACGGGCCACAGACGATGTTGCTGCGGTGTGGCCACAACGTCCTCGCCGTGAAGCCTCACCATTCACCCCGCGCAGCACGAAAGCTGCTTCACGTCCCTGTTGAAGGTCTGCGCCGCGAGCTTTAGCCCCTCGACCATTGTCAGGTACGGGAACAATTGGTCGGCGAGTTCCTGCACCGACATGCGCGCCCGGATGGCGAGCGCCGCTGTCTGGATCAGCTCGCCGGCTTCGGATGCAACCGTCTGCACGCCGATCAAACGGCCCGATCCCGCCTCGGCCACGAGCTTGATGAACCCTTGCGTGTCGAAGTTGACTAGTGCGCGTGGGACGTTGTCCAGTGTGAGCGTACGGCTGTCGGTCTCGATGCCTTGCACATGTGCAGTGTCCTCCGACAGACCAACGGTGGCGACCTGTGGGTCGGTAAACACCACCGCTGGCATGGCGGTGAGATCGAGCCGGGCGTCTCCACCGGTCATGTTGATTGCGGCACGCGTGCCGGCCGCCGCCGCTACATAAACGAATTGCGGCTGGTCACTGCAGTCTCCGGCCGCAAAGATGTTCGGTGCGCTCGTGCGCATCGCTGGATCTACGACTATGGCGCCCTGCGCATTCATCAGCACCCCTGCGCCGTCGAGGTTCAGCTCTCGCGTGTTTGGCGTGCGGCCGGTTGCGACCATGAGCTCATCCGCGGTAATGATGCCGACGTCTGTGGTAAGCTGGAATTCTCCGTTCGCATGAGCGACGTGGCTGGCCTGCGTGTATTCCAGCACTGTGATTCGTTCGGCACGGAAGGCCGCCGTCACGGCTTTGCCGATCTCGGGGTCTTCGCGCAAGAACAGTGTGTTGCGTGCCAGGATCGTGACGTTGCTACCCAACCGCGCGAAGGCCTGTGCCAGCTCGACGGCGACCACCGACGAACCGATGATGGCGAGCCTTTGTGGAATGACGGTGCTCACCAGTGCTTCGGTGGAGGTCCAGTACGGCGTGTTCTTCAAGCCCGGCACGGGTGGTACGGCCGGGCTTGCGCCGGTGGCAATCAGGCAGCGGTCGAAACGTACTTCAGTTTCTCGGCCGGCGGGGAGTGTGACGATGAGTGATCCCGCATCCCGGAAATGTGCGCTTCCGTGCACGACGTGAATGTTCGGATTTGCATTCAGGATACTCTCATACTTGGCGTGGCGCAGTTCATCTACGCGGCCCTGCTGCTGCGCGAGCAGTTGGTCACGCCGAACCGTCGGCGCCGTGTTGGAAATTCCCTCGTCGAACGGACTCGTGCGGCGCAGATGGGCGATATGGGCGGCGCGGATCATGATCTTCGATGGCACGCAGCCGATGTTGATGCAGGTACCGCCGATGGGTCCGCGCTCAATGAGTGTGACTTGAGCGCCGAGTTCAGCGGCCTTGATCGCGCCGGCCATGGCCCCACCGCCGGTGCCGATGATGGCCACGCGGAGGCGCTGCTCCGTATCGATGTGCCTAACACCGGCACGCTCGGTGCGGCCGATGCGAGTTGTCGTAACTGGTTGTTCGTTCATGATATTCGTGAAAGGTGACGGCGCTAGCTTGTTCGGGATGACGTAATGGAAATGCGTCTACGACGTCATCCTGGCCACGCACTCAGGTCGAGGCCGAGCTTGTGTTCGGTGCATCGCAGACTTTATACGGTGGAGCTACCAGGTCCCAGATTGATACCGCAACCATCAGTACAAGACCGGGATAGAGCAGCCACGCGGTGGGCCAGCCATACAGCACCATGAACAACGCGGCGGCCATCACGAGTAGCGGGCCAATGAGGCCGAGCGCCGTGCGAAGCCATTGCTTGTGACGCATGCCGCTGACGAGGTTGGCCAGCAGCGCGATGAGTGCAAAGAGCGGCAGCAGGTAGCGGATGAATACCCCCTCAAACTGACTGAGAAAGCCCAACCCGATAGCGGCACCAAGGCTCGCGAGGGCGGGAAAGCATGCCGCGCAGCCCATCGCTGCAATGATTGCGCCGATGACGCCGACCTTGTCGGCACCGCGCGTGAGGGAATCATCTCTGGTCAAATTTTCCTTAGACATGTGGCTGGCCTTCCGAGATTCGGTTTTAGGGACGGGTTGGCCTTGCACTATTCTGTCCGGACATGTGCCTGTTTCCGTCCAAGTCTGGTATATAGGGGCAGAATATATTTCCGTACTCAAGTACGGTGTCAAGGAAGCGGAGTCAAACCAAATGGACAGTATTTCGGATGGCCTGACCATCGGAGTATTTGCTACTGAGGCCGGGGTCAATGTTGAAACGATCCGCTTCTACCAGCGTAAGGGCCTGATACGCGAGCCGCACCGGGTCTTTGGCAGCATTCGCCGCTACAATGGTGCGGACGTGGCGCGAGTAAAGTTTGTAAAGGCAGCCCAGCGGCTGGGCTTCACCCTGGATGAGATTGGCGAACTGCTGAAGCTCGAGGACGGCACCCATTGCAGCGAGGCCGCAAGGCTCGGTGCCGTACGGCTTGCAGATGTGCGCGCTCGTCTGGCCGATCTTGCGCGGATGGAGATTGCGCTGTCAAAACTAGTGAGTGAATGTCGCGCGCATTACGACCCCGTGCGCTGTCCGCTTATCGATGCGTTGCGATGAAGATGACGCTCCTTCTGTACGAGAGCGGCTTAGTAGCGACTTGGGCACACGTAGCGCACATGCCGACTGACCTCGCGGGCGGCCTTGACTCCGTACTACAGTACGGAGCTTATCGTAGATGGTGGGGACGTTTCAACGCGAATGGGATATCATGAGCGATTCATTCGATCTGGTCGTTATTGGAACTGGAGCTGGTGGCTCAGGGCCTGCGTCAAAGTGCAGCGCCGCAGGATGGCGCGTGGCCATTGTCGATGACCAGCCGTACGGTGGTACCTGTGCGGTTCGCGGCTGTGATCCAAAGAAGGTTCTTGTCGGCGGCGCCGCAGTGATTGACTGGCAGCGCCGGATGACCGGCTCCGGCATCGAAGGCGACACACGGATCGACTGGCCCGCGCTGATGCGCTTCAAGCGGACGTTCACCGGGCCGGTTCCCGCGCGCACCGAGGCGGCGTTCGAGAAGGCCGGGATCGTTGCGTTTCACGGTCGTGCCCACTTCACGGCGGACGATCGCATGGTTGTCACTGACCGCGATGGTAACACGCGTGAGATTCATGCGAAGCAGTTCGTCATCGCCAGCGGCGCCACACCGGTTCCACTCCATATCCCGGGTGAGGAGCACGTTCGCACGAGCACTGATTTCCTGGAGCTCGACGAGTTGCCGGTACGCATCGCCTTCATCGGAGCGGGCTACATCTCGTTCGAATTCGCCCACATCGTGCAGCGCGCAGGAAGTCATGCGGTAATGCTTGGCCGCGGCGCACCGCTCGCGCACTTCGATCAGGATCTGGTACAACGGCTTGTAGCCCACACGAGAAGTGTGGGCATCGATCTTAGGATAGGCGTCGATGTAACTGCGGTCGAGAAACACGGCAGCTGGTATCGCGTGCACGTTGCGACAGAGTCCGGGACAGGGGTGATCGAGGCGGATCTCGTGGTGCACGGAGCCGGCCGTATCCCCAGGACGAAACGGCTCGACCTGGAGTTGGGGCGTGTGGATGTGGACAAGCGGGGGGCAATCGTGGTGAACGAGTTCATGCAGAGCACGACAAACCCGCGCGTCTATGCGGCGGGCGATTGCGCACTCTCACGGGGCTCGCTCCCGCTCACACCAGTCGCGGGGCACGAGGGGATCATCGTCGCATCCAACCTACTGCACGGCAACACGAAACGACCGGACTATCGGGGCATACCGAGCGTGGTATTTACAGAGCCTCCGCTCGCAACCGTGGGTCTGACGGAGGCGGAAGCTCGCCAGCAGGGGCTCGATATTCGTGTGAAGTGCGGGGACACGGCAGGCTGGTTCTCAAACCGGCGGGTGCACGAGCTTGTGCCATGTTCAAGACCATCGTCGACAACGACACGGATCGCGTCCTCGGTGCTCACCTCCTGGGGCCCGACGCCGCCGATGTCATCAACATTTTTGCGCTCGCCGCGAGGCACGAACTGACTGCGTCAGACCTGAGGCACATGATCTACGCGTATCCCACCAGCTCGAGCGACGTCAGCTACATGCTTTAACGATGCCGATGCAATTCAAGGGCGTGGCCATCTGCCGAGTGGTCTCCGATCTGTCGGTCGAATCGCATGGGCGCAGGATATGACGATCCCGTACCCACACATCCCGCCTGTCATTGTCTCCATCGGACCGCTTGCGATCCGATGGTACGGCGTCATGTACGCCGTGGGCTACGTGCTCGGCTATCGTCTCGTCCGCACGCAGACGGCACGCGCTGTTCTGCCAATCAGCAAGGCTGACCTCGACAGCTGGATTGGGTATCTCGTCATCGGGATGCTCGTTGGGGCTCGTCTGATCTACGCGGCCGTATATGACCGACCGCAGTTCGTGCGAGATCCGATGGAACTACTGCGTGTCTGGCACGGAGGCCTCTCCTTTCACGGCGCTGTTCTTGGGATTACAATTGCTTGCGTGCTATTCGCGCGCGTACACAGAGTCCGCTTTCTCGCAGTTGCTGATCTGCTCGCGCTGGCCGGAACACCGGGACTGTTCTTCGGTCGAATGGGAAACTTCATCAATGGCGAGCTGTACGGTCGCCCGAGCAACGTGGCGTGGGCGATGGTGTTTCCTACCGACCCTCTCCGTATTCCGCGGCATCCGTCGCAGCTGTACGAGGCTCTTGCGGAGGGTGTGTTGCTCGGACTCATCATCTGGACCCTCGCGCGCTTGAGTCTCGCACGCGGCTGGTACCGCTCCGGGTTATTGGCTAGTGCGTTCCTGATCGGGTATGGCGTGTTCCGTTTTCTTATCGAGTTCACGCGGCAACCTGACGCGCAGCTCGGGCTCATTGTTGGTCCGTTCAGCATGGGCCAGATATTGTCGGTCGGCATGCCGGTCCTTGGCGTCTTGCTCCTGGTTTTTGTCACGCGTAGCCCGCCTGTGGACTAGAAGGGGTCGCCGTCGGGCGTGTACGCCACTGGATCTCATTCATGCTACTGAGTGGCGCTCTTGACCGTGCCGCACGTAGTGCTTCACATACGCCGGGAGCCCTGGCCGCGTCTCCCAGCGCGTGTTCACGTGTCCGATCCCGTGCCAATTATCCTGGGAAATCTGGGATTGCTCGTCGATAATAGGCCAACGAACGCGGCACTCCTCCTATTCGGCCGTGAGCCGCAACGGCGATGTCGATCCGCCGTCATCTCTGCGGCGTTCTTCCGAACCATCAACGATTTTGACGCCTATCCCAACTGTACGGGAACCGTTTTCGAACAGATTGATTCGGCGCTTCGCATTGTCGCGCTGTCGAACCCGTCACGGATCACGTTCCAGGATCAGGATAATGACGCGCATCGTATCGATGCGGGCGAAGACCGTGGGGGCGATGTGATCGAGCGTACTCGGCGACAGGAGACGTCGGGCTATCCTGATCTTGCGATCAAAGAAGCGATCACAAATGCTGTGGTCCATCGCGACTACACACGTGTAGGTACTGAGGTTCAACTTCGGATGTATTCCGATCGATTGGTGCTTATGAGCCCCGGAGCGCTCCTAACGGGCATCACGCCTGAAATGCTCCGCCAAGATCCGCATCGCTCAGAGCGGCGGAATCCACTCGTTGCCGAAATTTGTTTCATTGACTATTGGGTCGAGCGCTACGGGACCGGCACGACGCGCATGCTTGAGCTTTGCCGCGAGGCGCGGCTACCAGATCCAGAATTCATTGCTGAACCGGGCGGATTTGCTGTCATCTTCCGGAAGAGCTTATGGACGCCTGAGAGGCTTACTGAGCTAGGTCTGAACGATCGGCAAATCGCAACCGTTCTCGCATTGCGTGAGGAACCGGTGATTACGACTGCGGTCTATATGAGGGTCGCTGGTGTGTCTGAGGCTACTGCTCTTCGCGACCTTCGTTTCCTGACCAATAAAGGCGTGTTGCTCGCACAGGGTGCGGGTCGAGCGACGCATTATGTCCTGATGCGTACATTCATGCTAAACCCGTCAATCCCGTCATAATCCCGTCATAATCCCGTCAATCCGGTCAATCGTAGATCGCCATCTGAGAGTTCTGTGGGACAAGCCTATCCTTGGAGCTCAAGCGGAGGGAAAGGGATCTTCCTTCAATCTCAGGCCAACACGACATGATCTGTCTGGAGACGTACGGCAAGCACCTTTAAGCCTGCCGCTGCGGCTATGCGCGTTTCGGCGTGAGCGGAATTGTCACCTGACTTGCTCCGTGGAGTGGAGACGCGTCTTCAACAATGGAACAAATCTGCGCCTCATCGCACCGTGCGCTCAGTTCACCGCTCCGCTCAATCAAGGCCGCCAATTCCAGTTGGAAGCTGCGTAGCTGACGCAGTTTCTGGTCGACTTCGACGAGCTTGGCGGCCAACGCGCGCTGAACATGTCCACATGGACACGCGCCTTGCGCTGCGAGGTCGAGGATTTCCTTGATCTCGTCCAGTGGAAGGCCGAGCGCCTGCGCTTTACGGATAAACGCGATGCGTTCGATCAACTCGGAAGTGTAGAGACGATATCCCGCTTCCGTACGCTCCGGCGCTGGAATCAGTCCTTCGCGCTCGTAGTAGTGCAGCGTCTGCACGCCAATGCTGAGCCGTTTCGCTACGTCTCCGGCGAGCAATCTTCGTGCATTCTGCCCGGCCGACATGTCCGTCCCAGATCCAGTCACGGTCGTCCCTCTCGATCATGTTGGTACCTACTCCACAACGCTCTCACCTGCCGTACTCCAGAAGATGCGAGTGTCACTGCAATCGAGCCGATGAGCTCGGGCCACGTTTCGCCATCTCAGGCCTCACAAGCATGATACACTCTCTACTTAAGTAGAGAGTCAAGGGTTATTAGTTCAGGACGGTCAGTCACGTCTACTGCTGCTGGTGCTCATTGCGGAAAAGTGGCACGGCGAGGGTTGCTGTCAGGAGCTGGAATGTCCCAAAGAGGATTAGTGCAGAGGCGAAGCCAAGGCCCAGTGCTGCACCGAAGATGAGGCTGCCGAGCCCAAACCCGGTGAAGAGGAGAAACACATTGAGACCCATCGCTTGGCCGCCACGGGGGCCGCCCAAACTCGTGACAATGCCGGCCAGGAGCGGCTGCGTCATGTCATAACCGAGCGAGAGCACGGTGACGACTATCGCCGCCGCGGTCAGCGGAAGTCTTGGCACGAGCAGCATTGCTGCGGTGGCTGCAATTGCGAGCCCGGAAGGAACAAGCCAGCGTCGCCCCCACCGATCAGCTGCGCGCCCAATAATGGGGCCCAGTGCGAAACCGGGTATACCATAGCCCAAGAGCGCGAGCCCGATTCCGACCTCGCCCAAGCCGTAGCGGCGCACAAAATAGAGCCCAAGCCATGTGAAGACGCCTGAGTGGAAGACGGCGTTGGTGAACACGTACGCGTAGGTCCGGAGACCGCGCCCAGGTGCAAGCAGTGTGCGGTAGGCCGTCACAAGATCGCGAATGGGGCCGCGTGCTCGGTTCCCAGAATCGAGCAGGTGTCGATCGTGGATTACCAACGCCGCCACAGGAAGCGTAAGTGCGCCAACAGAGAGGAAAACACCGCGCCACCCGAGCGCCGGCTCCAACACCGCGCCCAAGGTTGAACCGGTAGCCATCCCACCAGCCATCGCTCCGAACAACCATCCCAGCGGCCGTCCACGCGCCTCGTAAGGGTAGAGCGCGCCTATGAGGGCGAGGCCCAACGGCACCAGCCCACTCGTGCCCAGCGCAGTCGCAACGCGCCAAGCGAGGAGCCCCCATATGGATTGCGCCGTCGCAGTGAGCGGAACGAGGACGACGAATGCAGCAAGAGAGCCAAGCATCAGACGGCTCCGGCCGAAGCGGTCCGCTAATGGGCCGTACGCGAGCGTAGCAATTCCGTAGGGGATCAGGTACGCAGGCACAATGAGACCCGCTGTCGCGACAGGTGCGCCCAAAACCTCGGCGAGCCGCGGGATGAGCGGTGCGACCATGTACGCTTGGAAGAACACCAGGAAGGTGGCTGCTGCAAGCGATCGAACGAGGCGCTCGCGGTCTCGGGAAGAGGCGTCCGACGGCGAGCGGTCAGCGGTTTGCGTCATTGCCGAAACTTGAGCACTCTACTCGGCTAGAGGTCAAGCGCTCCAGCCGAGTCGGCCGTCGAGACGCATACGAGATGTGCGCAGCCTGACCGGCCGGAGCCCAACTCTCGAGTGCATCCTGCTCGCTTGACTCTCTACCGAGTAGACGATGTAGCTTATGACGTTAGACGGTTACTACCACAAGGTGAGGAGTGATGCACTTTCCATCGTTCACCCGTGTGCAGCGAGCCACGCTAGCGGCAGCGGGTGCTGTGCTTGTGCTCGGCGCAGTTGTGGCCGTCCGATCGGACTCTTATCCGACTTCGATCGAGAGCAGCGTTGCGGCATCAACTGAGTATTCTGCGCATACCAGCACGGTTCTCCGCACGACCGCCGACACCAGACAGGTCATTCTGCATGTGAGTGGCATGTACTGCGTAAGTTGCGAGCACACGATCACTGCTATGCTCAAGCGCGCGCCCGGTGTAGAACGCGCAGTCGTGAGCGTCCAGCGCTCTCAGGCTATCGTCGTCTACGATCCCACGAAGACCTCCCCCGCCAAGCTCATTGAGGTCATCACGAACCTCGGATATCGGGCAACGGTGCAGCGAGCGTAGCGCGATCGGTATCGTGTCCCGTGATTGCGATGTTAAGACATCGTACAAACGCTATAACTTTCGCTAACTTCTTCCAACGGTCGCTACTGGATCGTCGCCAGTTGAACGAAGTAAATCGAGAGTCCGAGGAGAGTGACCCCACTCACTACCTCGACAGCGCGGCGAGCTCGGTCGACGCGCTCGAGCCAGACTCCGATCCGACCCGCGAAGAGTCCGACCGCGAGGAACGGGAGGCCGCGCCCCATGCCATAGGCAAGCGACAACGCCGCGCCGTAGGTCGGTCGCCCGACAGCCGCTGCCGCGGTGAGGAGGAGCAGCAGTGGTCCTGCAGATGTCGTAATCGTGGCGACGCTATAAAAAACGCCGTAAGCGAAGGCTCCGAGCACACCACTGCGCTGACGTACAGCGGGGTCCGGAACACGCTTGCGGAGCGCCGGACCAGCGAGCGTGGCGAGCCCCGCCGCGAAGGTCAGAGCCGCCGCGCCCAAGGCAAACGCCGCGTTCCAGCGCGTGAGCAGGCGCCCGATCACGGCCGCGATCGTGCCAAGCACCGTGAGTGTGAGCGTCAGGCCGACGAAGAACGAGACCGAGAGCGCGACTCCATACCTTCGTCGCGCGCGCGCATCCGCCGCAACCACGGTCCGCGCATCCCCGGGTGATCCGACGTAGCCAACGATCCCTACGACCGCAGGGAGCGTACAGGGGCACGAACTGGTCGAGAATATCCCGCCAGCAATCGCGACCGATAGTGCTACTAGCGGGTAGTGCGCGACAGCATTCGAGAGGTGGTCAATGAAATCTGCTGGATTCATTCGACCGTCTCATTCCGCATTCCAGGGTTGTGCGACGAGAACAACCGCAGTGCCGGTCGTATCACCGAAGTTTCACCACCGAAGTTTCACCTAACCGGCTGACCACTACCGGAAGCCCAACTCAGTCAATTCGTCACAAAGCCGATCTTCGCTCATACGTTCCGGGTTGAAGGCCACGAACACCTCCTTTCGACTGGCATCCGGCGCCACAGTACGGACGCCGTCCAGTTTGGAGAGACGCTCGGTGATCTTCCGTGCGCACGACTCGCAATGCATCCGGCGCGCCGGGATCACCGCTTCGACGAGCGATGCGTTGGAGTCGAGCTCGCTGGCTAGCTTGCCGTCCAACTCATTCGCGCCAAGGTTCAGTCGGAGGAGGGAGAGGGTCGAGAGCAGCACCGCGAACACTGATGCGATGATGATCGCAATCGCGAGCGGTGTGGTGATGCGCCCGAGCACCGCAAGCGTGATTCCGAGGACGTTGAACGCGACCGCGATGGCGATGTTTTGACGCATCTTTGCGTGTGAGGCACGACCGAGGAGGATGGACGACACTACCTTTTCCAACTTGTCACTCACCAATACGACGCCCGCGGATTCCATCGCGATGTCCGTCCCGGCGCCGAGCGCGATTCCCACGTCCGATTGGACGAGCGCGGGGGCATCGTTGATTCCGTCTCCTACCATTGCAACCGTGCGTCCCTCCTTTTGCAGACGCTCGATGATCGTGACCTTGTCCTGCGGCAGCAGATCGGCGTACACCTCGTCCACGCCAACATCATGCGCGATAGCGTCCGCAACGGCGCGGCTGTCGCCCGTGAGTATCGCGGTACGAATGCCAAGGGCACGAAGCCGCCGCATCACACGCGCAGTCCCAGGACGCGGCATGTCTTGGAGTGCGACGGCGCCAATGAGACGATCTCCTGCCGCCGCGTACACCACGGTGTGGCTCGCTTCGAGCCGTGCTGTACGCGTGAGTGCGTCGGGCGCAAACGATACACCTTCGTGTTCGAGGAACGACCGGCGCCCGACTAGCACGTGCTCTCCGTTCACCGTTGCGATGGCGCCCTGGCCCGGCACGGCGCGGAAGTCGGTTGCATCACTCGGCTGTACCTCTTGAAATTCCGCATAACGGACAATGGCTCCTGCGAGCGGATGCTCACTACCAGCTTCTACCGCGGCTATGCAAGAGAGGGTGTCGCGCACATCCTGCTCGCTGTTGTTCGAACTGTTATCAAATACGATCACTTCGCGGACGGTCGGACGCCCATACGTGAGTGTGCCCGTCTTGTCGAAGACGACCATGTTGGTCTCGGCCAGCGCCTGAAAGAACTCACCGGCCCTGACGAGCAGCCCACGAGCGATTCCAAGACCGCCGCCAATCGCCAGGATCAAGGGTGTCGTGAGTCCGAGCGCGCAGGGATAGCCTAGAATGATGACCGAAACAGCGACGAGGGTGGCGCGGATCGCGTCGCCCGAGACGAAGAGCCATCCGATGAACGCGAGGGCCGCGACGACGTAGACGACTGGCCCGTAATAATTCATGAGCCGGTCCATCAAGAGCTCGATCGGTGGCTTCCGTTCCTCGATCTGCCGCATGAGGCGAACGACCTGGCTCACAAAGCCTTGCGATGCGGCGCGCGTCACCTCGACATGCACGAAGCCGTCGATGTTCATCGTGCCACCGACGACCTCGCCACCAACGTCGCGGTATGCGGGTGCGCTCTCTCCCGTGACAGCGGATACGTCGAAGCTCGACGCGCCATTCCGAATGACGCCGTCCAGCGGCACACGTTCGCCGGGACGAATCGCGATCACCTCACCGGGATGTACATCCGCGACAGACACCTCGACTTCGGTGCCACCTCGGATCACACGTGCTTCCTGCGCTTGGAGGGACAGCAAGCGGCGGACAGACTCCGCAGCTCGCTTTCGTGTCCCGAGCTTGAGGTAACCGAAGAGGAGGTGCAGTCCCATCAGCCATGCGGCGACAGGAAAGAAATTGGGCCATCGCGCCGGGTCCACAAAGTGTGCGGCACCCACTGCGACCGCGCCCCATGCTCCGCTCGAAAGAAGGACGTTAGCGTTGATAACTCGCTGCCCCACCGCCATCAATGTCTTCCGGAGGATCGGATAACCGATCCAGACAAGTACTACGAGCGCGACGACGGCGCTGACGATGGTGCGTACGCGATCCGGAATACCGAACAGATTGAGCGGGTCAAAAAGCGTATCGGCGATGGCAAGCGCGACTGCTAGAAACCCACGACGACGAACCGTGGTGAAAATGGCCTCGTCTGTCGCGTACTGTTGGGCCTCGGTCCCGACCACCGTGTAGCCTAACTTCTCGACCTTTTGCGCGACCTGCTGTTCGGTAATCTGGCTGGGATCGGCGTCCACGAGAATGATGCCATGAACCAGGTTCACCTGAACGCTACGTACGCCCGGGAGGCGGCCGAGGGCCTTCTCAACTGACATAGTGCAGAACGAGCACATGAGCCCGCTCGCCTTTACTTGGATTAGCCTACCAGCATCTTTCGCCATGACTTTCCTCTGTGAGAACCAATTCCCGAACCAACAAGCGTGAACTCTTGATTGGGAGTCTAGTTCCTATAGTCGGGTAGAGGCGCAAGGTCCAATCAAGCCAGTCGACGCCTATTTATCGCGGACGGCCACGAATCGGGGTGACCAGCCATCCCCATAACGCAATCACGAGCGCCACGCTCATGAAGGGGAGGAGAATGGCGTCGCTCCTCAGGAATCCGAGTCCGAGCGCTGCGAGCACGCTCACGATGAGGGGCGCGCCAGCGCAGCAGAGAGCGGCGAGTATTGCGCCGATTACCCAGCGCTGTCAGCGACGCGAAGCATACGGCTCATTATTGACGACTGCGGCTGAGAGGAGCGACCAAGGCCACGGACTCGGCCCGATCGGCGTTACAGCAGTCAGTCATTCCCGTCTGAATGGACGGGCACGGTACCGAGCCGTATGAGCAATAGACGCAGCAATCGCCAGCCTTAGGATGGAGCACTGTGCCGCAGCCTGCACATTCGTGGAAGAAGACACACGCATCAGTCGGCATCTCGAGTGTCTCCGCGTAAGCACACTCGGGACAGGTCAATACCGATGTAGCCTGGAAGGCAGTCATCAGATAAGGATATTCCTGTAATCATACCCCACCTACAGCCACAATTCATATGAATCTGCGGCATCAGCAACGGCACAATCGCTTGCTCCTCTGGAACTTCCTTTCCCGCGATGGTACTATCCTTCCTCATGATCGCGGTTTCCAGGCGCCATTCCACGAGGCTCTCCACGAGGCTCTCCTCTTTCGTCGCCACGCTGCTATCCGGCGTGTTGACCTTCCAGCTGGCGCTGGCGGGGGGTGGAATGCTGTGCCTTATGCCGAGTAGCGATGGCATATCGTCGATGCAAGCAATGCCGAGTGCATCACAAGTAGCCTTGCACGGCCAGCACCGCGCTAGTCAGGGCAACGCTCGGACTCCGGTCGATCAGCCGTGTGATGGCCATGGTCAGCCTGCGCAGTGCGTGACCATGGCGGCTTGCGCGCCGAGCGTCATTCCGGCCGGTCGTGCTGTCACGCTCACGATGCCAAGAGTACCCGCCGTAGTCGTGTCCGCACCGGTGATTGTTCCTCTCTCGCAAACCTCGGCGCCAGAGCTCCCCCCTCCGCGGGCTTAGTCCAGCCTACAATCGGCTACTAACGTAGCCGCCCGTACGCCGCCCGGCAGCGTCCTCGGATGCACCGGACAGGATCGACCATGCCGCGTCGTCACAAATGACGGCCCGGATGGTGATCCCGGACTTCAATCGAAGGATTCATGTATCCCAAATTTTGCGGGCGCACTTTGCGTCGGCAGCGATGCGTGCAACGTGCCTGGTCTCGTAGGCTCGGCATTCCATGTCGTGTCGCAACCATCGGCGTTCTCATAGCCCTTGTCACGGTCTCCCATTCTGCCAATGGGCAAGCGGCGACATCCCTACCCGTTTCCAATTACAACTCGTCGGCTACTGTGCAGCTTGTGCGGCCCGCGAGCGAGCCAGACTCAGGAGCGGCAGCGCTCGACTCGCTCGTCGCACTCGCCCGAGCCACTAATCCGGCAGTACGTGCTGCAGCGTCTCGAGTTGTCGTCACGCACGCCACGATAGGTCCGGCCGGAGCAAGGCCCGATCCAATGCTCATGGCCGGCGTGCTGGACTTCCCGTATGGGAAGCCGGGCTATTCCGACAACTTCACCATGAACATGCTACGCGTGACGCAGACGTTTCCATATCCCGGGAAATTGTCGCTGGCGACACGCGCAGCTGAAGAAGACGAGGCCGCGGCACGCGCTACGCTCGCACAGCAGCGGCTGGACGTGGAGCGAGACGTTCGTGATGCATACTACGACCTGGCGTTCGTAAGGCGCGCGCGGGACATCGTGCAGCACAATGCAGAAGTCCTGGCGAGCCTGGCCCGGATCACTGAGACCCAGTACACCGTGGGTAACAGTGCGCAGGCCGACGTACTCCGGGCTCGCGTTGAGGTGGCACGCTTGGGCGATGAAGCAGCATCGCTGGACGCCCAGGAGCGCTCCACGTTGGCGCGTCTCAACGCGGTGCTTGACCGTCCGAGTACCACGCCTGTCCGCGTTGCAGTTATCCCCAAGGAGATCGCACGTCTCGCGGTCGTGGACTCTGGGTCGCAGGTGCACTTCTCGTCGAATGCACTTGGGGCCGCCGCGTCCGATTCTCCTCTTCTCCCACTCGACTCGCTCGTAGCTCTTGCGATGGCACACAGCCCCATGCTCCGGGCGCGCGAGGCACGCATCGGCGCTCAGGAGCAGAGACTTGCGCTCGCACGCAAAGCACACCTGCCGGATTTCGATATCTCGCTCGAGTACGATCAGCGGCCGCAGTTCAATGATTACGTCTCGTTCTTCATCTCGGTCCCGCTCCGGCTACAGAAGCGACGGAAACAGGACCAGGAAGTGGTAGGCGCCGCGGCGGAGCTAAGCGCGTTGGAGGCAGAGCGCATGGCCGATGTCAATTCGATCCGACAAGAAGTTGCGACGCGCGTGAGCGACGTCGAGCGCGAGCGCACCATGCTCGCGCTGTCGCTCAAGGCGGTGCTACCGCAGGCACGGGCGACGTTTACCTCGGCGACTGCAAGCTATCAGGTCGGACGTGTCGACTTCACCTCGCTAGTCGATGCGCAAGCGGCGGTGTTCAACTACGAGACCGCGTACTGGCGGTCGCTCACCGATTTCGCGAAGGCAATCGCCGAACTCCAACGAACAGTAGGTACGGAGGTGCTTCGATGACACCGATGAACGAACCATCCAACTACGGCCGTAACCGCGTGAAGCGCTTCGCTGTTGCAGGTATCGTGACTGTTCTCATTGCGGGAGCCGTGTGGCTTCTGGTGTCGCGTCATAAACCGTCTGCAGCGGCTAGCTCCTCTGGCGGCGACATGGCCGGGATGCCCGGCATGAGTAGCAATACAAATAGCAATACAAATGGCAATACAAATAGCGGCGGGAGTGGCCCCAAAGGCGGAAGTATGGCGGGGATGGCTGGAATGAATGGCACCGCAAACGGGGCCGTCACGCTGACCGCGTCGCAGATCCATCAGTTCGGTGTGACTTTCGATACCGCGGAAGTTCGTCCACTAACCAGTGAGACACGCACCATCGGCACGGTCACATTTGACGAGACGAAGATGGCGCAGATCGCGCCTAAGGTCGGCGGCTTTGTGGACCGACTCTACGTCAATTCAACCGGACAGCGAGTGCGGCGCGGGCAGCCCGTGCTCGACATCTATTCCCCCGAACTGGTGGCTGCAGAACAGGAGCTTCTGTTGGCCAGCCAGGTAGATCGCAGCATTGGCAAGAGCAGCATTCCGGGAGTATCAACAGGGCAAACTGATCTGGCGGATGCGTCCCGCCAGCGTTTGCAGCTGTGGGACATCTCGGACGCACAGATAGATCAGATCCTGCGCACGGGTCGCGTGCGCCGCACACTCACGCTCTATGCTCCAGTATCGGGCATCGTTGTCGACAAGAAGGTGCTACAGGGACAGGCGGTAACATCGGGCGAAGAGCTTTACACCATCGCCAACCTGTCGGACATCTGGGTCGACGCCCAATTGCGTGCGGTGGACGCAGCCGGCGTACGCGTCGGCTCCGTGGCCGACATCGATTTCACAGGACTCCCCAGCCATACATACAAGGGTCGCGTTGCGTATGTGTACCCAACGTTGCAGCCAGAGGCACGCACGATCAAAGCGCGCATCGTGGTCCCAAATAGTGACGGTGTGCTCAAGCCCGGCATGTATGCAACCGTACGACTCTCGACCCCGAGTCGCTCAGCACTCACTGTTCCCAACTCGGCTGTTCTCCAGACGGGTGATCGGAACATCGTCTTCGTGGACATGGGTAATGGCACTCTCATGCCGCACGATGTAGAGCTCGGGCGAGTTGCGGGCGACTACACTGAGATCCTCTCCGGTCTCGAAGCTGGGCAACGCGTAGTGACATCGGCGCAGTTCCTCCTCGACTCCGAGTCCAATCTAGGTGAAGTAATGAAGAGCATGATCGGCAGCATGGGATCGGGCGACAAAGCGATGCAGAACATGCCAGGGATGAACGACAAGGGCGCTAATGTGAACGGCATGTCTGGAATGCAGAAGCAAATGCAGATGCCTCCGGCACCACCAAAACCGCGGAGATAGAGCAATGCTCAAGCGAATTATTGAGTGGTCAGTGAACCATAAGCTCATGGTGCTTCTGGGTACGCTCGTGGTCGTGCTCGCAGGTACGTGGGCGATGTTCAGAACGCCCGTGGACGCGATTCCGGATCTGTCGGACGTGCAGGTAATCGTCATGACCGAGTGGCCCGGCCAGGCGCCGCAGACTGTGGAGGATCAGGTTACGTATCCGCTTTCGACCGAGATGCTCAAGGTGCCGCACATCAAATTCGTGCGTGGCATGAGCCAGTTCGGTCTTTCGGCGGTGTACGTGGTGTTCGAGGATGGCACCGATCTCTATTGGGCACGCAGTCGAGTGCTCGAATATCTGAGCAGCGCACAAGCAAAGCTTCCGCAAGGTGCGTCGCCGGTGATGGGCCCCGATGCAACTGGTGTGGGCTGGGTGATGCAGTACATCCTGGCCGACACGAGCGGCAAGCTCAATCTGGCGCAGCTGCGCGGCTTGCAGGACTTCACTGTCCGTCCCGCACTCACTGCTGTTCCCGGCGTTGCTGAGATCGCATCTCTGGGTGGGTACGAGAAGCAATATCAGGTGGATGTCGATCCGGCCAAACTCCTGGCCTACAATATCCCGATCCAGAAAGTGAGCCAAGCCGTCCGCGCATCGAACCAGGATGTCGGTGGTCGCGTATTGGAGATGGGTGGTTCCGAGTACGTGGTTCGTGGCCGCGGGCGCTTCAACAGTCTGGACGACATTCGCAACGTGGCGATTGGCAACGGGCCCGGGGGTACGCCAGTTACGGTTGGTGACGTGGCCAACGTGCAGCTCGGCCCGGAAATTCGACGCGGCATCGCCGACCTGGATGGAAGGGGCGAGATCGTAACCGGATGGGTCGTCATGCGCTAC
Source organism: Gemmatimonadota bacterium (assembly GCA_040388625.1). Taxonomy (NCBI): domain Bacteria; kingdom Pseudomonadati; phylum Gemmatimonadota; species Gemmatimonadota bacterium. The sequence continues at coordinate 539,043 of JAZKBK010000003.1, read as the reverse complement.
GGTGGCAATCCTCTCGCCGTCATAAACGGTGTGAAAGCGAAGATGGCCGAGCTGCAGAAAGCGCTGCCGAAGGGCGTAGTCTTTGTCGACGGCTATGACCGGTCCGGGTTGATCGAGAGCGCGATCGCGACGCTACGAAGCAAGTTGTTCGAGGAGTCGTTGATAGTAGCGGCTGTGACGCTGCTGTTTCTCATGCACGGGTCGAGCGCCCTGGTCGCGATCCTGACTCTACCGATCGGCATTCTGATGGCGCTGCTGGCGATGCACCTCCTGGGTCTGAGTGCCAACATCATGAGCTTGGGCGGGATCGCCATCGCAATCGGCGCAATGATAGATGCGGCGATCGTGATGGTGGAGAACATGCACAAGCACATCGAGCACAATGAGCGTGACGGAAACCCACGAACGCACTGGGAGGTGGTGATCGACTCGGCGAAGGAGGTTGGTCCGTCGCTCTTCATCTCGCTCCTGATCATCACCGTGTCGTTTATTCCGGTCTTTGCGCTTCAGGATCAGGAAGGCAGGCTCTTCAAGCCGCTCGCGTGGACCAAGACACTCTCAATGGCATCGGCCTCCTTGCTTTCGATCACGCTTGTGCCGGTAATGATGGGCCTCTTCATCCGTGGCAAGGTGAAGCCTGAGTCGGCCAACCCAGTTAATCGGTTCCTGATCAAAGTCTACCGACCGGTCATCGAGTTTGTGCTCAGGCGTCGGTGGCCAACGATCATCGCGGCTGGCGTTGTGCTGCTCGTGACCATCTACCCATGGTCGCACATCGGCAGTGAATTCATGCCGCCCCTGAACGAAGGAGCCATCATGGACATGCCATCGCTCTTCCCCGGTGTCGGGAGCGAACAGGCCAAAGAGATCGTCACGCAGCGTGACGCGGCTCTTGCAAAGATTCCCGAAGTGCAGATGGTCCTGGGCAAGATCGGTCGTGCAGAGACCGCGACTGACATGGCGCCGATGTCGATGATCGAGACGATCGCCGTCTTGAAGGACAAGAAGGATTGGCGACCGGATGTGACATACGACTCTATCGTGGCTCAGGCGAATGCCACTGTGAAAACGCCCGGTGTGGGCAACATGTGGTCGATGCCGATCAAGAACCGGCTCGACATGCTCGCGACCGGTATCAAGACTCCAGTAGGCATCAAGATCTTCGGACCGAGTCTGGATACGTTGGATCAGATCGGCAAGGAGATCGAGGGTATCCTGCCCGCGGTCGTGGGGACCAACACCGTTTTCGCCGAACGTGCGGTAGGTGGAAAATACCTCGACGTTACGGTCGATCGTGCGGCCTCGGCGCGCTACGGGCTAACAGGAGACGACGTGCAGATGGCGTTGAGCGCAGCGGTGGGAGGTGTCGACGCCGGACAGGTAATTGAAGGACGCGAACGGTACAGCGTGCTCGTGCGCTATCCGCGCGCGCTGCGCGACAACCCCGAGCAAGTTGGAAATGTCCTGGTCGCCACGCCGTCCGGCGCGCAGGTAGCGTTGGGTGAACTCGCGCACATCGAGGTCGTCAAGGGTCCGACGCTCATCAAGTCCGAGAACGCGTATCTCAACAACATCGTCTATGTCGATGTCCAGGGCCGCGATATCGGGAGCTACGTTGGTGACGCAAAGAAGCTGCTCGCAGCGAAGCTCACACTTCCCCCAGGCTACAGACTTGAGTGGTCAGGCCAATATGAGTCCTTGGAGCGTGCATCGCAGAAGCTCCGAATCGTCGTACCGATCACGCTCGCGATCATCTTCGGGCTCCTCTACTTCAATTTCAGGAGCGTGACGGAGAGCGCTATTGTCATGCTATCACTTCCGTTCGCGCTCGTGGGCGGCGTGTGGCTCATGTGGCTGTTGCATTACAACATGAGCGTCGCCGTGGCAATTGGATTTATTGCCCTGGCTGGGGTGGCCGCGGAGACCGGAGTGATCATGCTTATCTACCTGGATCAGGCGTATCACGAACGTGCCGAGCATGGTGAGCTACTGGACCGGAGCGATGTGGATGCCGCCGTCGAGCGCGGTGCAGTCGAACGCGTGCGGCCCAAGATGATGACCGTGACGGCGATCATAGCAGGACTCGTCCCCATTTTGTGGAGTCAGGGGACAGGGGCTGACGTAATGAAGCGGATCGCGGCGCCAATGGTGGGCGGAATGGTCACAAGCACCATACTCACTCTGGTGGTGATCCCCGCGATCTACTCGTTATGGAAGGAATGGGCAGTCAACCGCCACAATGATAAGGGACGCGGAGTTGATCTGCACGCACGATCCCTCTGAGACGTAACCGCATCCGCGCCTGTCGGAGTTGCAGTATGTGAACACTGCATCGTTCCCGCAGGCGTGCGGTGCTCATCGCGCTCGTGCGCGATGAGGTCAAAACCAGCACCAACCCGCGATGCAGGACCTCGGATTCACCAGTCATTCCGCCCGCATGGCGGAATGTTCGGTGACCATCAAGTGCAACCTGTGAGCTGCCCGCTCACTCACCTTCAGCGCACGGAGACCATTCGCGATAACCGCCAATGATGCACCCATGTCCGCGGCCACAGCCATCCAGAGCGTCGCATAACCAGTCGCGGCAAGTACCAGAAACACAGCCTTGATAACGAGCGCGAACACAATGTTCTGTTTGATGATGCCGAGGACGCGTTGTGCCAGAGCTACGGCGGTAGGAAGTTTCATGAGATCGTCGGCCATGAGCGCGACGTCGGCAGTTTCCAATGCTACATCCGTACCCGCCACTCCCATCGCTACGCCGACGGTGGCTGTGGCCAGTGCCGGTGCATCATTTACTCCATCGCCGACGAAGGCGACGCGCGCTCCGTTCCTCTCTAGCTCCTGCACGAGACGCACCTTGTCATCTGGAAGGAGTTTCGCATGCACGTTGCTGATCCCTAGTTGCGTCGCCACCGCCGTCGCAGGACCCTGCGCATCGCCGGTCAACATGACAGGTGTAATACCGTGCTTGAGGAGAGCCGCGATTGCATTGTTCGCCTCTGATCGCACCTGGTCCGCGATCGCGATTATGCCGACTGCTTCTCGTTCCGTCGCCACGACCACCGCGGTCTTGCCGCTTGCTTCAATCTGCAAAAGAGCGGTTTCGAGAATCGGTGTAAGAAGCCCATGCTCCTGTATTAACCGAACATTCCCGAGATAAATCGCATGCCCATCAACCGACGCCCGTGTCCCGCGCGAAATGAGCGCCTCGAAGTCTACGGACACCGGAATAGCAAGGCCACGTACAGCAGCCAACTCGACAATCGCGCGCGCTAGCGGATGTTCGGAATGACGCTCAACAGCGGCAGCGAGTCGCAACACTTCTTCCTCAGAGATGTGTTCACTGAGCGCGACAATATCCCTTACCACCGGCCTTCCCTCAGTAAGCGTTCCAGTCTTGTCGAGCGCCACAACGGTGATCGCACCCAATCGCTCCAGATACATCCCCCCTTTGATGAGGATTCCTGCCCGGGCGGCGCCGGCCAGACCGGAGACAATCGTGATCGGCGTACTGATCACGAGAGCGCACGGGCACGCCACCACGAGCATCGTAAGGCTGCGATAGATCCATGTCTCCCATGTGCCGAGCCCCATGGAAGGCGGCACGATCGCAATGAGGATCGCTGCGAAAACAACGACGGGCGTGTAGATCCGGGCAAACCGGTCGACGAATGTCTGTGAGGGTGCCTGGGCGCTCTGGGCTTCTTCAACCGCGTGGATGATGCGGGCGAGCGTGGTATCTCCGACGTGCCTGGTTACACGAATATCGAGTGACCCTTGAGCGTTAATGGAGCCGGCGAATACATCCCCGCCCGGCTCCTTGTCCACTGGCATCGACTCGCCGGTGATCGACGCTTCGTTCACCGCAGATCGGCCGGCTACTACAACGCCATCGAGCGGAATTTTCTGGCCCGGACGCACGAGAATCGTCTCGCCAATGTCGACCTCCGATGCCGGAACAACGACATCCGCTCCCGCGCGATATACAGTTGCTTCCGTGGGCGACAGATCCATGAGCGCCTTGATCGCATTGCGGGCGCGATCCATGGAGTAACTCTCAAGGAGTTGCGCAACCGAGAAGAGGAACATTGCCGATGCAGCCTCACCCCACTGGCCGATTGCGCCAGCACCAACCGCCGCGACGCTCATGAGGAAATTCATGTCGAGCGCGCGATGGCGTGCAGCTCGTACACCTTGCGGCACAATGAACCATCCTCCCGCAATAGCGGAGAGAATGAGTGCCGTCATCGTTAGTCCCGATTCGGCGCCTAGCCAACCCAGTACCAAGCCGGTAAGTAGGAGCACCCCAGACACCGCGGTCGTCGCGAAGCGTCCGCTACGACCCCGCACGCCGAGTGATGGACGAATGCCTGATTCCGGTCCGGCATCGCGATCGCCAACGTGGCCACGCGATTCGTCCTTGACCGTGAATCCAACTCGCCGGATGGCACCTGCCAACTCGTCGGTTGTGAGCAGTTCGTTCCTGTAGCCTACCCGAACACGCCCGCCTATGACGTCAACGCGCACATCGTCGACACCTTCCAAAGTCGAGAGCGAATGCTCGATGGCGCTTGCACAGCTCGCGCAGTCCATACCACCGACCTGCAGGTCGCACGTCGCGTGCTCGCTGACTCGCTCCATCATGCTAGCGTTCCATTTACGTTAACCGTTGGACTCGACGCCGCTGTCGCACATCGTCAGCTTCGCCATGCGGACGTATTCAAGCGCATCAAGCAGGAGATGCGCGTGAGGTCCATCCGACAATCTGTACAACGCATGCTTGCCGGCGCGCCTGAACTCGACCAGACGTGCTCGACGCAGGAGGTGTAGTTGATGGCTCGTCATCGACGATGAAGCGCCGGCCACCATTGCGAGATCGCAGACGCAGAGTTCGCGCTTGGATATCAGATCATCCGGCTCGTCGTGCACACAGCGCGAGGTCAGTTCGCGTAGCTCCAAGGGTTCGATGCGTGGATGCAACGCTAGCAGGAGTTTCAGCCGAGTTTCGTTGGCGAGCAATCCGAACAGAGCGGCGGCGCGCCCGATCAGTGTCTCCGGTGGGAAAGAGATGTGGTCTCGCAGGCTGTCCATTGCCTCCGTCGGACCGGCCGAAGGCCTCCCTGGCAGCTTCGGCCCCTGTAGGCCGGCTATCTGCCGGTCACCCACTTGCGGAGCGGGTTTGCCCTGCATTACTGTTGAAGACTTCTTCATACGTTGAGACTAGTCGCGCTGTGCAGGGATAGTCAAGAGTGCCGTATGGCGCTTTCTTCGGGCTCTCTCTGCCATGCCTTACCGGAGTTCTGCCGCATGTTCTTAGGGGTACGCTCTACCGTGGGTAAGCTTGTTCGTAGGACGGTCGCCATTGGCGTCCTGTTCGGCGTGCTCGTTGCCCCCGTTGAGGCGTCCCTCCCGGACGTGCATGACGTGGCCGTTGAGGCGGTGACTGCCATTACGACTATCCCCGGTCAAGCGGTCAACGAGACGGCTTCGTCCGTAGCGCACATCGAGTCGCAGCACGCGTGCAATCCCGCGGCGAGTCCCGACGGCTGCCCAGCGCAAGGACAGTCTGGTGGGACCGGATACGATCACTGCATGCACTCCCACGTCGCACAAGTTGCGTACACCGAGATTCGCCCCTCCACAGGGTCCGTTAGGTACGCCGCCTATGCTCAGCCCGAGCGCCAGCCGGCGAGCTTTCGAGCTTCACCAGCCATTCGCCCGCCCATAGCCTAAGCGCGCTATACGTCGAGTCGGTCGCCCGCCTCGACGCACCCTCGCTCTTCGCCGCTGACATCTCGCGGCGACTGAGTACTCAACCACAATCGTAATTCAATCGTACGTGGGCCAGCCGGCATCCCTTTGCCGGATTGGCGCTTGTCGGCAGCAGGCTGATCCTCCCGGGAACCGGCCTCGACACCGACGTTCGTCCGAATTCGTCACCCGCGCTTGTAGTCGCATGTAGTAGCAGTCCCCAGGGTGATCGGATCTCGTGGCCCCGTGCTCACGCATGTGTGCCCCAGGTGTGCAACTCGCTTGGTCGCACACACCTCACGCGAGAACTGTACGTGTTTGCTTCAGTCTTTCGAACGACCATAGCAGATGTTGCAAGACATCGTGCCATACGTGCCGCAATTATTTTAACAATCACTGCTCCAGTCGCACTTGCAACGAGTGCGGCGTCGCGTTCGCTTGGTGCTCAATCCGCTGGCGGTCAATCCGCTCGCATGAATAATGGGCGCGCCAGTACGAAGTTGGATACGCCGTCCGACTCGCTGCGATTGACACTAGCCGAGGCTCGTGCACGAGCGCTTCGAGCCAACCCGGAGCTGCTTGCATCACGGCTCGATACAGCGATTGCACGCGGCGATCTTCGTCAGGCGGGTGTCCTCCCATTCAATCCCTCGTTCGAGATATTGGGTCCGGGCGCTGGCAATACGACACAGCCCTCTGTGGCTCAGGAATTGGAGCTGTTCGGCCAACGCGGCATTCGGGTTGGGGCGGCGCGCTACGGATATGTGCGAGCCGCGGCCGGAGTGGCTAACGCCACTCGGCTCACCATCGGCGAAGTTGACCGTGCGTTCTACAGGCTGGTATCGGCTACACGTCGTGCGCAATTGGCGGACGAAGTGCTCGCCTTGAACCAGCGACTGTCAGCGGTAACACAGCGTCAACTCACAGAAGGTGAGATCAGCCGACTCGACTTCAACCTGGCCACTGTCGAGCTCGGCAGGTCGCGGTCGCGTGCACTTGACGCACATAGAGAGCAGAATGAGCAGGAGATCGACCTGGCCCGAATCATCGGCGTGCAACGCGGCGCACCGATTGCACCCGTGCTCGAGTCTTCGGAGCACGCGATTGCTGGTGTTTCTGTTCTGGTTGACACCATGCGACTGAGTGACCGCGCCCTGGCGCTCGACATTGATAGTCTCACCGCACTGGCATTCACTCGCAGACCAGACCTCGCCGCTCAAACAGCAGCGGTGAGCGAAGCGTCGGCGCGAGTGTCGCTCTCACGCCGAGAGGCGTTTCCCAATCTTGTGGTTCGTGGAGTCTGGCAACGTGCGGTTGACGAAGATAAGGGACGTTTAAGTCCGGGGATCGGTTTCACACTCCCATTCCTCAACCGCAACCAAGGCGAAATTCAGGCACGCCGCGCACAGGCGGCTCAAGCAGTGCTTATCCGCTCAGTCCTCGCCACGCGAATTCGCGCTGAAGTGGCGAGGGCAGTCAGCGCTTACAGGTCCGCCGCGCAGGAAGTCGAACTGCTGGAATCAACAGTACTCGCGCCAGCGCGTCAGAACCGTCAGCTACTCGAGATTGCTTACCGCGAGGGAAAGGTTGGCCTCCCCGTACTGATCCTCATTCGCAATCAGGTGAGCGACGCGGAGCTGGAATACTGGACCGCCTGGCTCGCGGAGCGCGAGGCATCGACGCAATTGACTGAAGTGACCGGGCAGGATCTCGCGTTACGGAATCCAACATCACGACCAATCCAACTTCCAACGAAATGACTGATCCAACCGAACCAATTGCATCAAAGGACTCGTCGCCAGATCTGTCTCCAATGGGACGTCCGACGAGGCGTCGTCGAACACTGTCGGCGTTTGGCGCGCGAACCTCACGAACGTTCTGGACGCGCGTCATCATCGCGGTTGTCGTGCTCGTACTTGGCGCGTGGGGCATCTCAATGCTGGCCGGCCCCAAAGCTCAAGCGCCTATCGCGGCAGCGACAGATACCGCGTCGGTGGCAGAAGGCGACAGCGTACTGCGGCTTGACTCCACGGCGCAGCGCCTCGCCGGGGTGCAGCTTCTGACCATTACTCCCAGCACGACTGGCACGCTCACTGCCAATGGCACGATCGGTTACGACGCAAATCGTGTCTCCGTAATTTCGTCGCGTGCAGAAGCACGCGTGATATCGGTGCGCGCGGACCTCGGTCAGCAGGCGTCGGCTGGCGGTGTACTTGCGACGCTGGAGAGTCCGGAGGTCGGTCAGGTTCGTGGTGATCTGGAGCGTGCACGCAGCAATGTCGATGTCGCACGGCGCAATTACGAGCGGGAGAAGCGTCTCTTTGCAGAATCGATCTCGCCCGAAAAGGAGATGCTCGACGCAGAGGGCACGTACCACGCAGCGCAAGCGGACTGGAATGCCGCCTCTTCCAAGTTGCGAGCTTTAGGCGCTACCGGCGGAGCAGGCGCGACCTACAGCCTCGTCACCCCGGTGGCAGGGATCGTGGTCGAGCGCAACGCCAGCCCAGGACAGGTAGTGGGTCCGACGACCAATCTCTTCACAGTCGCGGACCTGAGCCACGTCTGGATCACTGTAGATGTGTACGAGGGAGATCTGTCACGTATCCGGCAGGGTGCCAAAGCCGTTGTCGTCGCAAATGCGTTACCGAATAGAACGTTTTCCGGAAACGTGACGTACGCTGGCGGAATAGTCGACTCCGCAAGTCATACGTTCAAGGTACGTGTCGCGGTAGATAACGCGAATCGTGCGCTCCGGCCCGGCATGTTCGCCCAGGTCAGCATCGAAACACCGGTCGTGCGAGCACCGTCAGCTCAGGTGAGTACTTCAGATGCAGCATCGGCCAGTACGTCGTCGGCTACGTCCGCTCGTAGCGTCGCACCGACGATCGTGGTGCCTGAAGCGGCGGTTCAGGAAGTCAACGGCAAGCAGGTGGTGTTCGTTGCGGGTCGTAACGAGGGTGAATTCATTGCGCGTTCAGTGGTTCTTGGGCCGCGTGCGGGAAATGGCACGGTTGTGATTTTGAGTGGCCTCTCCGCAGGAGACCGGATCGCGGTCGAGGGCGCATTCCAACTCAAGTCAGAGCTCACGAAGGCGAGCTTCGGCGAGGGGGAGTAAGCGGCCGTGATTGATCGCATAATCGAATTTTCGCTCAGGAACCGGCTTCTAGTCATCCTGTTGGCCGTAGGAGTCCTGAGTGGTGGAGCCTTTGCGCTCACCCGTCTGCCCATCGACGCATTTCCGGACGTTTCGCCAACGCTCGTGCAAGTAATGACGGAAGCGCCGGGCCTCGCACCGGAAGAAGTCGAGAAGCTTATCACGTATCCGGTGGAAGTCGCGATGAATGGCATGCCGGGTGTCGAGCAGGTCAAGTCGATCTCCGCTTTCGGCATCAGTCAGGTATCCGTCTACTTCAAGGACGACGTCGATATCTACTTTGCGCGCCAGCTCACACTTGAGAAGCTGCAGGAGGCGAAAGATCAGATCCCGCCCGGCCTAGGCGACCCGAAACTCGGCCCCATCACCACCGGCCTGGGTCAGGTCTACCAGTACGTTGTCGAACGCGATGGTAAGGGCGCCGTTGGTCCCGATAGCGCAGCCGGCACACTGGGCGCTCTAACAGATCTCCGAACACTTCAGGACTGGATCGTCAAGTACAACTTGAGGACCGTGCCCGGTGTGACGGAGGTCCTGAGCTTCGGTGGTGACGTCAAGCAGTACCAGATCCGCGTCGATCCACGTGCACTACTGCAATACGGCGTCACACTTCCACAGGTACGCGAAGCGATCGGTGCCAACAACCGCAATGTTGGTGGCGGCTACATCACTCGCGGGCCGGAGGAATATCTCATCCGCGGCATCGGGCTGGCGGAAAGCATCAACGATCTAGGTAATGTGATCGTCGCCAATGGGAACGGTACCCCCGTATTCGTGCGGAACGTCGCCGAGGTGGGTGTTGGCCCGGAAGTGCGGCGCGGTGCGGTCACGATGAATGGAAAGGGTGAGGCAGTTACCGGCATCGTGTTGAAGCGCATCTATGAGAACACATCAAAGGTGATCGATTCCGTCAAGTCAAAGGTGGCGGACATCAACAAGACGCTGCCCGCGGGGGTGAAAGTTGTTCCGTATTACGACCAGTCAGAGCTCGTGGAGCGTGCAGTGGGAACGGTCAAGGACGCTCTGCTGGAGGGAGCCGTCCTGATTGTGGTAATTCTCTTCCTGTTCCTGGGGAATGTACGTAGTTCGCTCATCGTGACGGCGATGCTACCGCTCTCGCTTCTGCTCGCCTTCATGCTCATGCAGTACACGGGATTAAGTGCCAATCTCATGAGTCTCGGAGGGCTCGCGATTGCAATCGGCATGATGGCCGATGGCGGTGTCGTGATGGTCGAGAACGTGTATCGACACCTGTCGGAAGCGGAACACCGCCCTACGCCGCACGATGGACGAGGAGACGGCCAAGATGGTGCTCTCGCGCGCAGCAAGTTCACCGGAGAGTATCCCGTAGAAACCGCATCCACTCCAGATATCGAGCAGCGAGAAAGAGTCGGTGAAACCAGTGTTACCGGAAGTAGCGTTACTGGAAGTAGCGTTACTGGAAGTAGCGTTACTGCTGAGCGAATCGAATCCACCTATCGCGAGTCGAAAGGACACCTGATTTTACGCTCCGCTCGCGAAGTCGGTCGGCCGATCGTATTCGCGATCTCTGTCATCATTCTGGTCTTTCTTCCGCTGTTCACGCTGCAAGGCGTCGAGGGAAAGATGTTCCGGCCCATGGCATTCGCGATCTCGTTCGCGATGGTGGGCTCGCTCCTCTTCTCGCTTACAGTGATACCAGTGCTCTGCTCCTTCTTCCTGAAAGGTGGGAGCGAAGAAGACACGTGGATCATGCGCAATGTGAAGACTCCATATCTGCCAGTGCTTCGGTGGTCGATCCGGAACAGAAAGACGATGCTGTTTGGCGCGCTCGCCGCACTCGCGGCTAGTCTCGCGATCGTGCCGTTCCTTGGCTCCGAGTTCGTACCGGCGCTTGAAGAAGGATCCATCCTGTACCGGGCTTCACTCGCGCCATCGGCCGGACTGGAAGAGGGCATTCGCACAGCGACCGAGCTGGAGCGTATGGCGAAGTCGTTTCCGGAAGTCGCCGACGTGGTGTCCAAGATTGGTCGCGCTGAGGCAGGTGGCGATCCGGAGCCGGTGAACAACATCGAAGCAATCGTCACATTGAAGCCAGAGAAGGAATGGAAGACGGGACGCGACAAACCGCATCTCGTCGAAGCCATGGAGAAGAAATTTTCGGTGTTCCCGGGGGTTGCGCTCAATTTCTCGCAGCCGATCGCTAATCGCGTGGACGAACTCCTGAGCGGCGTAAAGGCGCAGCTCGCGATTCAGCTCTTCGGTGACGACCTGGACGAACTTGTCGCCAAGGCTGACCAGATTCAGCGCGTCGTATCCGGTATTTCAGGAGCTGCAGACGTGCAGACTGAACAGGTGACCGGCCAGCCGCAGGTGCAGATCAAGATCGACCGCGCTGCGATCGCGCGATATGGGATCAACGTCGAAGATGTCCAGTCCGCCATTCAGACTGCGATCGGCGGTGCTGATGCGGGGCAGGTATTCGAGGGGATCCGGCGATTTGACATCACTGTCCGGCTCATGGACCCGTATCGCCGCGACCTTGACGCGATCGGTAATCTCCTCATCCCGGCGCCCGATGGTACGGCGCGCGTGCCGCTTTCACAACTTGCCGACATTCGCACGGTTGTCGGACCCAAACAGATCAGCCACCAGGACGGCCAGCGGCGGATTGTTGTGCAGCTCAATGTGCGCGGACGTGACCTGGGTGGTTTTGTTGCCGAGGCACAGCAGAAGATCGCCGCACAGGTCAAGCTTCCCACCGGCTACTTCATCACGTGGGGTGGCCAGTTCGAAAACCAGCAGCGGGCAATGAAGCGACTCGCAGTCATCGTACCGATCACCATTGGACTCATATTCCTGCTCCTGTTTTCAAGCTTTGGGTCGCTCAAGCAGGCAGCGTTAATAATTCTGAACGTGCCCTTTGCCCTCATTGGCGGCATCCTGGGGCTCGCGATCTCGCGTCAGTATCTCTCAGTACCAGCGTCAGTGGGTTTCATCGCGCTGTTCGGTGTCGCGGTGCTGAACGGAGTTGTCCTGGTGAGTTACATCAATTCACTAAGACAGGACGGCCTGACGGTAACTGAGGCCGTCTATCAGGGCACTGTTTTGCGGCTTCGTCCCGTGTTGATGACGGCGACCGTTGCCATTCTCGGTCTGTTGCCACTTCTCTTCTCGAGCGGTGCCGGATCTGAAGTACAGCGTCCGCTCGCGGCCGTCGTTGTTGGTGGATTGATCACATCGACAGCACTCACGCTTCTCCTCCTGCCGACGTTGTACGGGTGGTTCGAAGGTTCTGAGTAATGCCAAATAATCAAGCGTCAAACGTCCGGATGACACCTGCCGCGGCGCAGGCGAACGATGCGAACACCTCACCAGCAAGAACATGGGATGAAACAATGACCGAGACACCGCCAGAGATGATAATGATTACCGCGATCATTCAGCCATTCAAACTCGACGTCGTGATGTTGGCGTTGGAAAGCATTCCCGGCTTCAACGGAATGACGGTAAGCGAGTGCCGGGGCTTCGGGCATTGGAAGCTGAGTCTTGAGGAGACTTCGAGCCACATTGCGGGTCTGGGTGCGTCTGGGACTGAGCTGCACCGTCGTGAAGGAGAGCGCGCCGCTGGAAGTGATCTTACCGATTTCACCGAGAAGGTGAAACTCGAGATCGTAGTTGCTGAGCGTGAGCGCGCCGAAACGATAGTCCAGACTATTTCGCGCGCTGCACGAACAGGTCGCGCTGGCGACGGCAAGATATTCATGTGGCCGATCACACACGTCGTCCGCATACGCACTCTGGAGTTGGACATGGCAGCCCTATCGTGACCCCGCAGAGAATGCCTATTCGTTGCTTCCACCCCTTTCCACGTGGGGGTTATCACGGACACGAGCACCCGCGGCTTTGCGTTTTACGGCCCGATCGGCGAAGTTAGGCTGATCATGCCCCGAACACCCGACCCAACAACCGGCAACTCCCAGGGCCACGCACACAGCCATGGGTCCGCCAACTACAATGCGGCGTTCGCGATTGGGATCTCACTAAACCTCGTGTTCGTTGTCATAGAAGCGATCTACGGACTCAGATCACAATCCCTGGCACTCGTCGCCGATGCCGGACACAATTTTGGCGACGTATTGGGATTGGTCCTCGCATGGGTAGCAGCACTCCTGACGCGCAGACTCCCGACGCGCCGTCACACGTACGGTATGCGACGAAGTTCGATTCTTGCCGCGCTCGGCAACGCGATATTCCTGCTTGTAACGGTGGGTGCGATTGCCTGGGAGGCGATTGGTCGTTTCAGGAACCCTGATCCAGTTCAGAGTAACATTGTAGTCTGGGTGGCGGCTGTCGGGATCGTGATCAACATGGGCACCGCGCTCCTTTTCATGGCAGGACGGAAGGGCGACCTCAACATCCGCGGTGCATTCCTCCACATGGCCGCGGACGCTGGAGTCTCGGCCGGTGTCGTTGTAGCGGGAATCATCATCGGCGTCACTGGCTGGCTGTGGCTCGACCCAGCCATGAGCCTCCTAATCGTGGTCGTCATTACGATAGGCACCTGGGGGCTCCTCACAGAGTCAATTAATCTCGCGCTTGATGCAGTTCCGGAAAGTGTCGATCTGCACGAGGTCGAAGCGTACTTGCGCGCGCTGCCAGGAGTCGCGGAAGTGCACGACCTGCATATCTGGGGGATGAGTACGACGGATGTGGCGCTCACTGCCCATCTGGTAAAGCCAACGCATGGCGATGATGATGCGATGTTGCTGGGGGCGTGCAAGGACCTGCACGATCGATTTGGGATCGAGCACGCCACCATTCAGATCGAGCGAGGATACGGATCGGCCGAATGTAAGCAGGCGCCTGCCGAAGTGATCTGATGCGAGCTTCGGCTAACACGGGACCATCTCACCCGTCGCGCAAGGAGGCAAGCACGACAGTGTCGTCATCGTACGATTCGGCAACGGATAACAATGAGAAAAACGACTCCGTGCGACGTGAAGAATCGCTCCGCCGCGGACTGACGGGGGCTCATCTCGCGATTGTGTGGGCGGTAATCGAGACGATTCTTGCCTTCGTAGTCGGATCGAGGGCGGACAGCACAATGTTGGTTGCTCTGGCGCATGTGACGACTGTTGATATTTTGACGTGCCTGATCGGACGAGCACAAATTACTGCACTGTTGAACGGCGACGGAGCAGCTTTCGGCGACTATCGGCATGAGTCACTGGCGTTTGCAATAGTTGGCGTCACCTCGCTGGTTGCTACTCTGTCCGTGTCTGTGCGAACGCTTCTGCACTTTCATCCCGCTGCCTGGAGCGTCTCGCACACTCAGTATGCGGAAGCGATAACAATCGCGGGCAGCTCTACACTCGTGTGGTACGTTCTCGCGCGCCTCAAGCGCGGCGTAGCTGCCACCCTTCAGAGCGAGGCCTTGCACGCCGATGCCAACGGCGCGTTCTACTCAGCTTGTGTTGCTGGTGGTGTACTACTGGCGTTGGCGCTGCTCTGGTTTGCTTCGTGGGCGCCGCTGGACTCTGTTTCTGCACTCCTGATCGGCGGGCTACTTATTTGGCAGGGCATGTACGGTGTCCGAACCGCGCTGCACGTTCATCGACGTGCTAGAGATGATGACGACGCATCATTGAGAGTTTCGCGCTACGCTCCGAGATAGGCCGTCAATGGGAACGGCACATGAGGATTTCAAAGCGAAGATGGGCGCGGCCGTCATTGGTCAATAGAACCTGTGGCGACCACTCGCCCAACTGGCCGATGGTCCGCTAATTGCCGGTTAGATTACCTGATATGACCCGCCGCATCCTTCGGATGGTGCTCAGCGCCATGCTGATTCCCGCCTTGACGGGCATCAGCGCATCCTGTGCGCCGATGGGACAGGCCGGATCGGCCGATTCGTACGCGGCTCGTGCAGAGGCGCATTGTGACACAGCTGCCGCGCAGGATCCTTCGGGCACCACACAGAAGCAGCAGCATTCGCAACGGCAGCATCCCAACCCCACGGGCACGAATTGCTGTCCGGCTGTCGCAGGATGCGCCGCAGTCGCGCTCCCAGCAATCGTAACTTCGCTGCGACCGGCGACGCCGATCGTGGCGTCCGCGCATGTGGCGTACGCCGATTTGCCAATCGAATTGGCCGTAGCACCGGAACCACCCCCTCCGAAGGCTTAAGCAGCAGGTCCAGTAGCCGCTGCGATCACGCGGCAATCCGAGTCGTCCAATGTTGGCGCCGACTCCAAGGTGCCTTCCGGCACCACAACCAAAAAAAACTGTTCAGTTCGACTGCCTTATAACCGCTCGCGTCTGCGCATGCACGTATGCATGCGTCCGGGCCGGGCAAATCGGGCATTACTTCACTTTCTTCGATTACATGATTGTCACGGCAATAATGCTGCGGCGATTGCTTCCGGATCTTATAGATGTCGCTTATATCAGCGGCGGTTTCCACACTCATCACACCGCCATTCAACCAATTGCGCAGGCGTGTGCGCGCACTCGTAGTTATAACAATCGCGTTCAGTATCATTACAACCGTGACTGCTTCTTCGGCGTCGGCACAACCTGGTCACTCTGCACAGGCTGATTCCGTTCGCCACAAACCCGCACAGGACAGCTCGGCCAAATCATCCCCGATGCAGGACATGCACAGGATGAACGGCATGAAGGGGATGTCGGCACCGACCGATACAGGAAGTTCTTCGATGCCCGGGATGTCCATGGACTCAGCGCCACTCGGCCTCCCCATGCAGCGCATGGGCTCCGGCACCTCGTGGGTGCCAGATGCGACAACTATGCACGCGTCGCACACGACGTTGGGTGGCTGGGATCTGATGCTGCACGGCCTTGCGTTTCTGCAGTACGACGACCAGGGCACAAAGCGGGGCGACAAACAGTTCGGCAGCGTGAACTGGGGAATGATCATGGCCGGTCATGATCTCGCGGGGGGTCGTCTCAATCTGCGCGGCATGATGAGCGCCGAAGCGTTCACCGTTGGCTCGCGCGGCTATCCGTTGTTACTTCAATCGGGTGAGTCGTACCGCGGCCAATCGCTTTACGATCGTCAGCATCCCCACGATCTCTTCATGGAGATCGCGGCGATGTATGATCACGCGATCGGTGACAATCTGGCTGTGTCGCTCTACGCCGCTCCAGTCGGCGAGCCCGCAATCGGACCCGTCGCCTTTCCGCATCGCCCGAGTGCCCAGAACGATCCACTTGCTCCGATCGGCCACCACTGGCAGGATGCGACGCACATCTCGTTTGGGGTACTCACTGGCGGGATTTACACGCGTACGGTGCGACTCGAGGGATCGATCTTCAACGGACGCGAACCGGACGAGGTCCGCACCAACTTCGACTACAAGGGACGCAGCCTGGACTCCTATGCAGGACGTCTCACGGTAAATCCAAACGAGAACTGGAGTCTTTCCGGATCGTATGCGTATCTCAAAAGCCCGGAGCAATTGCACCCCGAGGAATCGCTGCATCGCATCAGCGCGTCGGCACTGTATGGGCGACCCTTCGGCGTGTCCGGTAACTGGGCAAGCACATTCATATACGGAGCGAACAAGCACGCGGGGCAGACCAGCCTGTCCAATAGTCTGCTGGCCGAAAGTAATCTCACCCTCGATCAGCGCAACACGATCTTCGGACGCGCGGAATTCGTGCAAAAAGGTCCGGAAGATCTTCCCACCTCGGGCGCAACGCCTCCACCTCCACTCACACAAGGGTCAGGCGCTGGAACTATAGCACTCATGGACCAGTCGTCGCCGATTCGGTACAACGTCGGCGAAGTGACGTTGGGTTACGTGCGCGAGCTCACCTCTGTGTACGGCGGAAGCCTCGGACTCGGGGTGGCGGGTACGGTCAACATGGTCCCATCCACGCTGAAGGATACCTACGGCACACGCACGCCTCTTGGAGCTACTGTCTTTCTGCGTCTGCGACCGGGTGCAATGCACATGGGTATGCATATGGCTAGCCCTGAGGCTCCGTCGCACATGCAGGAGCCCCTGCATGACATGGATAACATGCAATGAGTCGTCAACTGACCATCCGTCGCGCGTTGGGACTGCTCATTTCGATCTTCGTGATCGTCGCGCCGCGCGCCGCATTCGCGCACGCTCATCTCGTAAAGAGCGTGCCATCCGCTGGCGCGAGGGTTGCCGCAGCTCCGAATACGATTCAACTGTGGTTCAGCGAAGCACCGGAAGCCTCGTTGACCACCATCATTCTCTCGGCCGCAGACGGCCGCGTCTTTCAACTGGGAAAAGTGACGGCGGTCCCGGACACATCGGTGTCGGTCTTGGCGATTATCAATGGTGTGTTGGCTCCGGGTGATTACACAGTGAAATGGCGCACAGTGGCGGCTGACGACGGCCATCCGTCGAACGGTGGCTTTTCGTTCACTGTGACTGGGATTATTAGTGCGACTGGTACCGCAACGACCGCGACCGCGCCGCCGAGTGGATCGGTGACGGTAATTCCAACCGAGCCGAATGCCGAACCTATGGCTGTGTCCGGAATGGATGTCGAGTCGCCGATTTATGTGATCGTCCGATGGCTGAGCTTCACAGGCCTCGTTCTTCTTGTCGGAGTTGTCGCGTTTCGCCTGCTCGTGCTGCCGCGGGTTGGCGCTTCACCGGCCCTGGCTCTGGCCCGGGCCGGAACACACGAAGTGCTTGCCACGGCAATTGTCCCCCGGCTTGCGACACTCGGCATCGTCGCGGGTCTGGCTGTCGTGATAGCGGCGATGGGTCGCCTCCTTGCGGAGCAATCGGTGATGGCAGCCTCGATGACTATGAGTGTGACAGCCATCGTCGGCCAGACCACTTGGGGAAGCGTGTGGCTTCTTCAGGTCGGAGCGGCGATCGTCGCATGCGCAGGATTCGCGCTTGCACGCCGCCGCCTTGGCGCCGGCGTGGGCGTCGGCTGGAGCATCGCCGCGATTGCCGCTCTTGTTCTGGCCGTTACACCTGCACTTTCCGGGCACGCCGCTGGAATGCCTCATTGGAGGACATTCGCCGTAACAACCGACGCGATACACGTAATTTCGGCCGGTGCATGGCTCGGAAGTCTGTGCGTGCTTGTGTTCGTGGGTCTTCCGGCGGCCATTCGTACTCAATCGCGTAACACATCTACCGGCCACTCCACTGGTCTCATGGCCGATATGGTCAACGCATTCAGTCCCATTGCGCTCACGTTTGCGGCGATCGTCGTACTGACGGGTCTCATCTCCGCGTGGCTGAGGCTCGGATCCGTCTCTGCACTGTGGCGCACCTCGTACGGCGTTGTCTTGCTCATAAAGCTCGCGCTGGTCGGAGGCGTATTTGCTGCCGGCGCATTCAACTGGCTCCGCATGCGATCCGCACTCGCTCGATCCGCTCTTAGCCACGCGGCGTCAGGTGGTAGCGAATCGCCACACGCTTCTTCCAGTGCCAGCGTGCGCTTTCAGCGGTCCGGAACGTTCGAGCTGGTGTTCGGCGTGCTGGTCATCGCGGCGACTGCCGTACTCGTAGCCATGCCAACTCCGGTTCACTGACAATCACCATACCCCGCATCAGTCCGTGAGGCAGACACCATGATGGACGTCAAGCATACGAAGAGGGCTGACCAACGACTCCCGCTTCGCTAATGCTGTTCGCACATATGGGCGGACGATGATTGATTCCGCGCCTGGCATGCGCGCCCGCTTACAGTTGCGCACGGCGCAGCAACTGTGCGTTGATGGCGACTATGATCGTGCTCATCGACATGAGCACCGCACCAACGGCCGGCGAGAGTATCACGCCCCAGTGGGCAAGCACGCCGGCCGCGAGCGGGATTGCGATGATGTTGTAGCCCGCGGCCCACCAGAGGTTCTGCACCATCTTGTGATAGCTGACGCGTGAGAGATTGATGATGCGGGGTACGTCGCGTGGATCGCTCCGCACGAGGACGATGTCACCCGCTTCGACCGCAACCTTCGTCCCGGCCCCGATCGCCACGCCCACGTCGGCGGTGACGAGCGCTGGCGCGTCGTTCACGCCGTCGCCCACCATCGCCACACGCTTGCCCTGTCGCTGCAGCGCTTCGATGTTCGTCGCCTTGTCCTCTGGTAGCACTTGCGCAAGCACGGTGTCGATTCCGAGCTCGCGGGCGACGGCTTCCGCCACGGCGCGCGTGTCGCCGGTCATCATCACCACCTCGACGCCAGCGTCATGCAGCCGCCGTACCGCCTCGGCCGACTCAGGCCGTACTGCGTCCGCCACCGCGAACGCCGCGAGTGCGCGGCTCCCCTCGACCAGGTACACCACGCCCTGACCGCGGCCGGCCGCCTCTTCCGCGAATCGCTGGAGCTCGGGCGCGGGGGTTACGCCGAGACTCGTGAGCAGGTTCGGACCACCAGCCGCAAGCTGGCGCCCATCCACGGTGGAACGCACACCGCGACCCGGGATCGCCTCGAACGCGCTCGACGCCGGCACCTCCAGCCCTCGCTCCGCCGCGCTCGTCACAATGGCCCGCGCAACCGGGTGCTCGGCGTCGCGCTCCACGGCGGCCGAGAGCCGCAAGGCCTGGTCCTCTGAGAGATCGCCGACCGTACGCGCCGCGACCACACGATGCTCGCCCAGGGTGAGGGTGCCCGTCTTGTCGAACACGACGGTCGTGAGATTTCGCGCCTCCTCGAGCCCGCGGCGGTCGCGCACAAGAAGGCCTGCGCGTGCTCCGAGTGTGGTCGATATCGCAAGCACGAGCGGGACTGCGAGGCCGAGCGCGTGAGGGCAAGCGATGACGAGCACTGTGACGAACCGCTCGATGGCCGTCGAGGCCGTCGCGCCGATCAGCAGCCAAGCGACGAGCGTCACCACACCGGAGCCGAGCGCGATCCAGGTGAGCCAGAAAGCAGCGCGGTCGGCGAGCGCCTGCGCGCGTGAGCGGGAACCCTGCGCCTGCTCCACCAAGCGCATGATCCCGGCGAGTGCAGTGCGGTCGCCGGTGCCGGTGACCTCGACCCGGAGCGAGCCCGAGCCGTTCACCGTGCCGGCGATGACCGTGGCGCCCTCCTTCTTCTCCACTGGCGCCGACTCGCCGGTCACTAACGCCTCGTCCACAGCACTCCGCCCCGAGCGCACGATGCCATCGGCCGGGACGCCGGCACCGGGACGCACGAGTACCATGTCGCCCTCGTGCAGCTCGGCTATCGGTACGTCCTCGACGCGCTCGGCTGCGCCCTCCCCGCGAACGCGTGCGGCAGTGCTTGGGAGCAGCTTCGCCAGCTCGCCGAGCGCGCCCTGAGCCTGCGAGATCGAGCGCATCTCGAGCCAGTGACCGAGCAGCATGATCGTGACAAGCGTTGCCAGCTCTTCCCAGAGTGGCATGCCAGGGAAACCGAGTACGACCGCCACGCTGAATGCGAACGCGACGCTGATCGCGAGCGCAATCAGCGTCATCATACCGGGCAAGCGGTCCCGAATCTCGCGGACAGCACCCTCGAGGAACGGCGTCCCGCCGTAGGCGAACACCGCGGTGCCGAACACCGCCGGGATCCATCTCGCACCAGGAACGTGCGGCGCCGTGTAGCCGAGCGCGTTTTGAAGCATGTGGCCCCAGATCAGCGTTGGAAGCGTGAGCAGGAGCGACAGCCAGAACTTGTCGCGGAACATGGCCACGCTGTGACCGGCGTGTTTATCGTGGCCGACGTGCGCCGCGTGGTCACCGTGCATCTCACGATGGTCGGCGTGCATCGCGGATGCACTGGCGTCGTGCGTCGGATGTGCGGACTCGCCCAGTTCGCGGCTATCGCGAGCTCCGGCATGGTCGCCGTCGCCTGTCAGAGGCTTGGTGTCGCCATCTGGCGAATGTCGGTGGACATGCTGATCACTCATCGGCGACCTCTCAGTGCGGCTCAGTGCGGCGTGATCTCCAACCACGATGTTTTACGCATCGATAAAACAACGTAACACTACGGACCGCGCCTCATCCAGGCGCGTAATGGGCGACGGTTGGCCGGCGCTGGGTTAGCAATCGCGGATGACATCGTCAAGCTGGAGTTCGGGCGATTTTTGTTACCGTAGCTCGTCGTGCAGATGGCCAAACCAACGAGTGATTCGGGAACGTCGATGGCGAGTAATCGGCAGCGGAGGCGAAATTGAATACGGATGGGCAATTTGGTGGCCTAGCATTCTCTCATTGGCGAGTCCCCGATTTTTTTGTTGCTGGACTAGATAGGCGCGTCAACGCATGCCGTAACAAAGCGTTTCCCGAAGTCGGTAAGCTCGACCCACCAGAATTTCGTGTTCAACCATTCCATGGGTCGTAACTCGAAGTCGCCAAGGACGATGCGCACCTCACCCTCAATCCGCGCGCGCTCGTCGTTGGTGCCCAGCCCACCGAATCGTGGGTCGTTCATGAGTTGAGCGGCGCTCTCAGCGCATTCCGTTAATGATCCATTAACCAGCCTATCGCTGGTCCACGTTCCCTCATGAACGAGCCCTAAGCGCACAACATTGTTGACATAGCTGCCGAGCCGTTCTGGATATGTGAAGTTGGTGGGCGAGGTAATTGTCGAGAACCACGGGTCGATCACTCGCACCGTATTAGCTGCATTACTTGCTTCGCCGAACCCGTTTGGTGATATCGACAGGCGTACGCCCGGGAAGATACTTCGTGAGGTAAAAGCTGCCACGAGCTTCGCTTCGTCGGCAGTGAGTTGGCTGATGATCCCAACGAAGCTCGGATGAATATCTGTCGCGGTGCGCACGTTGATCGCACTTGCCAACAACTTCGCGTACATCTCGCGTAGCTCGGTCTGGTCAGCGACGAGCGCTGCGGATAGAAGTAATGGGCCAGCAACATAGGCGGCTGGCTCTACCCGTTGGTCTATTGGGACGTCCACGAGGCGCCGATCAACTGACTCGAAAAGACGGTCTAGACCGGCGTGCCCCTTATCTACAAGGAATTGTAGCGGACGGAGAACGAGCTGTGCCACCGATCCCAAAGTGTCGCCGACAGCTTGAGCGCTCGGACGAGCAATGTCCTTATAGACCTCGACGCCTAGCGCGCCAGTCTGTTGGTCACCATGGTTCTCTTCCCGCGGATTGACGTGCCCGGCCAACGATGGTCTCAGGTTGTCTTGCACCACACTCGTGTGCCTCATTGAGAGAGTCCCTCGCATTTGCTGCCTCTCAACAATCTATAGCGGATGATCAGCACTCTGCGGCGGGGCCGGGTGCAGCGCATTTCGATGCACGTCTGGAGGAGGCTGTCTTGCTTGCAAGCTATGTCACACGCAACGTCATGCTCCCGTCTCGGGTCCAATGATGTCCGGGTGATGGTTAGCAAGCGGCACAAGCTACTGGCGCCGGTCAGCAAAAGATGGCATCAACTACCAGACTCCCAACTCCGACTGGGAGAACAAATTGTTTCGGGTTAATCATCGCGATACTACGATGACACTACACTCCTGTTGCGCCAACCTGCGGCGCCGGCCGAGCCGATGTTATCATGATTGCCTCCGCTGGCGAAAAGCCCGTCGTGAGGAGTGCGTTGTAGAGTTCCCGATACATAACAGCGAGCAACTGCGCCGTTTTGGGGTCTGACACTATCGAGAGCATCACAGAGTGCATGCGCCGGATGCTGGCCTCCCATGTCGCAAACTCGTCGGTCAACATGCGTGTCCTCCTTAGTAGTGAAATATGGCGATCGCAGGATTTGTACGACCTGCAAACGGATGCTGCGCTAGACGTACTGAAATCGGTGGGCTTTCGTCGGAGGTAAGAGAACATGAGAGAACAACGGTGGGCTGCGCTAGTTCGCTACCAATAAGGTTCCTCCAAGTACCGGCAGACCGATTCCATATCACTGACGGAACCCGACATCAGGATCTCAATGATGCTCTTTCCTGGGAACCGTCGCATGTTCATCCGGCGGCGGACGAATTCGCGCATGTCCACCGACTTGGTGGAGTGGGCATAGCGGTGGATCCCGACTAGGTACGCTGCGCGTGCGAAGGTCGCTGGATCGAATAGCACGGCGGTACTGCGCTCCCAGTACCAAACAACCTGCGGTGTGAAGCCAAGCATTTTGGCGCATTCCGCATCCGATAGCCTCCACTCTGCTGCGACAACGAAAGCGACGCGCGGATCGCGAAGTGCCTCCGATAAGCGCGGCGCCATTGGATCACAGTTCTCAGGGACGGGATAGTGATGACTCATGGGGGTGTTGGGCTTGAGCTATTGCCGGCAATACCAGACGAGTCGTGATTGTCGTCCGGTCGTCTCATAAGCGCGAGTGCGTATTTCACTTCACCTTGGGAAACTGGAAGTAGCATGCGAACAATACAGGCTGCCACCCTACGTTCAGAGCCGCTTACGAGGGTATGCACTACGTCGAGTTGTGAATCCATCAGGTTTGATTTCATGCGCTTGGATTCTCGATCGCTTTCTAACGAGCTTGGTTCGTCAATCCGACAGCGGTCGGATGTACCGGTTACAACTCGATACCTAAGACAGTAGCCAGTTACGACCCCTCGGATTCAATCCACTGCCCACCCACACTCTGCCAGGCGTTCCACGACTCGACTTCGCATCGGTTCAGATAGCGCGCGTATCCGTCTGAGAGTAGCGCCACGAATCGCTTTGATTGCGCGCAGGTAGCGATGCTTCGCAGCGTCCGCGCTGACCCCTAGGGTGCTTCCAGACTCGGCCCATGTCGCCCCGTAAACGATATGCTCCCAACAGAGCTGAGCCATATCCGCAGGCAGCGTATCGTACACTTTACATACAATGGCCTGTAGCTCCGCATGTGCACTTTGCTCCTCGGGCAAGGCAGACGAGTCGATATCGGTCGCCCAATGCGTAAATGCTTCTGCACAGCCGACCATTACTTGCATATCCAGCGTTTCGAACTTGAGACGCTCGGAGCGCCAATAATCCGCAATGACATTACGCGTGATAGCGAGCGCCCATGCCATGAATTGCCTATCCGATGTGGCTCGACATTTCTTGATCCGCGACGCAATCCGAATTAGAGCATCGTGCACAATGCTGGGAGTATCCTCAAGCGCGCGCACGGTGTTTGTGATCCGGCGTCGTACAAACGCAACGAGTGGTTCCTCTAGTTTGACAAGCAGAGCGTCCATCTCCAACGCATTCGCTTGTGCGTGATGCACGAGTGACAGAATCCCAGCAGCATCGCCAACCGGATAGTTTGACTCAACCTGAGTTGCGACCCGTGTACGATGTCGGTGTCCCGATGCGATCGGCGCCCGGCATTCCGCTGCTTCTGAAATCCCGTACGCTACATCGATCGATGGCATTAGCGGCACCGGTACTCCTCCTCGCGTGCGATCGGCTGTGAACCTGCTGCCTTTTACCTTCAATCGCTTTATACAGAACAAACAGACGCATGGGTGGGACGGGGTGATCTTTGTAGTAATACCACTCATAGTGTGTAGACCGATAGTATGCACGTGTTGGATGCTTGATGGATGGCCCGAAACACTAAATCCACTACCTCCCGAAGCGCACGCCATCCCACCCCCAGGGGATCCAGCACCAAGCGCGGAGGCGCACGTGGTTCCCCGACCCGAAGAGAGTTGGGAAACGTTCTGCGAGCATTCAGAGAGCGCCTAGCAATTTCTCAGGAGCGACTGGGATTCGCTGCAGACCTCCACCGTAACTACATTGGCTCGGCCGAGCGAGGTGAGCGCAATGTGTCGTTCGAAGGATTGGCTCGGTGGCTTGACGCTCTGGGGGTTTCGTGGGAGGAGTTCGGAACGGCGATCGACGCATCCGTACCGAGGAAAGGGCGATGGTAGCTGGAGGGGCTGCCCAAGGCCACGGCCCTGGAGCGCTCTATATGCACTATGCACCGATTTGGATGGCAGGTTTGATTACGACGGTGTGATGTTCGCTGTGACTCTACTGCGATTCGATCGCGTCCCCTCATTTGCTAACATCCGGCGATCTCTGCAACTGATCTCTGCAACTACTACATACACGTCATGACTCCTCCGTGGCCACTCACCGAAGAAACACTGCGCGGCTTGATAGCAGAAGACGAATCACGTAATGTCGAGTTCAAGCAGTCGGACTACGATTTGGCAGTGTCCGAGCAAAAGGGCGAATTCGTGAAGGATATCCTCGCTCTCGCAAACGTCACTGAGCGCGAAAGGAACAGTTACCTCCTCCTTGGGGTGGAAGATCGGCGACACGGAGGCCGGATACTTGGGATTGCTGACTCACTCGACGCAGATAGACTCACACAGATCATCGTCTCCTACACGTCACCATCAATAGAAATGCGTGTAGCCCATGTGACGTTGGACGAAAAGACCGTCGGCATCATCGGCGTGCTATGGACCGAAACGCACCCTTACTACGCATTACGCGATATTGGGTCCACACTATCATCGGTCGTTTACACACGTCGTGGAGCGACGGTGGGTCGGCTCAGCCTTCAGGAGCTCGAATATCTGATCCGCGCAAAGGGAACAAGAACAGGCAGCATGGTAGCACAGGATCCCCTTCAATGTGGCTTCGTGGATGGCGGGCATTGGGCGGGTCCAACTGGACTAGTTCTCCGGATCGTAAATGTCGCCGATACCATCGTAAACGAGATCCATCTAGTCTTTGATGTCGTATCGAAGGCCGACGCATCGATCTTTTACAGAGCCACGATTTTTACTGGGATCGCGCTCGAGCCGGAAGCATCGCGAGAAATCGAGCTCGACTTGCGAACGCTCTCCATGATGAAAGATGGCAAACAGATTACCACGGATTCGTCGATCGGAAGATGGCTCGATGTAACAGCCCGAATCCGCTACCGTGACAGATTCGGCTTCCTCCGAGAGATTCAGTCGGCGACTTTTCTACCCAACTGGTAGTCCAAGGCTTCAGCGTACCGTCGACTAATTCGTCGCCTGTCTTCCACTGCCGACAAAAACTTGCTCGACGCATCACGTAGTGACTAACCGGCCATGCTGCCGCGCACCGCTGATATGCAATCGCAGCGATGTCCGTCACCTCAACCGATTGCTTCCACGGCCTGCAGCAATTTCTGCCACCAATGCAAAGAACTCGGCGCGGCGCTCAGGCATTGTGTCAAACAGTGCCAGTCGTCTCTGGAGCGTTGTTCTTCGACAAACGAGCCCGCGCTTAGTCCACACCGTTGGCATTTCCCCCCAAACTGAAAAAAGAGTGGCTGGAGTTGCACCGATTTCAAACGCATATACGAATGCTGCAGCAAGCGCCTGATTGCTGTGTGTGGGTCGTCCCCCTCTCTTTGCCGGCGATTGGCGCGTCGTGGGGCGGGGCATGAGGGGCTCAAGAGCAGCCCACTCCGTCGGAGACAGATAGTCCTCCGGATAGGGCAATTGTCGGCCGGTACGCGTCAATCCCCGCCGCTGGATCACCAGGAGAGCGTCCTCTAGGACGGCACGCTCGGCGATTTCGCCTTTTTCACGGGCGATTTCAAATCCAGTGAATACTGGTTCTTCGGTCTCGGCATCGGCATGCATCAGTGTCGGTAACCACTTGGCCATGAACCCGGCCACATCTTCTTTCCCCAAGCTCTCAAGACACTCGGCTAGCAATCTACTGTTCGGCTCAGCTTGTGTACGCAACCTTGGATGGGGCTCCCCATGCGCCGCAGCACGCCCACCCTCAGCTTTGGTTGTCCCCAACCTTTCAAACGCCTGGAACAACCGCGTGCGAACCAAGTCACCTGCCTCCCCATGTGCAAACGTTAACAGATTCGCCCAACTTCGATCCAGCTTCTGGAGCACCTGATCCGATGTCGAACCGAGCACAGTTCGATCATTAACGACAAGTGCGCGGATCATCCACGTGACGCGTGACCGGCCGGCTGAAGAAAGTCTCTTCGTCGCTGGTTCGATGAGCGATGGATGCTCCGACGAGGTCAGTGCGCCGAAGTTCGTTAGGGTTGACACGATTTCATAGCCGCGCGATCCGCTCAACACATCATCGAGCGATGAGCCATCAACGAGCCGAGCGAGAGTTGCGATCGTATCCCGTGAACTGCGGCCTTCGACATGGAGCACCGAATAAGCCATAGCGATACCATCCGAGAGCACGTCGTAGGCCTTCGTTGGCGCTCGATCCGAGAGCATGTTGAGACGCCGGAGACGTCTTTCGCGTTCCTTGTCCCCGATCATTTTCCATTGCTCCTCATCCAGTATCCGGACAAGCACAGGGAAGCTCAATGATTGAGCGGCGTCAGCGCCCACTCCCCAATAATCCAAGGTGGCAAACAACTCTGCCCGGTACTTCTCGTATGCCGCTACATGCCTAGCATCTCCCCGAAGCGCGGCGCGCTGCAGAAGGATGGCGCGTTGGTTTCCAGCAAGGACGTCTCCCTTGCCAAGGCAGATCGGCGGTCCACCCCAGGGAAACTTGGTGGGATCAAGAACATACACCCACTGAAGCAACTCGGTGGCAACAACAGCCGCTGCCGCTAGGCCGAACTGACCGGAGTACGCACGTCCCTGAAGCGCCCGCGGATACCTGGAATCCCGTTGTAAGCTGCCCCAATCGTGGGACGGGATCAATTCGGCCGCCTCAACAAGGGCATAAACCGCATTGACTTCTGTCTTGGCGCCGAAAAACACCTTGATCTGCTTACCAAATACGGCGCTATCCATCAGAGCCCAAAACCTCGAACAGGATGAGCCCAAAACATACCTCAAACCACCATACAAGGCGAGACTAGCTCTCATAACACGTTGAGCGGCAAGGATCTGCGCATCTACGGCAATTGTTGCCGAGCCGAAATTCCTTACCCGGCCACGACACACAACCCCATGTCGTAGGGCCCTCCGTTCCACAACCGTTGATCGGTATCCTCTGCTCCTCTGCTCCTCGGTCATTCAAACGCGACTGCGGCGATACGGCGCGTCGTTTAGTCGCGCGAGCCCGCCTTCCCCGGCTCTAATTCGTCCCAGAGCCTCCAGCCGCGCAGGCGCAGGGGCAAGGATGAAAAAACACCAGCCGATAGTAGATGCGCTTAAGCCGAAGTCCACCACCGCACCCAAGAAGGGCCAAACGCCCGCCTCCGCCGCATACGTCCCCGATCAACGTCCGTCAGCAGACGACGCAAACCGTCACGCGGCTGAGCTGGTACACGCTTGCGTAACTCGTTGGGAACGGCGGCGTGCCGACTTCCAATCATTCAGGTGCATGGTCGACGGAGGCTCACTGTGTGATGCTGTGATACATGATCTCGACGCTATCGGTCAGCGGCTGGCCGATGAATGCTCACCATCCAGAACCAATGCCGTCTCCAATACTGACTCCAAACCACGATTAGAAACGCCTCTCCGAGATCGGTTTTGGACTATGCCAGAGTCGGTGCGTCTGTCGGCAACCGAACTTGCCGCAGCGCTGGGGAAGTCACGCAATTGGGTTTACCGACACACAAGCCCCCGGACAGGGCTCATTCAACTCCCATCTCGCAAAGACACCGGTGGCGCACTTGTATTCATCGTCGGTGAGGTCCGTCAGTGGCTTACTGCCTACGAGCGCATTACGACCCCGCTTGAAGATGTTCTCCCCTTTGCTCAACAACAAACCGCAGACAGTGGCATGCGGGAGACAAACCGATGAGCCGGCGTCGAAAGACGCCGGGCTGCATAGAGCGACGGGGCAACGCATATCGGGTCTCGCTATGCGTTGCGGGTAAACGTTGCCGATTTACCGTCAAGACAACCAATCGCGCTATAGCTGAGGCAGCTGCGAGGTCGCGGTACGCCGAACTGACCAATAATGCCGAGCGTGCGGAGAAGCACCGCACATTATCACCGCAGATCGCGACTGACATGCTGTCGTTGATACAACGTTACGACGACTATGATTTGGCGACGCGGAAACCGCAAACTCAACGTTGCTACAGAACCTCTCTTACACCGCTCCGTGCGTTTTTCGCATCCCACGACAACCCGGATTTAAGGCAAGTCACACCAGCGCTCGTCATCGAATACGCAACTTGGCGACGGAATTACCATCCCAACGGCACGCCCGGAAGACCACCTGCGAAACCGCGTACCAAAGACCGCGAAAAGGAACTAACCAACCGCCCCAAACGCGCGACCCCGATCGCAGAGCGCACCGTGCGCAAGGACCTACGAATATTGCGCCTTGTATTTAGGCGCGCAGAGATGGAGGAATTAAGGCGCGACAACCCAGTATCAAAGGCGATGCCGCAACTCCCAAAGATTCCCAAATTTCACCCAGTGATCCTTTCAGATCAGGAGTTATCGACGTTGCTAGTCGCGGCCGAGCACAATCCAATGCTATGGTTCTACACGCTACTCCTCAGCGAGTCAGGAGTCCGATGCGATTCGGAGGCGCTATTTCTCCGCTGGGAAGACTTCGACCTCAATGATGGCATGATCCACATCGCTACCGGCCGCGATGTCAATGGGATCGCGCACACAATGTCGCGACCAGGCAACCACGATACCAAGACTGAGGAGTCGAGAGTCGTTCCAATCACAGCGCACTTGCGAAACGCGATTATTGAGCACCGACGTTTCATGGATCAGCGTTACGGCTCCGAGGAACTGACATCGCCTTGGGTATTTCACCATACCACTACCGACCGTGGTATCTCGGCTGGCGATCGGATCCAGTGTTTTCGCAAGCCATTCATGCGCGCCGCACGCATCGCCAAGATCCGTCACGGATTTCGGCAACACGACCTGCGCCACCGCCGCGTTACCACCTGGCTTGGGGCCGGCCACTCCGCCCAGATCGTTATGCAGGCGATGGGTCACGCCGACATCCGCACTACGATGGGTTACTACAAACTTATCCCGGCGCACATGCGCCCACTGCAGCAAGAAAGTATTCGCGCACTGATATCGTCACCCGAGCCACTGAAGTAGAAGTACAGCTCAAGTTGCGCCGGTGGTTGAGATCCTATAGGGGTTCTCCCGAGATTGGAACTTGGTGACTGATTCTTCGGACGCGGTAAGAATCTCCGCGTCCGAAGAATCACGGCCATCCGTGAGAGCTCCCATCCCCACTCCAAACTCGCGTTTCCGCCCTCCATTGCAGCAGACGCGCGAGCCACGCGCACCCCCCACTGCCGCGATCGATTGTTTTCAAGGCCCCGAAAATCAGTCTAACGCCAGCCGTAAGTCATTTAACGACAACGGCATCCACATCTTTTGCCTTCCGCCATTCCGTCGTTTAGCGGACCCGAAATGTTTCTTACCGTTGGAAGCAACTTTAGATAGGCCGTAAGTACGGCCTATCTAGTGTTATTCCCAACCAGATGACGACGGCTACGCCCTGCGAGATCCGTTTTGCTCCCAGCGCCGCGGTAACCACTCGCGCAGGTGCACTCACCGTGGAACCTGAACAGGTCACGGGAGCCGATGCCAAAGAGATACAGACACCCACCGGATCGACGCGCATGCCAGATGTTCCCCGTTGGCGCAAGCAAGGTCATCGATGTCGCTTCTGCGCCTACACTAGCCTCCGATTGGAGTGACGCTTGGAGCCTCGATGCGCTCCTGCGCCTCGGTACACAAGTGAAGGCGATCGAGAAACGATGGATGCATGAGGAGCGAAAGACCCTAACCCAGTCATTACCGCATGCACGTCCCGCGAATGCGTCTGATATCCACGACGATCTATCAGATGGCGGCGACGAGGACAAGCAACAGCGAGTCGATGATACATGCGACGACCGAGCGGTATCGGACAAGAGCACCGAGGATTTTCCAGAGGCGCCTTCGTGACTATCGCCGCTGCCCCGCCAATCAGCTTGATTCCGGTTGCAGAGCGACACATTAGCGCCGTACTGCTCGAAGCTGCAGCGGATGTAGGCAGTATCGCAGATACGGATCGGCGTGCCTTCCTGGACGCTGCGCTTGACCTCCGACGCCACGCCGACACGTTGTTGCGAGCATCGGAAGAATCGTAGGTCAACTTCGCCCGAAACGACGATGTCGGCGATCAACAGACTCGAATATCCAAAATCATTATCCATTCCAACACTTTGACCAACGTATTGAGGCGCAGCGTTATGACGACCATCAATCTTGATTCCACTTTCGCCTACCCAATCCCTAGAACCACGGAAGAGCGAAAAGTCGCCGCGGCAGCTCGAGGAGTCATCATTATCGGACGCCAATCAGATCCACGCCAAGCGAAACTCAACCTAGGAAGCCAAGCAGCTCAGGTTCAATTCTCGCTAGAAGAGACAGATGCTGCTGGTATTCCCAGAAGCTGGATTAAACTCGTTGCGGCATGGGGTGAAACCGGTACGACTCGCAAGCCGCGGCCGTTCTTCGAACAGATCCTTGCACTGGTTGTTAACAACCAAGTCGGCCTCATTGTTGTTCAGTACTATGACAGGACGGGCCGAAACCTCGCTGACGAGGGTCGACTGCTGGAAGCTGCTTCAAAGCACGGCGTATTGTTCCTAATCAATGGCGACCTTCTTGATCCCCGGAAGGCACGCGACCGGCGGTCTCTGGCATCTGACGCCGTCAGCGCAGAGTTTGATAACAACACACGCATTGAACGTTTTGCCGGTGCCAAACTCGTTCTAGCGCGCTCGCTCGCCTTTCGCACTCGCCTTCCAACAGGATTAGTGTGGGCGTCCCCGCGAGACTCGCGCTATGTCGAGGCGATGAAAAATGCTGGGTTACGTCACTGGCTGGATCGAACGCCGGATCATCGTGTCCGATCGACCCGAGATGCTACTACGCTCTACATTTTGCCGTGGCCTGACGCCGATGTTATAGCATCGTTAGAAATGCGATTCAAGTGGCTATTCGAGCTGCGCTCGTTAATTGGCGTGTACGAGCGAATTGACAGTGGTTATCCCGGATGGCCGACGGCTCACGTCGGACAGATCCCATACATCAAGCAAACCGCGTTTTACGACCCCGATACACCAGTGATCTGGAATAAGCTGGACCGGTACAATCTCAAGGCCAGCCTTAAATCGCTCGCGTACTATGGCATTTACAGCGTCTATTCGCATCAACTTGCCTCGACTGAGACTGTTGCTCGTCGCCAACGCCGGAACAAAAAAGGCGTGGCCTACGGTCGTGCGATCGCGATCGCACGACCACCGCTTCCGTCGGCCATAGAGTTAATCAACTCATCCGTGTCCCACGAACCCACCAAATAGCAAAGCGAATAGCAGCGCGAAAGCAGCCCGATCGGCAGTCCACAACCATGTCCGTCAGTTCCTTTCTTATATGGAGAGCCCGATGTCTGACACTGATAAACCAGGCGATGTAAACACTGGAAGTACGTTTGCTAGAGGGATATCGGATGAACTCGGTTCCGTTCGGGTTGGTCCCGCTACCCCTATCACTCGCACGGTTATCGAGCAGGCAGGGCCCGGCAGAGCTGATCTAATAGATGGGGATCGTCTCGTCTGGGAGGCAGAGGCATTCCCGAGTTTTGCTCGGTCCGACGATTACCGTCTCGCTCGGCAGATTATGGGGACGCCGGAACGAGAGCCATGGGCTCGTAATGGTAGTACACCCGACGCGGTGCTCGCCGAGGTGCGGTGCGGTCATTCCAATGGCAAGGGTGGTCGCTGCGGCCTTAGGCTCACGCCAATTCAAGTTAAAGGCAAGATCTTCTATCTGAGCACCAGATGCACTGAGCGTGAGCCGCGCCATCGCTCTCAGACGACAGGAATAATAGAGGATGTTGTCATCCGTATGGCAACGGACGCGTATCAAGCGGCTACGATGGAATCCGCTATCCGGAGTGTGCGCACACGCACTGCCTCTATGCAGCTAAAGGTGGAAACGCTCCAACGCGAGTTGGCATCAGCAACAGACCGTTGCAATGCCGCCAGCGATAAAGTTCTCGCCGCGGAACACGCCGATGATGCCGCGGAAGCGAACCATTGGAAAGAACAAGTCGTACGGTACCGCCAGCAGCGGGCGATCGCTCGCCAAGCCATCGACGAGGCTCAGCTTATCCTCATGGACGCGCAAACTCCGCGACAACTGGAACAGCGGCTCGCCATCGTCAACTCAATCGCGACACGTCTGCCCGAACTGTTGCAGCATGCGACGGGGAACAAAGCACGCCTCCGTGAACTCCTCGGTGTATTGGTACGAGACGTATCAGTTCTCCATGTCGCCCAGCACATACTCCTGGTCGAAGCGACGTTCCCAAACGGCAGCTCGACTCGCCAACTCGTCCTGACACGGCGGTTGGTTTCATCGCAGCCAGAACGCGCCGCCGCTCTGGCCGGCATTAAGAATGGTAGAGCGCCAGAGACTCTCGCTCGGGAGCTGACGGCCGGCCAGAATCGAGGCAGTGAATCGAAGATAATATCGGAGAAATCAGCGTTCACGCTCGCTCTACTGGGTCAGTACTTTGAGTCAATCCAACCACGAACCACGTCGGGAGAAACTCTCGGTGCGATCGCAGAACGCGTGCGAAGCGACCTTGATACAGTTCGCCGCTCTGTGTTTAGCGGTGTCCTGGGACCCGCATGTGTTCAGCCCGACGGTGCCCTTCTCATATCGCCGACAGAACGAGAGCTTGAGTCAGGATTCCCCGAGTACGCTCGGAGGAGATCGGAGGAGCGGGCTGGCTGGCAGTCAGGTGATGCTGTGTCGCGTCCGGTTCTCGAAAAATATTTCGGCATTCCAGCTGGAGCCACAGAGTATCGCCAGCGGGCAGACCCCTCACTGCGCACGGTTGATCTTACTGGTCGCTCCTACTATCGCCTGTCAGGCTTCGGTTTTCCCCTTGACTCCGAACGTCCTGATATCGCCCGAGACATGGGCCGGAGCACATATGCCTCCGCTGATATTGCCGCGGCCGTACTAGCTGCGGGCTATCCTGAAGCGGAGACAGGCAATTTCTACCCGAAGGCTGACCTTATTGGAATCCTCCGTCGCAAGGGCTGCCGCGCCGGATACTCAGCGGTACGCGATGCGAGAATATCAGGCACTCTACTATCCATCCCATGCCGCATCGGGTCGATCATTGGGCGCGGAGGGCGACGACTCAGCTATCTGGTGTGGTGCCCCAGGTCGGTGACAGACGATCCAACCGATGAGAATGTGCGAGGGTGGCTTCGCGGCAAGTGTTCTCCATCGACACCAGCGCGCAGGTAATCATGTGAGGCGTCCGCATGCGTTGGGACAGAACGAGCGATCACGCCGTGGTTTGTCATCGTATTGATGATGGATTGCTTCAGCTACGCGCAGCATGGATGAGAAGGCTATCTGTGTTGTAATGAAGGCCACGTCAACGCCGGTGAAAAACACCGAGTCTGATCGGTACAAGCACGAAAAGTTATGTCGAATCTTCAGTCGAATCTTCATGAGAATGGTCAGCATGCAGCGGATCCAACGATTGCGCACATTGCTCAGCCCATGCGATCCATTCATTGCGAGACATTCCCGCTAGAATTTTCGCGTCTGGTGGCTGCGCCGCGTTGCGCACTGCCGCGATAAACTCGCGCATTTGCTGTGCTTTGTTCCAGTCCGCCGCCTGGCGTTCAAATTCCATTTTCCGCGCAGCCTCCGCTGCCTCTCGCTGTAGCTCGAGTGCACGACGTTGTGCGGCTTCACGTCGTAGCCGTTCTTCTTCCTGGAATCGAAGGTTTCGCTCCCGATTTTCCGCCGCTACGGTCACCAAGCCGACAAGAAATGCATTCAACTGCCTCTCGATAGGGTCGCTCTCGGTCTCGTTCCAGCTCCGGTGGACACTGTGGCCCCACGAGTTGCGGATCACGAGTGAGAGTCGACCTGACGGGGAGCCGTAGTGCGTGGAGTGCGACAAGACGGTTCCGGCGGGATAGTGGCGCTCGCGTTCTATGCGCTTCTCCTCCTCAGAGCGCTGCCGGAGTTTTTCACGAATCCCAAACGGCACGCGTTGGTCTAGGATCGTGACGTAGCTCTTCTGGTCATCACCGGTGCCGAGCGACACAATCCAACCGCGTTTCTCGCACGCCTTCACGAATGCGTCCATGACACGAAGCGCTCTAGGCACGCTCGGTTTGGTGACTCGCACGTCGAGATACTGCTCGCGCCACATAATGACGTACTCGCCGGGCCATGGCTTCGCACGACTCAGGATTTCGTTCGTTTTCCGGACCAGCGGGTGCGGTGAGCGCAATTGGTCCGAGACCACGACCCGGTTTTCGGGCGCGCGCTCAAAAGCAATCTGCTCGTCGACTACCGTAGATGTCGGTGGTGGCGGTGGCACAGGACTGGTGTCGAACACCACAGGGTATTGCGAGAGTTGCGACGTCGGAGCAACCGCCGGCAACGGAATCCGTCGCACATGCTTGCCGGTCTCAATTTTTCGCCAGTAGCCGCGACCTGGGACAGGAATTTTGAACTTTCGGCAGCGCTTCGCGAGTGCGACATCGGAGAGTCCAAGCGTTGCGGCGACGGACCGGATCGGCTGACCCCACACGCGCTCATAAAGTTCCTCGCGAGTGAGCTGCACCAGATGGTCGAGAGACGGCGGAGCAGATAGAGGCACTCTCTGACAATACCACGAGCAGTCGCGGGGCGGAACGGGTCACTATGGGCCGCCGCCGCCGATGGCGTTACGCCTTCGGCGGTGAAGAGATCAGCCAAGCGCAGTTCGGCTTGACGGCGTTTCACTGTTTAACTGATACACTACACGGACACGCTCTGCCGATACGCTTCGGAGTGGCCGTTCCTCTTGCTTGGACGGGGACTTTCTCCTTGCTCTGCCCTGCCGCCCGATGAACCAAGCGGCCCCTCGGACGTCGAAGCCTGCATCCTTGCGGCAACGCTTGTAAGCTCCGAGGCGGGGGGGGGGGGGG
Source organism: Gemmatimonadota bacterium (assembly GCA_040388625.1). Lineage (NCBI taxonomy): Bacteria > Pseudomonadati > Gemmatimonadota > Gemmatimonadota bacterium. The sequence continues at coordinate 503,342 of JAZKBK010000003.1, read as the reverse complement.
CGGTCGCGACTGCGATTTATGGTGCGGCTACAAGACCCGGGCAAAGCCGAGGTCGCCGCTCATGAAGCGTTTGCTCGGCTTGAAGTGGGATCCTGCCTATAGATCTATAGTATATCACGGGTAATATACGGAGTATTTCCGTATTTCTTCCGAGTCTATTGCGTATATATCCCGTGGTCGATATTATTAAGAGGATTTCTTTTTCTGACTTGGAGGGCGCATGGCCCGATCAGCAACACAACGCCTCGACATCAGCGTGACGGACGCAGCGACGGTGCAGAAGGCGCAGCGTCTGGCGTCGCTGCTTGCAACTGGGAACGCGGACCTATTCCGCAACGCACTGGAGATGTTCGACTGGTGTGTACGTGAGGTTCGCGCTGGGCGGCACATCATGGCTACAGAGAGCGATCACGTGGAAGGCGCGCGTGAGCTCCTCATGCCGCTCCTTGAGTCGGCGCGTCATGAGCATGGCCCGCTCGTGCTTCATGCGGCCGCGTTTGATCGGATTGTGGAGATACTCGAGCAACCACCCGCGCAGCCGACTGAGGCTTTGCGGACGTTGATGGCCGAGGCCTACCTCGCGCCTTCTTACGCGGAGTAGGTGCAGGCCGTCGTCGACAGCCGGCGTGGCATGCCGACGACATCACTGGCAGTACTGAGACGTACGACATGATCATACGACCGATTGAGAAGTCGGATTCCAAGGGCGGGTTCTGCTGCGGCAGGCCCGCTCTCGACGTGTTCTTCTCGAAGCACGCATGGGACAATAACCAGGCGGGCGTCGCGCGCGTATTTGTGATGCAGGATGACGCCGGATTAGCGGGAGACCGCGGGGCTGTCATTGGTTACTACACGCTCTCAGCGAAGGAAGTGGCGCGTGAGCGCTTGCAAAAGCCGTTGCCCCGCTCACTTCCCAAGTATCCCCTGCCTGTCTTTTACATCGGGTATTTTGCCATCGCCGAGCAGTACCAGAGGCGAGGACTCGGACGGCAGCTATTAGCGGACGCGTTGCGGCGGTGTCTCGAAGCCACACAGGACATCGGAGCGGTCGGTGTACTTCTGGACTCGCTCGACGACCGGAGTACTGCATTCTACCGCAGTCTCGGCTTTGAGGAGATTCCGCGTGCTCCCGACACACCGCTCGACGGACCACAGCCAATGTTCCTTGTCATGGCGGCAATCGCAGCGGCGAAGCCGGCGTCCTCGTAGGAATGCTCTGGCTCAATTCGCAGTGTCCGAAGTTTCTAGAATTCGCTCGAAGTTGGGTACACCCAGGGTACATATCGCCGCATATGGACGCATCGCATCCTCATGGATCGCAAGAAGCCCCCACGATTGGCCCGGGCGTCGCGTGGTATTATCGGAGAGATTAGCAACGGATCGCAAACCCCGGTCGAAACCTGCAAATCTCCTATTCGTCGGTTCGATTCCGACCGGTGCCTCTGAGCAAGTGATTGTGCCTGTCCCTCAACTCCACCCCCAGGGACATGGCAGGCCCAATTTGGCACCATGGTCAAATATGCCCGTATAAACATCTGACGGGTGACCAACGAGGCTTTCGTTCGTTACTACAGAGATAGGCCACATGTGGCAATACTAGTAACTACGAAATGCCAAAGCTCCTTACGTCAACTGACAGATGCCTGAGGCATCCGTCCCGATCCGAACTGCGAGCAATTGCCGCCCGCATGCGCCCGGCGCGCTCTCGGCGCGGCTTTACGATGTTCGAGCTGGTTCTCGCGCTGACGATTATCGCAATCACGACCGCGATGGCTGCGCCGCGCGTGAACGTGATGCTGCGACACCAGAAGGTCGATCGTGCGAGTCAGGTCGTCGCTTCTGATATTCGCGCAGCATTTACATCGGCCGCCCGTGGTAGAGTCCCGGTTCGTGTCGACTTCGTTTTCACGAGCCGACGCTACGCGATCACCAATCGCGTAACCGGCGATACCATCATCCAGCGCGACCTGAGCACCGGAGATCTTGGCGTCGGCAGTCTGGACGGATCCAACGCGTCGCTCCAGGTATTCCCCAGCGGCATTGCGACTTCCCCCGACACCATCCGCATCGGTGATGCCGCGGCGTATGTTCGGCGCATCGCCATTTCTCGCGCCGGCGCAGTGAGGGTGCTCCCGTGAACCAACGTGGCAATCAACGCCTGATGAGCATCGATCGTGCTGGCTTCTCAATTCTGGAAATAATGATCGCGCTCGTAGTACTGACCGTCGCTGTGATGTCGCTGAGCACCGTTTCGCTCGCGGCTGCGCGTCAGGGCCGCCGCATATCGGGCCGCTCGTTCGAGATCGGATTGCTGACCCAGGAGATAGATCGTGCGGTCGCAGCTCCAATCGAGAGTCTCGCCGTCAAAATCGGACAGACACGGTTGGACACGCCTGTCGTGGCCGCCCCGTGGACTTACGCTCGTCGAGTCACGATCAGTGGTCGCGCAGATTCACTCACGGTTGGCGTCGCCATCCTCCCACTCAGTCCGTTGCAGCGCCCCGACAGCATCTCCCAGACAGTACTTCGTACGCGCTGACGGTAGCCATACAATGAAATCACCGCTTCAGTCCCGGCGTGGCGTCACGCTCATCGAGCTCATGATCGCACTCATACTCCTTGGGCTCGTTTCGACATCACTGATGCAGATCATTCGAAGCCAGATACATTTCGCCGACGCACAGGGCAGTGCCAATCAGGCACGGTACATATCACGCGCCAGCTTGAATCTGCTGCTCTCCGATGTTCGGATGGTGGACGCGGACAGCGGCATCGTTATGGCGACTCCGGATTCGTTCACCGTTGTGGCCCCCTATGCTACGGGGATCGTGTGTGGCACGAGCGCTAGCGGAACCGCATCAGTAATTGCACTGCTGCCCTACGATAGCGTTGCGTACGCCGAAGGAGGCTATTCGGGATACGCGTACATCGATACCACGACCACAGGCACTGCATTCCGCCAGGTATACCAGTACAAGTTCGGCGGCCCGCCACCCACCACGCTCGATTCCGCCACCGTCGCTTCGTCGGCGCCATGCAAAACGTCGAACGATGTAGTGCGCATCTTCCAGTCGAGTGCCGTCGCGGTTCAACCTGTCGCGCCGGTGCAGGCCCAGTACCAGGCGGCCATGCTGGTTCGGCGCATCACGTACGCGTTTCGCCCATCCAGTTCCGTGACAGGGTCTCGCGGACTGTTCCGAACCGTCCTCAACGGAACTCACGGCTCCGAGGAAATTGCCGCGCCGTTCGACACCAGCGCGCGATTCATGTTCTACCTCAACACAGGCGCCAAGAGTGCTTCGGTAGCGGGAGCTTCGCTGAACGCCATTCGTGGGATTGAACTGCAGCTGAACGGAAAGAGCGATCACACGGTGCAGGGAGCTTCGCGTCCGGAAGCCGCCCCAATGACGACAGCAATCTTCTTCAAGAACAGGCCCGTCAAGTGACCAACCATCGCGGATTGCCCAATCCCGTCACGCGGGGCCGTCGCGGCTCTGCGTTGCTGACTGCGTTGCTGGCCGTCGGAATCATCACTGTCGCTGTCATGGCCAGCCTGTCGCTTGTGGGCACGGAGCGCCGCTCGGTGGACGATCAGCAGCTCCAGGCTCGTGCCCTCGGCATCGCGCAACAAGGACTGGACGCATATCTTCGCCATCCTGAGAATCCTGCGTTTCGGCCCTCCCGCCCCATACACATGCCGCCGCTCGATAAAGATACGGCGTGGGTGCCGGTCAACGTCGCGGCTGGCGATACGGCGATCATCATTCCGCGCCTCTTCCATACCTCGACCGTGGCAACGAGCGACACGATGTACGTGATAAGCTCGCTCGGGCGACATGGTGGCGGGATGATTCGTGGAACGCCGATTGCGCAGCGCGCGGTCGCAGAGATCGTTACGTGGACCGGCGCGACGCTGCCGGTCAAGGCTGGATGGATGAGTCTCAGCGGACTCAACAAGAACGGTGCTTCTGGAACGCTTTCAGGTATCGACGACTCTCCAACTCCATGTCTGCCCGGCGGTAACCTGGCAGGCGTCATGGTTCCTGCGTCACCGGGATATACTGGCTCGACAACCCCGCTCTCAGGAAATCCGCCACTCGACAACACGACCCTCGGCGGTACACCTCAGACGGCTGCCGCGTACGTGGCCGGCCTTGGGATCGATTGGGCCGACTGGTCCCAGGGTCTAAACCTGCCGAACGTGTGGCGAACGTCTGATCACGGTGGTGCATTTCCAAGCTTCAGCGACCCGACGTACTATCCCATCGTGTACGTGAGCGGTGATGTGCCCATGCTTCCAAGCGGCCGCGGCCTGCTGGTTGTCAGCGGTAACATGACGATGAACGGCCTGACTACATGGAACGGCATGGTTCTCGTCGGAGGGACGGTGACCGCGAACGGAAACGACAACATCGAAGGTAGTGTGATCAGCGGTCTCAATCTGGTCACTGGATCACCGGCGGTTGCAGCCGGTTCGATCGGAAATGGAACCAAGACGATCGTGTACAACTCCTGCGAAGTCAAGAAGGCGCTGGCGGGTACTCATGCGCTCGTGCCGAGGCGAGGGACGTGGATGGACAACTGGAAGACGTACTGACGAACGACGTGATGCTGCCTGGTCAGTTCGGGAAGGATCGCGCGCGTCGGTTCAATTCCCGCCGGTTGCTGCGAACCGTCACTCGGTAGACGCAGTCGCGAATTGGACCGGAATCGAGATCCGCGCAACCGTCTTCTCGTCCTTCCGGCCGACGTCGAACGACTGTGCCGTACCAAACAACTGCAGCAAGCGGTCGCGCACATTCCGAAGGCCCACACCGTGAGACTCGTCAGGATCGCTGACCGGAGTTGCAGCTGTGGCTCCGTCATCCCAGACCGACAGCACGAGTCTGTCCTCGACACGCTCCGCGTGCACACCTATGGCTGCCGCCCCATCCGACGCCGCTCGGCCGTGCCGAATCGCGTTCTCCACGAGCGGCTGCAACAGAAAGCTCGGTACGGATACAGTCCTGAGTGATTCGGGAACGTCGACATCGAAGGCGAGCCTTCCACCAAAGCGCACCTGCTCGACGCCGACATACCGGTTCAGCAGGTTCAGCTCATCTTCCAGGGGACCGCTGTCAGGTGCGTCATCGCGAAGCGCGTCTCGCATCAACGCGCTCAACGCAAGCAACATCGTCACCGATTCCGACGATCGTCCAGCTCTGACGAGCATCGCGATGGTATTCATCGAATTGAATAGAAAGTGCGGATTGAGCTGCATGCGCAACATGCGCAGCCGCGCCTCCGCAAGCTGCGTCTCCAGTTGTGCAGCTGCCAGCTCGCGCTCGCGATACCGGTCGTAATACGTGAAGGCATAGATGGCTCCCACCACTTCGCCGTATATGAGCAGCCGGCCTGTGAATCCATTCGCGAGCGAGTCGACGATCAGTTGCCAGAGCGCGGGGGTCGGTCCGCTGAGACCAGTCCCAAGCACCGTACGCGCTCCCATCTCGAGCGCGGCTTGCAAGGTCACCCACGCCAGTGCGATCGCTACATGTTCGGCCACTCTCACCATGCCATGCGCGCGGTCGGGAAGGCGATGCAGTATCCACACGAGTGCGGGAGTCAGTATCGCTGCGGCGTACCAGAATGGCATCTCCATCACCGCGGCGTGCCGCCACGGCATCGGACTTCCTTCCGCAATCATCATTGAATGATGATGCGCGCTACCGATAAGGCCGAGTACTGTGGCGATGGAGAATGAGACAAGCGCAGCGGTGATCGCAGTACGATGTATCTTCACGTCCGTTCTCCCAGCGCCTCGAACAACGCCGATCTGTAAGTTCTGCCGATACGAACGCGAGCACCGTCACGCAACATGCCGACGTGCTCGCCGTGCGGGAGCAGGTCCACACCGGTCACGAAGTCGATGTTGACGAGCGCCGATCGATGCGCTCTCATGAACAGGGAAGGGTCGAGACGGCGCTCCAGCTCTCGCATGGTCATGCGCACGAGCAGCGCACGACCTTTGGAATGCACGCGCATGTAGTCGCCGTCCGCCTCGATCCATGATACGTCGGACAGCTTCACGACGACGAGCCTGTCTCCGACACGGGCGGAGATACGTGTGAGATAATCACAATCATCTGAAAGGCCGTCAGCGAGCACTTCCTTCAGTCGTGCATGCATGCGTGCGTTCGCACCTGTGTCGATCGCCGTTCGAACGCGCTCGACGGCCTCGGCGAGCCGTCGTTCATCTATCGGCTTGAGCACGTAGTCGATCGCCTTGACGTCGAACGCTTTCGCGGCGTAGTTCTCGTGCGCGGTTACGAAGACGACGTGTGGACGCGAAGCGGCGGGGATGGAGCGCACGAAGTCGATACCTCCTTCACCTGGCATCTCGACGTCGACGAACATCCCGTCGGGCAGAGCGCTGCGTACGCCGCGGCGCGCCGCTTCGGCGCTCGCAAATGAGCCCACGACTTCGACTGACTGCTCGGCTGCGAGCAGAGCGCGGAGACCATCACGCGCGATCGGCTCGTCTTCTACGACTATGAGACGCATGCAATACCAATATGTGGGAGACGCATTCCTCGCAAGAGTGAAGCTTGCACCGAGTCAGACCCTTCGAGAGGGTGCGATGGTTGCCCCGGGGACTGTCGCACCGACTCGTCGTGGAGGAGCGTCGTTCATCCACATCCCTGCGTTATTCATCGCATTTGCAATTGTGAGAGCCCGACACGGGTTGAATCATTGACTCCGATGCATCGACCACCCCACACAGCCAGATCATGATTCAATTCCTGCTTCTCGCATCGCTGTCAGCTATCGCCCCGACCAGCCGTCCAACACCCAAGCCGGACATACTCGTCACGGCGGCGTGGCTCCGTACCCACGTCAACGATCCGAATCTCGTCGTCCTCGATCTCACGATGTCTGGCATGGATTCGCCGGATCCGTACGAATCCGGTCACATACCAGGCGCGCGAAAGCTTGATTTTCATTCCATCTTCACGGGCGACGGCAGCAACGGTGCTCTGACGATGCAATTGGTGCCGGCGGATTCGCTTCGGAAGGTCTTCGAGACGCTTGGCGTGTCGGACGGGAGCACCATCGTGCTTTACAGCACGTCGCGATGGCTGAGCCCGGTCGCACGAGCCTACGTTACTCTCGACTACATCGGACTCGGCGATCGTACGCACATCCTCGATGGTGGATATGACGCGTGGAAGGCCGCCGGTGGAGCGTCTGCGATGACCGCCCCGAGCTTTGCGCGTGGAAGCCTTCACGTAACAACGCGCAAGGATGCGGTAGCGGACGGTGCGTACGTTCGAGCACACCTCGCCGACGCGAGCATGACGATCGTCGACGCACGCGCTCCCGAGTTCTACAACGGCTCGGCGAAAGGTCACAGCGCGGCTCGGGCCGGGCACGTACCAGGCGCCCGCAATGTCTATTTTCTGACCCTCGCCGACAGCGTAACGAACGTCTATCTCACACCGGAACAAGCCCGCGCCCGGTTTACCGCCGCCGGCGTGTCGCTGGACAAGCCGGTCGTCGTCTATTGCCACATCGGACAGACTGCCAGCGTCGATTACGTGCAGCTCCGGCGTCTTGGCGTGCCGGTTCGCCTGTACGATGGCTCATTCGAGGATTGGAGCCGCCACAGCGACTATCCGGTCGCCTCCGGCGTGGATCCGTAGCCGGATCCGGGTCACGCCGCCCTGCCCACGTAGTACCTTTCAACACGGTTGCTTGTCCGGAGCAATCAGAACGAGCCCACTCCGGCTCCTTCCATCCCTCCGCCGAGCCCTCGATGCCAATCCCTCTCGATCCAGCGTTCCCCGCCGACCATTCCGTCATAGACGAGTTCAACCGGCACGAAGAGAAGCGCGACTACTGGTACGGCCGCGCGCGCGCGATCGAGGAGCAGGGCGGCGGCAGCACCGCCGACTCCTCCCGAACGACCGCGCGGGAATACAGAAATCGTCTGGACAGCGATGACCGTCGTCTCAGCGACGCATACAGAAAGGCGTATGCGAGTGACATTCACCGCGTGCTCGCGGGCAACTAGCTCCGCGGGATTTCGATTTCGTTTCCCGTTCGCCGTCGTTTACAGTCCGCTCATCGCACGCTCGCGCAACTTCGGCGACATGCGGATTCGCTCGTGTTGACAGGCTCCGGCGTCCCGATTACGATCAGAGTACAACTGATTTCGTGGTGATTTGCCGCCAATTGCCGCCACGTAAAAAAATGAGCTAAAACGCGAGATAGCCCGGGCGACAACACGTAGCCCGGGCTTTGTCGTTGCCAGCGGTGAGTGCTCGGACAGACTCTCACTGGCGGTGCAGCGAATCGTGTTGGCGGCCTCACGGAACAACCGCCATGACACGCATCGATTCATTCGCAGCAAAGCCGATCGCGATCTACCACGAGCATCCGGACTGGTTCCGGCCGCTCTTTGCGGAGCTGGATCGCAGAGAAATTCCATATGCCAGACTGGACGCCGCCGCTCACACGTTCGATCCTTCCGAACGGACGGCACCGTACTCACTCGTCGTAAACCGCGCGAGTCCGTCCGCATATCTGCGTGGCCACGCGCAGTCCACATTCTACACACTGCACTGGCTTCGCCACGTCGAGCGGTTGGGCATTCCGGTCGTGAACGGCAGCGAGTGCTACTCTTACGAACTGTCCAAGGCGACCCAGCTCGACATCCTCGAGTCGCTCGGCTTGCCGTACCCGCGCTCGCGCGTGATCAACGATCCGGCGCAGGCTGTTCGCGCCGCCGAGGGGCTGCGTTATCCGGTGCTCGTGAAGGCGAACATCGGCGGAAGTGGCGCGGGTATCGTGAAGTATGAGACCGCTGAAGCGCTCGAGCGTGAGGTAGCGAGCGGGAACGTCTTTCTGGGTGTCGATGGAACCGCACTCGTGCAGGAGGCTGCACCACTCCGTGACGGTCACATCACGCGCGTAGAGACACTGGGCGGGAAATATCTGTACGCGATAAACGTCTTTCCGGCGACCGGGTCGTTCGATCTCTGCCCGGCCGACGCGTGCCAGACCACCAATGGCGTCGAGCTCGTGCGTGGGGCCTGCGCGGTGGACGCACCGAAGACCGGCCTCCGCGTCGAAGGCACCACTCCGTCTGCCGAGATCATCGCGCAGGTCGAGCAGATTGCGCGCGCCGCCAATCTCGATGTCGGCGGGGTCGAGTACCTCGTGGACGATCGCGATGGCAAGCACTACTTCTACGACATCAACGCACTCTCGAATTTCGTCGCCGATGCGGAGAACGTGATTGGCTTCGACCCGTTCGTGCGGCTCGTTGATTATCTCGCGGAGCGCGCGGGCTTCGTAGCGGAAGAGGTGGCATGATGCGGTATGGATACTGGATGCCGGTGTTCGGTGGCTGGCTGCGCAACGTGGAAGACGAGAACATGCAGGCGTCGTGGGATTACGTCTCGCGGCTCGCGCGCAGAAGCGAGGAGCTCGGTTACGACATCACGCTCGTCGCGGAGTTGCTGCTGAACGACATCAAGGGAATCAATGCACCGTCACTGGATGCGTGGAGTACCGCGGCCGCGCTTGTGGCGGTGACGCAGACGCTGGAGGTGATGGTCGCCGTTCGTCCGTCGTTTCATCCGCCTGCGCTACTTGCGAAGCAGGCCGCGACGATCGATCGCATCTCGAATGGCCGTCTGTCGCTCAACGTGGTCTCGGCGTGGTGGAAGGACGAGGCGCGACGTTACGGCGTCGCATTCGACGAGCACGATGACAGATACGCGCGCACGTCCGAGTGGCTCGACGTGGTGAGCGCTGCGTGGAGCGAGGAGAAGCTCGATTACAGCGGCAAGTACTACACGATCGACGAGCTGGTTCTCGAGCCGAAGCCCGTTTCGCGTTTGGAGCGTCCGCGCCCCACGATCTACGCCGGCGGCGAATCGGATGCGGCGAAGCGCATGATCACGCGACAGTGCGATGCGTACGTCATGCACGGAGATCCGCCCGAGCGAATCGCACCGAAGATTGCGGACATGCGTCGCTTGCGCGAGCAGGCCAGCGACGCGCTCGGCGTCGAGCTTCCACCGCTGCAATTCGGCGTTGCCGGCTACGCGATCGTGCGTGACAGCGAAGCTGAAGTACGCGAGGAGGTCGCGCGCATCACGACGGTATCACCTGGCACTCCGGGCTACGGAAACTATGCAGACTGGATCGCGAACACCAAGCTGGAGCAGCGCGTCAGCATCGAGGATTACTCCGTGTCGAATCGCGGTCTTCGTGCCGGCTTGACTGGAACGCCCGAGCAGGTCGCGTCCCGCGTGGAAGAATTCGCGGATGCTGGTGTCGATCTCCTGCTGCTTCAGAGTAGCCCGCAACTGGAAGAAATGGAACGGGTCTCCGCGCAGGTGATAACGGCCGGGGCGTCTGCCGCAGCTCACAGTGCGAGCGGAGTGGCCGCATAGCGACGCAGCAGGGGTGAGAATACGGTGCGCCGGAATCAACCGGCGCGCTATATTCTCCTGGATGTCCAGCACGAATGCATTACCCACTCTCGCTGCGCAGAGATACGTCCAGCCACTACGTGAGGGAGGCTCGCTTCCGGCGATAGTGGATACGGACGACGGCATGTTCGTCGTCAAGTTTCGTGGGGCGGGACAGGGTGCGAAGGCCCTTGTCGCCGAGCTCATCGGTGGGATGTTGGCCGACACGCTCGGTCTTCCAGTGCCGTCGCTCGCACTCGTGCACATCTCGGAGACTTTCGGCCGCAGCGAGCCGGATCCGGAAATCGGCGAGGTACTGCGGAAGAGTCATGGTATCAACGTCGGCCTTCGCTACCTGGACGGCGCGTTCAACTTCGATGCGACCGCGGCGGGTGAGCTCATACCCGTTCCTCTTGCCACCCGGATCGTCTGGCTCGACGCGTTTCTGACTAACCCCGATCGTACCGCGCGCAATACCAATCTCATGATCTGGGAGCGCAGTCCGTGGCTCATCGATCATGGCGCCGCGCTCTATGCCCATCATGATTGGCAATCCGTGGACACCGCGCGCATGCAATCGCCATTTCCGCTGGTTCGTGACCACGTGCTGCTGACGCACGCGGACGACGTGAGCGCGGTGGATGCCGGGATGGCCGCGATGCTCGGCCGGGATGTGTTGACGAACATCGTCGCTCGCGTTCCTGACGGTTTGCTGGAAGATGATGCGTACAGGGCTGACGGGGATACCCCCGCTGCGGCGCGCGCACGTTACGTCGAGTATCTCACGACGCGTCTCGCTGCTCCACGCGCGTTCGCCGAGACTGCCGGGAGAATGCGAGCGGAGCGGCTCACCGATGTCCCGCGTCAACGGACCGCACGCAGGTGATGACGCCATGACGACACCTGTGCGCAACATCCCGTACAATTTCGCAGTGCTCCGTGTCGTGCCGCACGTTCACATCGGATCGTCGGTGCCGGTCGGCGTCATACTGCACGCGCCAACCGCTCAGTTCGTCGGGATGCGCGTGCTGGCTGAGCGCGCCGCACTCTCCGCGCGCGCGCCACACGTGGATGTAGAGTTGCTGATGCGCTACCTGATGACGTACAGAGCGGTGTGCAATTCAGAAGGCGAGGGCGGGACACTCGCCTTCGGGTCTCCGTCCGAGCGATTCCACTGGCTCACCGCTCCGCGATCGGATGTGATCCAGAGCGGTCCCGTGCACGAGGGTGTTTGCGCCGATGTCAACGCGGAGCTGGACGCGCTCTTCCTCGAGCTTGTCGTGTAACTGAATTGCGGCTATTCGCGATGCCTGTAGGATGCGACTGTGACCGCGATTGCCGAGCCGATGATCCATAGCGGCATGGCCAACACCCACGTCCCCATTCGCATCGTCGCCATTGTTTCCCGCGTCACTCCGACGGTGACGCCTCGCGCTCCGTCGGTGACCGCTCCGAACAGCGCGGCGTTGAGACCGTATCTCCCGTCGGTGATAGTGTTGAGCGCACGGGCGAAGTCCTCCATGCCGAACGACTTCAGCACTGCGAGCAGTACGCCATAGCCGATGAGAATGCCGCCAATCCAGCGCCATGGATGGTCGCTGCCAATGACTGCGATGGACGTCAACAGATAGCCAAGCGTCGGTGCGGTGAATGCCACCGCCCATTCCCATGCTGGTGTCGGACGCTGCCAGGGCTGCTCCCCGGTGATCATCGAAACTGAATACGCGACAGCGATGATGAAGAGGAGATACAGTATCGTCGCGATCATCAGCCATCCCCAACCGGACAACAGCTTCACCACCGTATGCGGCCCCCGCGCGACAGGCATGGACCAGTGGTAGGAACGCCGTGCAGGATCCTCGCTCCGCCACACACCGAACGGGATGAGAAGGCCAACCAGAAACATCGGAATGGCGCCTGAACTATTGTAGCTGAATCCCATGTGCGCGTTCGGTGAATGATCACCTTGCGCGAACCGTACGGCGGAGACGATGATGAGCGCGCCGAAGAGGATCAACGCTGCGACAAAGAAGACCCCCTCCGTCCGCAGCGCCAGCCCCACCGCGCGAAATTGCTCGGTCGCCACGGTCCGCGACGACGGCGTTGGATGCAATGATGTGGATGTCATCGTATGTCAGTCGTTCGGGTTCAGAAGTGCGAGCGTTGCATCGATCAGTGAAAGGCGGGCTACCTCGCGCACCGTTCCGCCCGAGCCCGTCAGCATCTGAACTATCTCGGCTTCCGGACCCCACACCGTCCACTGCACTTCGCGCGGCGCGGCCACACGACGGAGCACTGTGCCGTTGAGCGACGCTACACCGCTCCAGCCGTCAGGTACCTCGACGCGATATCGGCGCAGACCGGCGTTCAGATCGTCGCGCGACATCTGCGCGCGCAGCTCCCCGTTCCGCAACACGCCGATGTGGTCCGCCAACCCTTCCACTTCCTCGACGTGATGCGTCGAAAGGACGACGGTCGTCGGTGATGCGGCAAGATGGTCTGCAAGCACGCCGAGCGTCTCGTCGCGCATGAATGGATCGAGACCGTCGGTCGGCTCATCCAGCAGCAGCAGCGGCGGCCGATGTGCCAGCGCCATCGTCAGGTGAACGCGACGTGCTTGCCCCTTGGAAAGCACTCCCATCTTCCGATCCGTGCGAAGATCGAACTTCTGCATCAGCTTCGCGGCGTAGTCCGCGTCCCATGTTGGATAGTACAGAGCGTGATGCTCGAGCAGGCGGCCAACGCGCATCCATCCATATCCCCAAGTGGGAAACTCGGGCACGTAGCCGACGTTCGCGCGCACTTCCGGCGCGCGTTCGCGCGTGTCCAGGCCGAACACCTCCGCAGCTCCCTGCTCGGTGCGCACCAGATCGAGCAGTACCTTGAGCGTCGTGCTCTTGCCAGCACCATTGGGTCCAACCAGCAGATACACGGCCCCTGTCGGAACCTGCAGCGTCACGTCGTTCAGTGCTACCTGATCACCAAATCGCTTGGTAAGTCCTCGTGTATCGACGGCGAGCTCGCCGTCGCGGAGTCGCGTTGGTAGGGAGCTCGTCATAGTGGTTCCTCTTGCTTGCGTTGGGCTTCGTAGCTTCGGATGGCGTCGACGAGCTCATCCACGCCGAGCCCGTTGCGTCTCGCGTCGTGCAGAGCTCGCCGCGCGACCCCTTCAGCCAGTGTGCGACGCTCTACTCCATCCGTGTGGCCGGGTGAGGCATACGTCCCCTGTCCTCGGCGCACGTAAACCATGCCCTGCCGCTCGAGTTCACGATAAGCCTGGCTCACGGTATTCGGATTCACTCGCAGCTTGACAGCGAGGTCCCTGACCGATGGGAGAGGGCCGTCCGGCGCCAGCGTGCCGAGAACGAGCGCACGTCGTACCTCATCCACGATCTGGATGTAGATGGGTCTGGTGTCCTGTGGATCCAGCGAGATTAGCATAACAGCGGTGTTATGGTGTACCAGTTGCCTAATACACTATATGTCACTCAACTGCCTGTCAAGCTCGACTTTCTCTCTCGCGAATTTCTTTGGCCCGGCGTTCCCTCGCCCGCTTGATCATCCCGGGGACGAAGGAGAGGAGGATCAGGAGTGCGCCGGCGATCGACGCGTGGAACAACGCGGTGCGGCGGGCGCCGGCGACGCCGGACAGCAGGGCGTCGGCGAAGTAGGTGTAGGCGGCAGTCACCGGCAAGTCGCCGATCATCGTGCCGGCCACATACGACGCGAAATCGAGCCCGACGAGGCCGCAGGCGAAATTCAGGGCGTTGAACGGCAGCACGGGTATCAGCCGCAGCCGCAGGACCGTGGAGAAAGCGTGGGCATCTGCCAGTTTCTCGAGGGCGTAGATCTTTCGTCCGCCGATGCGCTCGACGGCGTCCTTGCCGAGAAGTCTGGCGAGCCAGTAGCCGCCGATCGCGGCGATCGAGGCCCCGATCCAGTTGAGGAGCGTGCCCAGCTCGAAGCCGAACACTGCTCCGCCCGTAAGCGTAAGCACTGAGCCGGGCACGCCCAGTGTCCCGGCAACTGCATAAACCAGCAGGAATAGCGGCACAGCATACGGGGCATCGCGCAGCGCCCGCGCACGCTGGGCAAATTTCGTCATCCCCCCGTGCGACAGCCCAAGATGGCGCGCGACGATGAACGTCGCGGCCAGTATGACGACCAGAAGCGCGAGCTTGGCGCTCGCTTTGACTGTAGCACGTTGCATTGATGACCAATATGCACGACAATTCCACCGCTTTTGTGACTGGATCGGTTCCTGTTACAGCGGAATTTCATTCGAGTGAGACATCAGTAGATGAATAGAATGATAAAACGATCCCTCGGCACGACCGGCGTAATGGCCATTTTCGGGGCTCTTGCCTGTGCATCCGCGGGAATTCCGCGCCAGCCGGTGGCGGCCGGTGCCCCAGTGGCAGAATCGCAAGTGCGGGCGGTGATGGCGGCATTGGCCGACGACTCGATGGAAGGGCGCATGACCGCCTCGCGTGGCTCCGCCAAGGCCGCGGCATTCATCGCGGGGCAAATGAGGTCGATCGGGTTGGTTCCACAGGGAGATAGCGGCTATTTCCAGCGCGTTCCGATCGCTGTCACGCGCCGGGCCAACGGCCAGGAGCGGCTGACACTGGCGGCGAGTTTCGCGGCACTCGACACCTTTCCGGCCGACCACCGCAAGCTCGGAGTCAACGTGGTGGGGATGATCCGTGGAAGTGATCCGGCTCTATCCCAGGAAGTCGTCCTCGTGGACGCTCACTATGACCACCTCGGAATCGGCAAGGCTGTTGACGGCGATTCGATCTACAACGGCGCGGACGACGATGCATCCGGCACGACGGCCGTTGTGGAGATTGCCCGGTCGATCGCGGCTGGACCAGCACCGCGGCGCACCATTCTCTTTGTCGCTACGACGGGCGAGGAGGTTGGCCTGCTGGGTACTCGCTGGTTCATCCAGCATCCGCCGGTTGCGCTCAAGGCGGTCGTGTCTAATCTCGAGATCGAGATGATCGGTCGTCCGGACTCGTTGTCAGGCGGCGTGGGACGCGCATGGCTGACGGGATACGACCGCTCGACGATGGGGCCGATGTTCGCAGCCGCGGGCCTGCCGATTGGTCCCGACAAGCGCCCGGACCAGCACTTCTTCGAGCGAAGTGACAACATCGCTTATGCGGAGATGGGTATTCCGGCGCACACGATGTCGAGCTACAACATGCACACGGACTACCATAAGCCGTCGGACGAGCTGTCGCGCGTCGATTTCCATCACATGACGCGCGTCATTCAGGCGGGTGTGAAGGCGGTAAGGATTCTGGCGGATGGCCCGCTGCCGCACTGGAATCCCGGCGGCCAGCCGGCGCCTCGCTGAGGCGCCGGCAGCACGGCACTCATGGTTTGACGTAGCGATACAGATTGTCGATGCGAATTGCGCGATACGCTGCGGTGGCGGCCACGCCGGGCGCGGAGTTGAGCTGCATGCGATTGACGAGCGCGCCGCTCGGTGCGACTTCATCGACAAGTCCGAAGTTGGTCCACGCAACTACCGTATTGCCGTTGGCGAGTCGCTGCACCGATCCCGTGAACTGATTGAATACGGACGGTTGCGGGACATATTGCCACACCATCGTCGCCGTCTTCGCCGATTCATCCACTGCGTATTCGACTGCCCGTGAAGCGCCGGGCGTGTTGGACACGCCGTTGTCGAACAAGAGGAAATGGCCGTTCGGTAGCACACGCACTGAATGTTGTCCGCTGAAGCCGTTTTGCGGATCGTTGATGAACGTGAATTGATTGCGCGCGCCGCCGAGCTGCCAGAGGACCTTGTGTGTGTTCGGATCGATCTTTACGATCGCGCCGAGGTTGCGGAACGACGCGATTATTCCGCCGTCGAGATCGAAATCGATTGAGTTGGGGTGATCGATGGACTGGTCATTCAGTGGAGGGTCGACCTTGTCGTCATGGGTCCAGTATGACCATCCCTGCATGAGCGTGTCGACCGCGCCAGTTGCGCTGATTCGAATGAGCTGATGCCCCGCGACCTGGTCATCGGTGTCGCCGCCATATGCCGACTGATCGATGTCGCGGATGTCGTATCCAAACAGATAGTCCGCAGTGCGCGCTCCGTTTGCGTCGCTTGTGACGATCAGTTCGTGACCGTCGGTGTACTCGCTGCCCGTCGCTGTGATGCTCCTTACCGAGTCGCCTTTGGGGGTTATCTCGACAAATGCACCCGGGTCTGGATCTCCTCCTCTCGAGTTGCCCACATACACGGTCATGTCCCCGTTGCTCTGCTGCTTCGCTTCCTGCACGTACAACGGACCGCAGTCATGATACCAACGGATGTTTCCGGCTCCATCGAACGCGATAAGGTAGCCGTGACCCGCGATGCCGGAGATGGCGGTGAGTGTGTAACCGGATGTGGGCGGCGTGCCGGACACGAGCGTCATGCTTACGCCGGCAAGTGCCTGCGGTAACGGTGGAGATGTGTATGACGCGCCGGGCCCGAGCACTGACGTCGCGCCGCGACGTGCTTCGAGCATGATGGTGTAGGACGTCCCTGCGCGCAGACCGATCAGGGAGAGTGTTCCCTGCCCAGCCCGGGACCATGGTGTCACTCCAACGTCGCTGCTGTCGGATGAGGCGTAGTGCGCGCGCACTGAATCCGCGGTGCCTTGCATGAAGCCGACTTCAGCGGCGTCGGGAAGGTCTGGATTGGTGTTGATCATCCTGACGGCGAGCGGCGCAGGCGGTTCCGTCAGGCTGGGGTCGGCATACCTGTCACTGCAGCCGACCGCAGAGGCGAGAATGGCTGCACTGGCGAGTGTGAGGCGGACGGTCGTTATCGTGGTCACGGAGCGGTTCGTTGGGTTTTGCGTTTGCGCGCATTCGACGCCAGCGGACAGCTTACATTAGGCTGTTAATGAACTATTTATGCTTTGTTAATGCGGGTTCGGACGCGGCCATCAAATCCGGTCACCATTCATGAAATGCTGAATCGCTCGGCTTATTCGGGAACATACTTTGTTCTCGGAGTCGTTCTGCTCGCGTCGCTTATCGCCTCGGCTGGAATCGGCGCGTTCACGTTCACCCCTTCCGAGATGGTGCGATACGTCGGTGAAGGCTTTGGGTGGATCAGGACGACGCCATCCGACACGCTCAACCGCAACGTATTTCTTCAGCTCAGATTGCCGCGCGTATTCCTCGCGGCACTGACCGGAGCGGTGCTGGGGGTCTCCGGCACGTTGATGCAGGGAATATTCAGGAATCCGATAGTCGAGCCAGGACTCGCAGGGACTTCCGCCGGTGCGGCGCTCGGCGCATCCCTGGTGTTCGTGTTTGGAACCACGAGCGCGCTGGCCCGGCCGCTCGGATCGCTGGCGGTGCCCGTGATGGCATTCGTCGGCGCGTTCGCGGCGACCATGCTGGTGTACCGCGTTTCCACCTCGTTCGGAAAGGTCAACGTCTTCACGTTGCTGCTGGCTGGCATCGCAGTGAATGCCGTATGCGGAGCAGGCACCGGTTTTCTCTCGTATGTCGCACGCGATCCACAGGCGCGCAACATCACCTTCTGGAACCTTGGCACTTTCACGACGGCCGACTGGCGCGGTGTCGTGATGGTGGCTGCAGCGTTCGCTGGATGCTTCGCCATTTCCATTCGACATGGAAAGTCGCTCAATGCGCTCATGCTGGGTGAGGACGAGGCTGCCTTTCTCGGCGCGGAACCCGAGAAACTGATCCTGCGGCTCATCATAGTCAACACGGTGATGGTTGCCGTTGCAACTGCGATGGTTGGTGTCATCGCTTTCGTTGGACTCGTGATTCCACACGTGTTGAGAATGCTCAAGTCTTCCGATTACACATTCCTGATTCCTGCGTCCGCATTGCTGGGTGCGGTGATGATGTCTGTAGTCGACATCGTGGCGCGCATGATAATCCCACCGGCGGAGCTGCCGGTCGGGATCATAACGGCGGTTGTGGGCGCGCCGGTATTCCTCTGGATTCTGCTTCGGCAGCAACGGCGCGGCGCGGCGAGCTTTTATGGTTGAGGTGGTCGGAGCCAGCTATCGCGCTGGCGGCAATCTGATTCTCGACGATGTCACTGCGCGTTTCCGTCGTGGGCGCTTCAACGTAATTCTGGGACCGAACGGCGCCGGAAAGTCCTCGCTGCTCAAGATCGCTACCGGACTGTTGCGGCCCTCGGCCGGCCACGTCACGTACGATGGAAGATCTGTGCGCGATTTTGGACCGGCCGAGCTGGCGCGGAGGCGTGCGGTGCTGTCGCAGCACGTCGAGCTCGCCTTTCCGCTGCCGGTGCGGGATGTCGTTCTGATGGGGCGGTATCCGCACTACGGTCGCTCTCCGGGGGCTCACGACGTCGAGATCGTCGATCGCGCGCTCGAGATGGTGGGAATGCTCGACCGGCATGCGCAACACTATCCTACGCTGTCCGGCGGCGAGCAGCAGAAAGTGCAGCTGGCGCGCGTACTCGCGCAGATATGGAGCTACGACGGTGCGTCGGCTCACAACTATCTCTTTCTGGATGAACCAACGGCGAGCCTCGACGTTCACTACCAGATTCATCTGCTCGATGTTGCGCGTGAATTGCTGGCGCATGAATGCACTGTCGTTGCGATTCTTCACGACATGAACGTCGCGTTCCACTACGGAGATGCATTCTTTCTAATGGAAAATGGCCGCCTCGTAAAGGAAGCCGACGATGCCCGGGAGCTCTCTACCGAGCTCATCGAGCGGGTGTTTCGGGTAACTGCGCGACGGATTCCGGATCCGGCTGGTGGTGAAGAGATGTGGCGCTTCACGCTGTAGGACTGGCGACAGCGTGACGAAAAAAAGGGGGCTCTGCGAATGCAGAGTCCCCTTTCACTTCGAACCACGCGGCTGTGCTACTCGTAGCGCAGTGCGTCGATCGGGTTGAGCGAAGCTGCGCGACGCGCTGGCCACACGCCGAACAATATTCCGACGACGGCGGAAAACGCGAATGCCACGAGGACCGCGCTCACCGAAATCGATGCGTTCCAGTTGGCGATCTTCGTCATCGCCAGTGCGCCTCCGCCTCCAATCAGAATCCCGCCGATACCGCCCAGCATGCAGAGGACCACGGCCTCTATAAGGAACTGGAGGAGGATGTTCAATCGTGTCGCGCCAAGGGCCTTGCGCACTCCGATCTCACGCGTGCGCTCCGTCACCGATACGAGCATGATGTTCATGATGCCGATTCCGCCCACAATCAGACTGACCGCTGCGATGCCGGCAAGCAGGTACGTAAACGTCGCCGTCGTCTCCCCGAGTGTGTTGAGGAAGTCGGCCTGACTTCGAATGTTGACGTCGCTCTCGGCGCCCGGCCGGAGCCGGTGCGCACGCGCGAGGATCGACTGCGCCTCGGCCATCGTCGCCGTTACCAGCGAATCGTTGGGAGCGAGCACATTGATCGTACGTAGCTGATCTCTGCCATAGATGCGGTAGCGCATCGTCGTGATGGGGATGAGGACTTCATCATCGGGGTTGCCGAATCCGGTGCCCTGACCCTTTGGTGCCAGAGTTCCGACGATCCTGAACTGGATTCCCTGGATTCGGATGGTCTCGCCAATGACCGACTCGCCATTCGTGATACCGAGGTCCTGAAGTACGGCGTCACCGAGTACCGCAACCAGCTGGCTGCCCTTGTCCTCCGCGTTCGTGAACATGCGTCCGGACGCGACGGTGTAGAGGCGAACCTGCGGGTAATTCAAAGTGGTACCGATGATGTCGGTGCTGGTGTTCTTGTTGAGATACTGAACCTGCGCCGTCTTCTGCATCTCCGGCTCGACCTGCGTGATGAGCTTCGCGTTCGTCCGGAGTGCTTCGGCATCCGCCATCGTCAACTTCGCGCGGTCGGTGCTCGATGCGAGACCGCGCGAAAAGATCTGTCCCGGCGAGATCGAAATCAGAGTTGTTCCGAGCGCGGATATCCGCGCCTTCACTGCCTCCTGGGCTCCATTTCCGATCGCCACCATCGCAATGACCGCTCCGACGCCGATAACCACGCCGAGCATCGTGAGCACCGAGCGCATCTTGTTGGCTCGGAGTGCGGTCATCGCGATCGATATGGTTTCTCCAACGGGCATCATCTTGGACGTCCTCCTCCTCCCGCTCCACCAGCGGCTGGTCGGGTCGTATTGCTTCCACCTGGCAATGCACCACCAACCATCGACCTTGCGCGCGCGCTGGACTTGTCGCGTGACGCCTGGAGAGCTATGGTGGCGAGAAGCCCGACCTCATCGCCTTCCTTCAGTCCGCTGATCACTTCGGTGTAATCGAAGTCGCTGACTCCGAGTCTTACCATCCGCGGCGACCATCCCGTCGGCGTCTTCACGAATGCTACGACCGGTGCGCCAATGGCGCCCGATCCACCGCCCGCGAACGCTGCGCGCAGACATGCACGCGCCGTATCGGCCGAGACGCTCGCACTCTTGTAGATCGCTTCCGTCTTCTTGTGGGCTGTTGCCGAATCAATCGTGCCAGCACGGGTCTGAGCGCGTACAGAGTCGAGCAGGGCACGCGCATTGACCTTGTTGAGCTTGGCCATTACGCCGGTGCAGACGGAATCCGGCACCGTGATGCCGCCTCCGAACCCACCGCCACCACCACCGGCACCACCGGCACCGCCGGCTCCGCCACCGGCACCGCGACCACCGCGACCTCCACCGGCACGCGCACCGCCTCCACCACCCGCGCCACCGGCACCACCAGCTGCGCCAGCGCCACCAGCGCCAAACCCGCCGCCACCACGGCGCACACCGAGCGCGTCCATCGTGTCCTGACTGATGCCAAGCTCTGCGCCGATATCGACTGCGTCCTTCATGCTTCTCACGGCGTCGTTCGGTACTGCGATCACGTTACGCCGTTGCTGCGTTATGATGGAAACTTCGCCGTTCATGCCTGGGAGCAGCGCCAGATCCGTGTTCGGCAGAGAAACGAGAACCGGGAACATGGTAACGCTGTTCTGGATGACAGCCTGCGGCTGAACCTTCTCCACGGTGCCGGCGAACGTGCGGCCGGGAAACGCGTCGATCGTGACCGAGACCGGCATGCCTTCGTGAACGTTGCCGACGTCGGTCTCGTTGACGAGCGCCTGCATGCGAACATGGTGCAGATCGGCCACCGTAAGAATCGTGCTACCACCACCAACGTTCGATGTGGCCGATGAAACTACCGTGCCGACAGCCGCGGTCTTGCTGATGACCGTACCGGAGACCTGCGACCGGAGCGTTGCATAGTCGAGGTTCTGTTGCGCGGTGCTGAGCGCGGCCTGCGCGGCGACCAGTTGCGACGTTGCGTTGGCCGCATTGATGATCGCCGTCTCGTGCTCGTCGGCCGTTATCACCTTCTGCGCATACAGGTCATTCGCGCGCTGCAGCGCGGCCTTGGTAACTGTGACGTTCGCCTCCGCGGCAGCTTCAGCTGACTTGGTGCGCTGGTAATCGTTGTTCAGAGTGCGCGTGTCGATCTGCACCAGCAGATCGCCCGGTTTGACGACCTGGCCGATCTCTACCGGCATCTTCATTACGAGGCCCGATGCCTGAGATTTCACTGGCACCGTATCTTCCGGCTCTACGGTTCCCGTTGCCTGGGCCGTGACGATGATATCGCGACGTCCGATCGCAACGGTGGGAACCGCTGCCTGGTCATTCTTCTTCTTGCTGCAAGCGCCGATTGACGTTACCGCCAATGCGAGGAGCAGCTTGGTACGTCCGTTCATCGTGTGACTCCGTTCGATCCGGTTGTTACGGTGACGAGTGGCTGCCCAATGAGTGCTTCGATCTGCGCCGTTGCCAACCGTACTGTGTTGCGCGCGGCGATGAGGTTTGCTTGTGCCTGGTTCAATGTCGTCTGAGCTGTTAACAAGTCCACGATGGTTGATAGTCCGAGATTGTACCGCTGCTGCACCACGCGCAGGTTTTCAGTTGCCGCGGCGATCGACGCCGTCTGCACAAGGATCTGCTCCTGTCCGAGACGAAGCGCATCGATGAACTGCACGGACAGTTGCTGTGCTGCCAGCTTGGCGTCCCGTAGCGTCGCCGCAGCGTTGGCCTGATTGATGGCGGCGTTCGCCAACTGTCCTTCCCTCTGGAATCCATTGAAAATCGGTATGCTCAGTGAGAAGTTGAGCTGTCCGGTATATATGAAAGGGTTGTTGCCAAGCCCGTAAGCTCCGGCGCCGCTCCCGCCACGTGAGTAGTTCGCGCTGAGTGTCGGGAGATACGCGGCGCGTGCTGCCTTGCGCCGCTGTTCGGCGGCCGCCAGCAGATAGACGTCCTGCGCAATATTGGGTGCTGCCTCCGCCCGGGCGACAACTGCGGCGCTGTCGATCTGCACCGTGTCGCGCGCTGTTACTTCCGGATCGTTCAGCGCAGCCGACAGTGGCACGCTCGATCCGACCAGTCGAGTGAGCGTCGCGTTGGCGTCGCGCCTCGCATTCTGCGCACTGCGAAGCGCCAGTTGTGCATTCGCGATTTGCACGACCGCGGTCAGCGAATCGGACGCGGTAGCGGCACCCGCTACAACGCGCCGGCGCGAAGCATCCAGTTGCTGGACCGCCTGCGCCAGCTGGGTGCGTGCTGCCTGTTCACTCTCGAGCGCCGAGAGCGAAGCGTAGAACTGCTGCTCCACGTTCAGCGCGATTGTGAACGATTGCGTGACCTCGGCTTGCGTGGCCGCCGCCGCCTCGGCCTTCGCAGCCTGAAGGTTCGGAATGTTCTGGAAGTTGAACAGCTGAGCGCTGAATCCGAGCGAGTTGTTGTAGTTCCATTTATCGCCGGCAATGGTTACAGTCTCACCCGCCGAGTTCACGCGCGTAAGTGATCCGGCACCCGTGAACTGGCGACCTGCGCCAAAGCTCGCCGTGATGCTTGGCAGGAACGCGCCGTAAGCCGTGCGAACAGCCACCTTGCCAGACTCCACACTTCCACGCGCGGCGACAGACGCCGGCGAGTTCTGCTGCGCGAGCCGGATGGCCTCCGAGAGCGTGACTGGCTGAGTGCCAGTGCTCACGGAATCCTGGGTCTTGGTGGCGCCCTGTGCTCCTGCGGCGAAGACGGGAAGGACTGCGGCTCCCAGAACAAGAAGAAGTCGGCCCCCTGTCCACCCCGCGGTCCTGACGCCCCAACGGCCGGAAATTCCTCTAGGCTGCAATTGAATTGTCATGAAAGTTGTTTGTACCGGCCGCGGCGGGCACTGTGTGCCGTCGCTGCCAGTCTAGCAGCGTCCGCCGGCCTCTGCGTTTCCGGCCTTCCGCCGGAGAGGTCGAAAAAATATTCGACCTCTTCTAACATCATTACAGGTTGCTACGCCAAAACGTTTGGAATTGCCTTCCGGCCGCAGATGTTCCCCGACCCTGAGCTGGCTCCGCGGCCGCTGCGCGATTTATGCAACGTGGGATCGTGAACCACATTCGCGCCCCGGGCGCTCATGGAGTGCATGGCCACATGGGTACTGGTATTGATCGCAAGCAGGCACGGACACGCCGCCGCCTGACAGACGACCCAGCACAAGCTTCTGAAGTTCCTGACGCTCACAACGCGCCAGCTCCCACTCCCCCGATCTACCCGAAAACCTCCCGTGAGTTCGAAGCCGCACGTACGGCCCTGGAGCTCATTTTCGGGCCGCCGGAGGAACGAGCCTTCGCTGTCCAGTTCTGGAATGGCGAAGTCGATGGCAGCAACGATCCTACGCCCGCCTTCACCCTCGTGCTGAACCATCCCGGCACGCTACGCCGGATGTTGCGTCCGCCCTTCGAGCTTTCCATCTGCGAAGCCTTCATCGCAGGCGATTTCGACGTCATTGGCGATATCGAGCGGGCCACCGCGCTCGAAAGCGACCTGAGGGGCGGCCTTTCCAGTCCCTTCCGCCTCGCAAGGATAACCCGCGCACTGCTGACTCTCCCCGTGGGCGATACGCCGGCTCCGCATCCGGTCGTCAGAGCGCCCGAGTCCGGCGCTCTCCATACCCCCGAGCGTGACGCGGCAGCCGTCAGATCTCATTACGACGTCGGCAACGACTTCTACAAGCTCTGGCTTGATAAGCGAATGGTCTATTCCTGTGGCTACTTCACGCACGCCGATGCATCGCTCGACGACGCGCAGGAGGCCAAACTGGAGCACATCTGCCGAAAGCTGCGGCTGAGCCCTGGAGAAAGGATGCTCGACGTCGGATGCGGCTGGGGCGGTCTCATAATGCATGCTGCCGAGCACTTCGGCGTCAGCGCCGTCGGTATAACGCTCAGTTACGAACAGGCGGCATACGCACGCGAGCGAATCCGGGAAAAAGGTCTCGAATCGCGCTGCACGGTCGAGGTGCGCGATTATCGTCATCTGACTGCAGATCAAGATTTCGATAAGATTGCGAGCGTCGGCATGGTCGAGCACGTGGGACGCGCCAAGCTGCCCGTGTATTTCGAGCGGCTCTTCAAGTACCTGCGGCCCGGCGGCCTGTTGTTGAACCACGGAATCGTCCACGCCGGTGGCCAGCGGAAATCCAAGCTTCGCGATCGGGTTTTCGAGAGGCTCTGGGGCGACAACGCCTTCATCAACACGTACGTGTTCCCTGACGGCGAATTGCCGGAGCTGGCAGAAGTCGTCGCGACCGCCGAGGCCGCCGGCTTCGAGACGCGCGATTCGGAGTCGCTGCGCGAGCACTACGCGCTCACGTTGCGCAAGTGGGTGCAGAAGCTGGAGGCCGAGCGTGATGCCGCGGTGGCATCCGCGGGAGAGGAGATCTACAGAATCTGGCGCCTGTACATGGCCGCCTCTGCATATGGATTCGCCTCCGGACGCCTGGCGATAGATCAGGTGTTGCTGGCCAAACGCAGGGATGACGGCAGGTCGGAGATTCCTCTGACTCGAGCTGACATCTATGCGTAAGGAGAAACGGTTACACTTGATGGCATGAAACGTCGCCCTCATGGCATCCGGCTCGTCTCCATATGCGTCTCACTTGCAATTGTTCCAACCGCGTCAGTTGCCGCGCAACAGGTTGCCGCGCAATCGGTTGCGCTGCAACCTGCCGCGACGCGGACCACAAGTGATACATCAGCCCCTCACACTGGTATCCTGAATCGGCGCGACGCGATCACGGCGGCCGCTTTCGTGCTGGGCACGGCGGCCGTCATGCCGTTGGACCGCCACATTGCAGTCGAATCACAACGGCAGTCGCTTCAGAACAAAACCGCACTCCGGCACACAATGACCGGCATCCGTGTGCTCGGCGAGCCAGGGTCGATCATCATCGCTGGCGCCACGTACGTCTACGGACGGGCGGAAGATTCCCCACGCTCGGCGGAGCTCGGCCTTCGTACGATCGAGTCCATAGGTGCAGCGGGACTCACCACAGTGGTCATCAAGGCGTTCGCCGGCCGTGGTCGCCCGTACGTCAGCAGCGACACGAATCCGCACTTGTACAAATTCGGCCGCGGATTTCACGACGACAACTACACGTCGTTCCCATCGGGCCACGTCACGACGGCGTTCGCGGCAGCGTCTGCCGCAAGTCAGGAGATCGGATACCTGTGGCCGCACGCGTCCCACCTGTGGACGCCCGTGCTGTTCACGTCCGCGTCGCTTGTCGGAGTTGCACGGATCTATGAGGACAAGCATTGGGCAAGTGACGTCGTCGCCGGCGCAGCAGTCGGAACTCTGGTATCGAGGGTGGTGGTCCGCTACGCGCGCGCACATCCGCGGAATGCCATCGACAGATGGCTGCTTCCTGTTGGTGTGTCGCAGATGAGCGGCGGACGCGGGATGGCCGTTGCCTGGAATTACAAATGGTAAGGGCGCGTACGATACGCGCCTGATCTCAGGGCGTATTCACCAGCGCAAACGTCAGCTCGTCCGCAATCTCCGCGATGAGCTTCGTCGTCGGCCTGTACCCATGACTGCTCTGGGTCTCGATTCTCACCATCACCGGCTTCGGACACGCCTGCGCCGCCTGTAGTGCCGCTATGTACTTGTACGTGTGACTCGGCACCACACGATCGTCATGGTCCGCAGTAGTTGCAAGCGTTGCGGGATAGCACGTGCCGGCCCGGATGTTCTGCAATGGCGAGTACTTGAGCAACACGGGAAACATCGTCGAATCGGATGACGATCCATATTCCGTGGCCCACGCGGCGCCACCGGTGAACCTGTCGTAGCGCAGCATGTCCATCACGCCGACAGCAGGAAGCGCGACAGCGAACAGGTCGGGGCGCTGCGTTGTAATCGCGCCAACCAGCAGTCCGCCGTTCGAGCCACCCTGCATGATCAGCCTGCGTGGCGACGCGTATCGCTCCGCAACGAGATATTCCGCTGCGGAGATGAAGTCGTCGAATACATTCTGCTTCTTCGCGAGCATGCCCGCCTCGTGCCACGTCTCGCCATATTCACCGCCGCCGCGAATGTTCGCGGTTACGTAGATGCCGCCACGCTCGACCCATGCCGGAATTGCAGGGCTGAACGCTGGTAGTACGCTGACGTCGAATCCGCCATACGCGTACAGAATCGTCGGATGCGATCCGTCCAGCACTGTTCCCCTCTTCATCGTGATGAAGAGCGGTATCTTCGTTCCATCCTTCGAGGTCGCAAAGACCTGACGTGTCTCGTACGCCGCCGGATCGAACGTCAGCCTGGGTTGGTCGAACGGTTTGGTCTCGCGAGATTCCACGTTGAACCGGTATACGCTCGTCGGAACGAGCGGCGACGTGAATGCATAGAACATCTCCGGCGTATCGTTCCGTGCGCTCAATCCACTCACCGTACCGACTCCAGGCAATGGAATGGCGCCGAGTGGTCTGCCCAGAATATCGAAGATTCGTACGATGCTCTTCACATCCTCGAGATACTGAACGACGATTCGGTCGCCGGCCATTGTCGCCGATTCGATGGCGAAGTTCGATTCAGGAATTACGGTGTGCATGTGCGCACGGTCTGCCGTGGCGAGATCCAGCGATACGACACGACGGCGTGGCGAGCCATCGTCGGTCAGAATGTACGCGGTAGAGCCGACGTTGCCGATGACGTGAAATTGTGCCAGATCCTGGCTCACGATCGCAGTGAGTGGAGTGCTCACCTTCGGATTCATTGGATCAGCCAGATCCGCGAAGTACAACCGGTTCCTGTTGTCGGCGCCCGCGTTTGCGGTGCAGAACACGTAACGGCCGTCCTCACTGACGTTGCATCCCACGAAGTAACGGACGAGCTCCCCGCCGCCAAGTATCGCGCGGTCGTCCACCTGCGACGTGCCCACGGTGTGATAATAGACCGCGTGCCCCGATAGCGCGGCCGATAGCGCCTTGCCCGCAGGTGGCTCCGGATAGCGCGAGTAGAAAAATCCGCGGCCATCGCGCGTCCATGAAAGATCCGAGAAACGCACCCAGCGCAGCGTGTCGGGTACATCCTGACCCGACGCAAGATCGCGAATGTGAACCGTGCGCCAGTCTGCGCCACCCTGCGCAAGCGCGTAGGCCAGATACCGTCCATCGGGCGACGGCGCCCATTCCTGCAATGCGATCGATCCGTCAGCCGAGAGCGTGTTGGGATCGAGCAGGGCCTGTGCCGCGCCATCCAGACTGTCGCGCACGTAGAGAACGGCCTGGTTCTGCAGACCCGCGTTGCGCTGGTAGAAAAGTCGCTTGCCGGGAACCAGTTGCGGCACCGTCACGCGTGCGTAGTTGAACAGCTCCGTCAGTCTGTTGCGCAGTGTGTCACGCAACGGAAACTGCACCAGGAAGGAGTTGGTGAAGTGATTCTGGTCGCCGATCCACGCTGCCGTTTGTGGACTGTTCAGGTCTTCCAGCCAGCGGTACGGATCCGGAACTCTGGTTCCGAAGTAATCGTCGGAAACCGTGCCGCGATGCGTCTGGGGATATTTCACTTGCTGTGCGTTGATTGCTGGTGCCGCGGCGCCGCTGCCGAGGAGCAGTGATGCAACAAGAAGGCGGAAGGACACGATCGTCGTTTCCTCAGGCCGTCGTTCCCGCCACCGCGGGAGACGTATGTTGCAATTCGGTACCATGGATGCGCCACACCAATGAAGCATACGCTCCGGCGCGGCGGGTGTGAAGCCGCGCCGTACCATCGGCGCCTAGGCGCTCTTCTTCGGCCGCGCTGCAGTCTTCCTGCGCGCTCGTGCTGCACGCGCTGGCTTCTTCTTGCCTTCCGCAAGACTCTCACGCAGACGAGCCATCAGGTCGAGCACCTTGTCATCGTCCGTGGCTACGGTTGTCGTCCGCACACCCTTCACCTTCTTGCCGCTCATCTTCGCGCGAATGATCTTCATGAGATTCGCGCGGTATTCGTCCGTGTACTTGTCAGGATCGAAATCGGCTGCAAGGTTGTGCACCAGCTGCTCCGCCATGTGGAGCTCCTGAGGCCGCACGTCGGTACGCTTGGGGAAGTGAAGCTCGCTGGTCTCCACCAGCTCGTTCGCGAACCGCATTATCTCCAGCATCAACGCGTCGCCGCTCGCCTTGATGCCCACGAGATGCTGTGTGTTGCGCATCACGATCTTCCCGATGCCCACTACGTTCGTGTTGCTGATTGCAGCACGCAGTAACGCGTATGGCTTTTCGCCACCCTTGGTGGGCGTCAGATAGTATGGTGTTTCGAAGTACCGCGGGTCGATCTCACCCTGCTCCACGAAATCGAGAATCTCGATCGATGCCGATTTGCCAAGCGCCGCTGCCTTGAAATCCTGGTCGGTGAGCACGACGTACTGCCCCTTCTCGAACTCGAATCCCTTCACGATGTCGTCCCACGCGAGTGGACCCTCTCCCTTTGCGGAAAAGCGCTCGTACTTTACCGGAGAGAGGTCCTTCCTGTACAGAAGGCGGAAGCTGACGTGGTCTTCCCGCACGGCCGGACGCAGCTCGACCGGAATGTTCACGAGACCAAAGCTGAGTGACCCTTTCCAGACGCTAGCCATGTTACCCATCTCCTCGTGAAGGCCGGTGAAGCCCGGTCCTTGCAAACGAGAAAGGGAGCAAGACAAGTGCCGAATGTAGAATACAATATTTGTGATTCTCTACTGACTAGAACGACTGTTCGATCAACCGCAAACCGAACTCCATGACAACTCGATCGGCCGCTACCACGCTCGCGACAATCCTGTTCTCCGCGACACTGGGCGCTTGCATGCCGGCCCCCAATGTCGCCGCGACCCCGGCCGCAGCACCGGCGACCGCACCGGCTACTGCCACCGCGCGCGATGTCCAGTGGTCCCGGGTGTCCGCCGAGCACACTGCGATCTTCATTGAGACGTATCGTGCGGCCGCCGACAGGCTCGTGTCCCTCGCCGCCGGCCGTGCTCCCGGGTCGTGGGGCGTGATTCTGGACGCCGACGAAACCGTTCTCGACAACTCGGATTATGAATTGGCGCGCGTACCCTTCGACGGATCGTTCGACGCCAACGCATGGGATGCCTGGGTAGCGGCCGGACGTGCGCCGGCACTTCCCGGCGCCGTTACGTTCACCAGCCGCGTGCATCAGCTGGGCGGCAAGGTAGTGATCGTCAGCAATCGAAGCGACAAGGGGTGCCCGGCCACCCGCGCCAACCTCGATCGGGTCTCGGTCAAGGCGGATCTGGTTGTGTGCAAGACCGACAAGGATGACAAGAACCCGCGCTTCGACGCCGTCCAGAACGGAACCGCGTCGCCCGACTTTCCGGCGATAGCAGTCCTCGAATGGATTGGCGACAACATCCAGGATTTCCCGCACCTGTCCCAGGCAATTCGGAATGAGCCGGAAAGTGCCTTCGCCCGATTCGGAGACAGTTTCTTCGCTCTTCCAAATCCGATGTATGGATCATGGCAGAACAACGTTCTCAAGTAGTCGCGGCGCTGCCATGAGCCGGACTGTCAACGGCGCCGGTGCGGGGCTCGAGCCCATGTACGCCGGTGTGGGTCACGAAATCCCCACCGGCCGGAACTGGGTTTTCGAACCCAAGTACGACGGCGTCCGGGCACTCGCACAGGTGACAGCACGCGGTGTGCACCTCACCACCAGAAACGGAAACGACAAGGCGCGGCAGTTTCCCGAAATCACTGCCGCGCTCGCCGAGCTCGGGGTGCGACTTGGGCAGCCATTCACAATCGATGGAGAGATCATTGCGCTGGTGAACGGTGAGCCCGCTCGGTTCCAGGCCCTGCAGAGCCGCATGCATCTGAAAGGCGCCGATGACATCGCGACCGCGACTCAGCATATGCCTGCTGCACTCGTCGCCTTCGACATCCTGAGCGATGATGGCAAGGACCTCACTCGGCTGCCATGGACCGAGCGTCGCGAACATCTCGAATCACTCCTTGCCGAGCTGGCGACGACCAAACGCGGCCGTGCCGCCGATTCCGTCGCCCTGCACTTGCGTCTCTCGCCAACGAGACGAGACGGCAGCGCGATGCTTGAACGCGCACGCGATCAGGGCTGGGAAGGCGTCATCGCAAAACGCACCGACGCGCGTTACACGCCTGGTGCTCGATCCGACGCATGGCTCAAGCTCAAGATCGACTTCGAGCAGGAGTTCGTCGTCGGCGGCTTCACCGCGCCACGCAAGAGCCGCAAGGACATCGGCGCTCTTCTGCTTGGATATTTCGATGCTCGCGGCAAGTTGATCTACGCCGGCCACATGGGCGGCGGCTTCACTCGCGATGGCCTCCGGGAGATGCGCCAGCGCCTCGACCCGTTGATCCGAAAGACATCGCCGTTTGAAACGGAGCCCAGAACGAACGAGCGGGCGACGTGGGTAAGGCCGAGCGTGGTCGTCGAAGTGAAGTTCAGCGAATGGACCGCCGACGGCCGCCTTCGCCAGCCGATATTCCTCGGCGTGCGCGACGATAAGCCTGCCCGCAAGGTTACCTACGAGCCCGAGAGCATACAGCGGCGCATCGTTGGGTAACGGTTGAAACGCGTTTGTGGCGCGGGGAATGCGCTATGCTCTGATGAATCGTGATAAGGAGAATCAAATGCGCATGAAGGCAGTTGCACTCGCTCTCGGTTTGATGTGTCTGGGGGGCGCCGCGGCGTGCAGCCGCGCATCCTCATCTGGCGCTGGCGGCGCCGCCGCACCGGCGGAGGTTACCACGCTCAAGGTGGACAATCAGGGTTCGCTGGACATGGACGTATATGTCGTTCGCGTCCCCGCCGGTCAGAGGATTCGCCTCGGTACGGCGACCGCTGCGACGGTTACGAAAATGACGATCCCA
Source organism: Gemmatimonadota bacterium (assembly GCA_040388625.1). NCBI lineage: Bacteria > Pseudomonadati > Gemmatimonadota > Gemmatimonadota bacterium. Next base: position 471,659 of record JAZKBK010000003.1, on the reverse strand, counting down.
TCCGACGTCCTGATCGGCGCGAACACCTCGCTGCGCTTCATTGCAGACCCGATCGGCGGAATTCGTCCGTCGGTCAGCAGCTCCATCCTCGTGACACGTGGCGATGAGGTCACATTGCAGATCCCGCCCCGGTAGTGCACGGAGTCACGTCGCATGGATTGCGACATGCAGCGCAGTATATTCAGCGGCGGTACGAAAATCACTCGTACCGTCGTTTTTTGTGCGACGTTTACCGTCACCGCCAGCTGCCACGAGCAATCGAAATGAGCAACGCCACACTCCCCACGCGCGACGCCGCAGTTGCGCTGATGTACGAATACACGCCGTCGGAATCGCTTCGGAAGCACATGCTTGGCGTGGAAGCGGCCATGCGAGCCTACTCCACTCACTACGGCGAGGATGTGGAACGATGGGGGCTCGCCGGGCTGATGCATGACTTCGATTACGAGCGCTTTCCAAACGCGAATCGGTCAGCGACGGAAGAACATCCGAGCGAAGGCGTGAGAATCCTGCGCGGACTCGGATACCCTGAAGATGTTCTCGACGCGATCATGGGTCACGCAGCGTACACTGGCACACCGCGGACCAGTCTGATGGCGCGCACGCTCTTCGCGGTTGATGAGCTTACCGGCCTCATCACCGCGACAGCCCTCGTCAAGCCATCGAGGTCCGTGCACGACGTCGAGCCTCGCTCGGTGCGGAAGAAGATGAAGGACAAGGCGTTCGCGCGCGGGGTGAGCCGCGAGGACGTCATTCAGGGCGCACAGGAGCTGGGCGTCGACCTCGACCAGCACATTGCGTTCGTGCTTGCAGCTCTACAGGGATCTGCCGAGGCGATCGGTTTGCAGGGAACCCCGGCCGCCTAATCGCGCGGATTGCTCGCCCACACCGTCATCTCGGTTATCATCGCGCGGTCGTCCTGTGCAAGCATGCCCACGATGGCGGCCGCGATATCCGAGCCGCGCAACTTGCTCGGATTGTCCACGCGGGCTGTCCCGCGGGCGCGATGCGCGAATTCGGTCAGCACCTCGCTCGGATTGATCTGCATCACACGGATGTTGCTCTTCCGCAGCTCCGCGCGCCAGCATTCCGTGAGCGACGCAAGCGCGAACTTCGACGAGGAATAAGCCGACCCGTTTGCCGAGCCATGTGCCGCCGACGTCGATGCGACGTTCACGATGTTGCCATACGATTGCTTGATGAAGTGTTTGGCCGACTCCCGTGCGGCGAGCGTCGCGCCGAGCACGTTCGTCTCCCATACAGATCGCATGTCATCGACAGTTGTCTCTACCAGCGGCGCAAAACGGCCGAACCCGGCGTTGTTGATGAGCACGTCGTAGCCCCCGAGCGCGTCGATCACCTTCGGAATGAGCGCGACGACGTCCGCTTCATGGCTCACATCCGCGACGAATGGGCTGGCGCCGATCTCACCGCCAGCCTTCTCGATACTCGCGCGGTCCCGACCGCAGATTGCCACTCGTGCGCCCAATTCGGCCAGCGCGAGTGCCGTTGCCTTTCCAATTCCGCTCGACCCGCCTGTGACGAGCACCCGCGCCTTGGCAATGTTCATTGTAATCCTCTCTCCATCGATGGTTGGACTGATACATCATGACAGCTCCGCCGGCCGATTGCGGCAGGCAGCGTATGACATCATTGTAAGTTTATGTGATTGCCGGCGACGTATGCACTCCCGAGCCGGCACAATTGTAGCTTACTCGACTCGACATGCAGAAGAACCAATTCGAAGATACGGTAATCGCCGGCGGCGGTCCCATCGGGCTCGCGTGCGCGATTTCAGCCAGAAAGTGCGGGATCGATCCGCTCATAATCGAGGCCGGCGCCATCGCCGATTCGATCGTGCGCTACCCCATCGGCATGGGATTCTTCACCACCCCCGAGCTGCTGGAGATCGGTGGCCACCCGTTCGTCGCGGCTGGACAGAAACCCACTCGCGAGGAAGCTCTCAAGTACTATCGCGGTGTGGTACGTACCGATAAGCTGCGCGTGCGGACCTACACGAAGCTCGTGACCGCACAACGCGTTGGTGATGTCATCAGGTGCACAGTCGCAACGCCGAGCGGAGAAACTGTGATCGACTGCAAGCGCCTCGTGCTCGCGACCGGATATTTCGGTGAGCCCAATCTCATGGACGTACCCGGCGAGTCGCTTCCGTTTGTCCACCACTATTTCGACGAGCCGCATCGCAGTGTCGGACTGGACGTGGTGGTCATCGGCGGACGCAACTCAGCGGTCGAGGCAGCGCTCGAGCTGTTTCGTGCCGGCGCTCGCGTTACGCTGGTATATCGCGGCACCGTGTTTCCGGCAAGCGTCAAGTACTGGGTCAAGCCCGACATCGAGAACCGCATCGCCGCTGGCGAGATCTCTGCGCGGCTTGGCGCAACGGTGTTGCGTATCGAACAGGGCGCCGTGATCATACGCAATGCCGAGGGATTGGAGGAGGTGCTGCACGCGGATCGTGTGTACGCACTTACGGGATTTCGCGCGGACTTCGCGCTCTTTCGGCGACTGGGTATCGAGCTGGAGCCTGATACCGAACGTGCGTCGGTGAACCCAGACACACTCGAGACCAACGTGCCCGGCATATACATGGCTGGTAGCATCGTTGCCGGCCGATATACGTCCGGCATATTCATCGAGAACGGCCGCTTCGATGGCGACAAGATCTTCCGCTGCTGACGGCGAGGACGAGCGCGCACTGCGTGTGAATGACAGGCTCGCGATCCCGCGCGCCGAGCTCGGCGTCCGCGCGACACGAGCATCGGGCGCGGGCGGCCAGCACGTCAACAAGACATCCACGCGCGTCGAGATCACCTGGAACGTCACCGCTTCGCAGGCTTTGAGCGATGACGATCGTGCGCGTCTCATCACGCGCCTCGCTTCGCGTTTGAGTGACGACGGTGAACTCCGCGTGGTAGCGAGCGATACGCGCAGTCAACTGCAGAATCGCGAGCTGGCCGAAACGCGTCTCGCTGACATGGTGCGGCGCGCGCTCGTCATTCCCAGGGCGCGCCGGAAGACGCGGCCCAGCCGCGCGGCGAAGCAGGCGCGGCTCGACGACAAACGCAAGCTGTCCGAGAAGAAACGCGTGCGTCGCAGCAATGCCGACGACTGATCCCCTGCGACGTCCGTCCGACTCACGTTCGACTGAACCAACATCGTGACCAAACAGAAGCGTTTTGACAGCGGCTACTTCGACAAGTGGTACCGCCACCCCAGTCATCGTGTGGGAACGACCGCCGATCTCAGGCGACTGATCAATTTCGCCGTCGCCGCCACGGAGTACGTGCTCGCGCATCCGGTCCGATCCGTGCTGGATGTCGGCGCTGGTGAGGGACGCTGGCAACCGGTACTCAGAACACTTCGTCCGTCGCTACGATATCAGGGCGTCGATCCGAGCGAATATGCTGTGCGTCGTTTCGGAAAGCGCCGCAACATAGTGCAGGGAACCGTGGATGATCTGCCGCGGCTCGTCCCCGATCGCAGCTTCGACATGGTTGTGTGTTGCAGCGTCATCAACTATCTGCCGCGTGATGTAATGATACGCGCAATTCGCAACATCGCCGACCGTACCGCGGGACTCGCATACCTGGAGATATTCGCGTCGGAGGACGAAGTCGAAGGCGACACGGAAGGCTGGCATGCCGAATCCCGCGCGTCGTATCGGCGTATCATTCGTGACGCCGGTCTCGTTCCCTGCGGACTGCATTGCTACATCCCGAGGGAGAATGTGTCGACGCTCGTGGGACTCGAGCGCGCCTGATGCTCGGGATTCTCAGTATCGGGTGCCGTCGCCGATGCCGTATTTCGCGCGCAGCACGGCGAAATGCTCGGCCAATCCCTCACGATACTTGTCTCCCACATTCCGGCCGTGGGAGTAGCTCGCGCGATAACGCGCGGCCAGCTCCGGAAACTCCTGCTCGATGAACGGCAGATAGCGCAGCCGCGCGCTTCGGTCGAGTCTCAGGGCGCACGCACCGATCCGGACCGCTCCGGCCTCGGCGACGCGACGCACGAGCTCGTCCAGCGCGGCCGGATCGTCGGTGATGCCGGGAAGAACCGGCATGCAGTTCACCCCCGTCTCGATCCCCGCGTCGCGCAGACGTGCAATCGCACGTAGTCGTGAATCCGGCGTCGGCGAACGCGGCTCGATCCGTCGTGCGAGCTCGCGATCGACCGTGATGAGCGAGATCTGAACGTGAATGCGTGAGTGCCGCGCAATACGCCTGAGCAGATCCACGTCGCGTGTGATCAATGGACTCTTGCTGATGATCACGATGTTGAGGCCGGGGTGCTCCGCCAGCACTTCGAGAATCCGGCGTGTCACGCGAAAGCGCCGCTCCGCCGGCTGATACGGGTCGGTCGCCGAGCCGATGAGTATCGTGTCGCCGTTTATGAGACCGAGATAGCGCTCGCCACCTGTGCGGAGCGCGCGTGCAAGAATCTCAGGCGCGTCCCGCTTGACGAAGATTCTTCGCTCGAACGCCAGCCAGGGAGCCATGCTCTCGAAGTCGTCGGAGAGCCCGTCTTCCAGACGATCGTGGTCCGCCGCGCGCTCCATCACGTAACGGTGCGCGTACCTGGCGTAGCAGTAGGTGCAGCCGAACGCGCAGCCGACGTACGGATTCACCGACCAGAAGTTCATCCCGGTCGCTTCCGGAGCGTTGAGAACGGACCGCGCACGCGTGGCGAAATACCGTATGTCGCCCTGCTCCCCCAACGCTGGCAATAACTCGAACGATCGTTCGACATCCGGTGGAAACAGCGGGAGCTGCCGTCCTCCAGTCCTGAGCCCTGGCATGAGCGGAAGTATACCGAATGGATACCGAAAGCGAAACGACTCGGTGGCGGCCGGTCGTAGATTATTCCGTATGATTCCATGGCCATCGCTTACCATCGTCTGGTCGCACCGGCGTGCTGCGATCACCCGCTCGATCGCGCTCGCGATAACGTTCTGGGTTACCCTTGCTTCGGGCGCTCAGGCTCAGTGGAGCACCCGGAATCCCGGGACCGACGCCTCGTTTCGAGGCATGAGTGTCGTCGACAGCAACGTCGTCTGGATCAGCGGAACCAGAGCGACGTTCGCGTGGAGCAACGATGCCGGGCGAAGCTGGCATCCAGGCAACGTCGCGGCGGCACGGTCGTTCGATTTTCGCGCTGTCCACGCATTTTCGCTCGATACTGCGCTGCTGATGGTGTCGGCCCAGGACACTGCGCTCATCTACCGGACGACCGATCGCGGCAGGACCTGGACGCTCCAGTACCATGACGAGAGCAAGGGCGCCTTTCTCGACGGCATGGCCTTCTTCGATTCGCGCCATGGGCTGGCGGTCGGCGATCCGATGAACGGCCGCTTCGTGATTCTCGAAACGAAGGACGGCGGCCGGCACTGGTCTCGTATTCCGGACGCCGGACTCCCGCCAGCGCTCCCCGGAGAAGGGGCGTTCGCCGCAAGCGGGACCTCGCTGGTCACATGCGGACCCAAGGACGCATGGCTGGGCACGGGCGGCGCAGCGTCGTCACGCGTCTTCCACTCTTCTGACGGAGGCCGGAACTGGTCGGTCGTGGAAACGCCAATCAAGGCGGGTGTCGCAGCAGCCGGAATCTTCTCACTCGCCTGTCGTGACACGCGTCATCTCGTTGCGGTCGGCGGCAATTACGCCAAGCCGGATGCTTCTGCCGTCACCGTCGCACGCAGCGACGACGGCGGTTCGACGTGGATCGCCGCTGCACCTCAACCGTCGACCGGCTTTCTGTCCGGAGTGGCGTATCTCGACGCACGGAAAACCGGCAAACAGTTGATCGCCGTCGGGACCGAAGGAACATCGTTCTCGCTCGATTCCGGCGTCACCTGGTCGCGCCTCGACTCGCTATCGCTCAACGTCGTAATGTCGGGACCTGATGGTACTGCGACGGCGGCTGGTGCTCACGGAAAAGTCGCGATTCTCAGTGGCTTGCACACCGGGGTAAAGATCGGGAAACGTTTGCCGTAGCAAATCCGAATGTGCCTCGCAACGGCGCGCGTCTTGCTCCACCCATGGTCAACGGGACCTGTCGTGTCTTGAGTACGGGCCCGGCCACAGCTACGAACGGAGACTTGTAACATGTCGTGGATTTGGTGGATCATCGTGGGGCTCATCGCCGGCTGGGCAACCGGGCGAATCATGAAGGGCTCCGGTTATGGCCCGATCATGGACATTGTTCTCGGTATAATCGGCGGTGTAATCGGCGGTTGGATAATGACGGCGCTCGGCGTTGGAATGGGTGGCGGTATCATCTGGTCGATAATCGTCGCGATAATCGGCGCGGTGATACTGGTCTGGATCGTTCGTCTGATTACAGGAAACCGCACCGCAGTCTGACGCTTGTTGTCGTCCGCGAGTATGAGGACGACGATTGCATGAAAAAAAAGTCCGGCGCTCGGTAAGCGCCGGACTTCTTGTGTCCGCACTCCTTGCTAGACGAAGAACGACACGATCATCGCGAGAGCGGCAACTCCCATCAGTACGGCTGTTGCCCATCCCAGAACGTTGAGCAATCTACCATTCTTGTAACGCCCCATGATCTTCTCATTGTTGCACACCATGAGAATGATCACGATCAACGGCGGTGCCAGCACTCCGTTCATCACGGCGGACCAGACCAGCATCTTCATCGCGTTGAACTTGGTCAACGCGAGCACGGTGCCCATTCCCATCGCAATCGCCATCACGCCGTAGAACACGCGCGCACCGTCGGGCTTCTCATCCATGCCGCCCTTGAATGCACCCGCTTCTGCGATGGCGTACGCCGCCGAGCCCGCCAGCACCGGAACACCCAGCATTCCCGTTCCGACGATCCCGAGCGCGAAGACCCAGTACGCAAGTGGCCCCGCAAGAGGACGCAGCGCAATTGCCGCCTGATCGGCGCTCTGCACGTCGGTAATGCCGGCTTTGTGAAGCGTTGCACCCGCCGTGAGGATTATGAAGAACATTATGACCTGCGACACGACCATCCCCGACTCCGTATCGACAGCTGCGTCTCTCAGCTCGCGTCCTGTGCGGCGCATCTCTCCGCGCCTTCTCCGCATCGGAAATCGCGCCCGCATGTGCTCTTCCTGCTCCGCCACCTGCGAGGCCTGCCAGAAAAAGAGATACGGTGAAATCGTGGTACCGAGAATTGCCACGAACGTCATCAGGTATTCCCTGTCCCATCTTATCGATGGCAGGAACGTTCCCTTCAACACGCCGAGTATGCTCGGATGGGCGAGCACGGCGGCGATTACGTACGCGAACAATGCGAGTGCGAACCACTTGAGCACGCGCGCCATGGATTCGTATGACGCGAATATCAGCAGCGCGAGTATCAGCGCCGCAAACACTGGCACGAGAATCACGCGTGGAATGCCAGTGAGCAATTGCGCTGCCGCTGCCATGCCGCCCAGATCCGCGGCTATGTTCAGCGTGTTCGCCACCACGAGCAGCATGCACGCGAACCAGAGCAGGCTTCGTGAGTAGTGGTCCCGAAGCGCCGTAGCGAGCCCGGACTTGGCGACGACGCCGACCCTGGCGCACATCAGCTGCACTGCGATCATCATTGGCAGGCCGATCAGTGCCGTCCACAGCAGGCCATATCCAAATGCTGCTCCGGCCTGCGAATACGTGGCGATGCCGGATGGATCGTCGTCCGCAGCGCCGGTAACCAGACCAGGACCCAGCTTTCTGAGGAACGCCTTCGGTCCGGTATTGCGTATCTCGATATTGGGCAGGGTCGTCACGTGGCCCGCCCTGTGCCCGTGCCTGTGTTCAGGTTGCTCTTGCGCCATGGTGTCGGGTTGGGCCGCGGCTGCGGCGTTATCCTGTGGAGTTTGTTACGTTGTCCAACCTTTCCGCCTCGACTGCGTGTGCATACGATTAGCTGAATGAACGACAGCGACGCGCCATCCAACCTCTCATCCGACCCGCTGAAGTCGATCGTTGCGGCCAACCAGGGGTCGGATCCGGCGCTTCGACTCCGAAAATATGCCGCGATGAGGCAGACTCCGTTCTCGTTCATGCGCGGAGCGTGCCAGTTGTTCTATGCTGCACTCCCGCAGGTCGAGACGCTCTCCGGCGCGCCTCCGGCCTGGTTGTGCGGCGATCTCCACGTTGAGAACTTCGGGACCTTCAAGGGGGACAATCGCCTCACGTATTTCGACGTCACGGACTTCGACGAGAGCGCGCTCGGCCCGTTGACCCTGGATCTCGTCAGGTTCCTCGCGAGCATCCATGTCGGATCGGACGAATGGGGGGTATCGCCAGATGATACGGACGCGCTCGTCCAACGCTCGCTGGTCGCATATTCGACCGAGCTATCGCTCGGCAAGCCTTCCTGGATCGAGCGCGAGAGCGCGCGAGGAACGGTCAAGCGTCTGTTCGCGCAGGTCGCGGGCAGGTCCCGCACGGAGCTGCTCGGTCGCTACACCACACGCAAGGGCAAGCGCCGCCGAGTGCTGATCGATGGGCAGCACACGCTTGCTGTTACCGCCGAGGAGCGCGCTGGCATCGAGCACATGATGGAAAGCATCGCTGACGCCGCGCGTGATCGCGAATACTTCAGGATCGTCGACGTGGCGCACCGTATCGCCGGAATCGGGAGTATCGCCTTTCCACGCTACATCGTGCTGGTAGAAGGGCGGGGCTCACCCGATCGCAACGTGCTGCTCGACGTGAAGCTCGCCCACGCTTCGGCGATCGCAACGCTTCGTGCCCACGGTCAACCCGCGTGGCGCGACGAGGCGGATCGGATAGTCTCGGTTCAACGTCACTCGTCCGTCGTTGCCCCGGCATTTCTCTTTTCCGCAGAGTGGAATGGCGGCAGCTACTGCAGCCGCGAGATGCAGCCAGAGGAAGATCGTGTTCGCCTGCACGAGTGGGCCAGACAGCCGAAGAAGATCGGCGAGGCCATCGTACAGATGGCGTCAGTCGCCGCGTGGCTGCACTTGAGAGGCGGCGGTTGGCTCGGATCTGCACCAATCGAACAACTGTCGGCGTTCGGGCGCGAAACATCCTGGCGTGACGCCCTCGTGCAACTGGCGCGTGATGCCGCCGAGCGGACTGAGCGTCAGTACGCCGAATTCTGCAAGGCGTACGATGACGGGTACTTCAGCGAGCAGACGGCCACCGGGTAACGGCGTCGCCGCGGACGCTGCCTACGCAGCCAGCTCGCTTTCCGAATACGCCGAGATCAATTCCTCGACACGGGCAGCATCGCCCGAGATAGCACCCTGCTCCCACCATGTTGCGACCTCTCGCGGGATCACACCAGACAGTGAATGCTCCGCGCGTTCCGCAATGAACAGCACTTCGCTCATCCGATTCGCTTCGGTGGGAACCGGATCGCGATGATGCGTCGATATCGCTGCCGCGACGGAATCACCGAGTCCCCAGTGCAACACAGCTATTCCGCCCAACGGCTCGTGCAACTCCTTGAGCACGCGCGATACCACGCTCTTCTGCACGTTGACGTCACGCCGCGTCTCATGTCTCAGCGCACCGATCACGTCGAATACGATCAGCTTGCCGGCGTCATGCAGTAGCGCGAGCGAGAAGCACTCGTCCGGAATCAGTCCGAACCCACGTCCGATTGCCCGCGCTATGGGCGCCGTACGAACGAGATGGTCGCGCACCTGAATCACCATCTTCTGATATTCGCCGCCGGGCCTGCACAGCATTCCTTCCAGCATCACGCCCAGCACGACGTTGTGGACGCCGGATGCGCCAACCCGCTGCGCCGCATGACGCAGCGATACGACAGTGCTGCCGGTCGAGTAGTAGGCCGAGTTCGCGTAACGCAGAAGCGCCTGCCCAAGCGTCGGATCCTCCTCGACCACTCGAACGAGCTCGGCCATGCCGATATCCGGATTGCGTGTCTTGGCCAGGGCGCGCTGCGCGGCTTGTGGGGCCTGCTTGATGCTGGTAGCCGGCGACGCCTTCATGTCGCGCAATAAGCGCACAGTGTCATCCGTGCGTTCCTGCGAGGTAAGGGACGCGGAAATCGCGTCGATCCGCGACGCGACCTCTGCGGTGAGCTGGTCAATCATGGAATCGGTACGGCAAAGTCACGGATAAAGGACACCCATTTGAGTATCGGCGCCTCCCAGCCCAGGCTGTAGAGCCGCCTCGGCGCCATGGGACGGCTCTCCGGCCCGCAAGAGAGACGACCGCCGCCCCGTAAACGTCAAGTTTCGTCCACCCAGGCCGACCATTGAAGGGGTGAGGAGAGCCACTGCTGGCGGCCCCCCTCGATCCTCGTTTGGAGACGCGGTACTTGGACGATCTGCTCAAAGACTTTCTTGCCGAAAGTACGGAGAACCTCGCTCAGCTCGATCAGGACGTGGTCGAGCTCGAGCGCGATCCGTCCAATGCGTCGCTCCTGAACTCGATCTTCCGCGCCATCCACACGATCAAGGGAACCTGTGGGTTTCTCGGGCTTCCGCGCCTCGAGACGGTGTCGCACACCGCCGAATCAGTGCTGGACAGGCTTCGCACCGGGGATCTGAAGCCTGAGCCGGACGTCATCTCCGACATTCTCAGAGCGGTCGACGTAATCAAGACGATTCTGGCCGAGCTCGCGGCGAATAAGACCGAGCCCGCCGGAGACGACTCCCTGCTGATCGCGTTGCTGGAGCAATGGCTTGGCTCCGACGCTCCCCGTCACGCAATCGCGATAGGTCCCGAGGCAATCGCGAGCGCCACGCTCGAATTGGCAATGTCGCCCGATGCATTCTCGGCGATGCGGAGCACTTCGGCCGACCAGGCCACCGCCGCACCGTCGTCGATCCGGGTGAGTGTCAAGCTGCTGGACGCGCTGATGAATCTTGCGGGAGAGCTCGTGCTCAGCCGCAATCAGCTCCTCGAGATGTCGTCCAGGGACGAAGACTCACCCTTCGGAGCGCCGGTTCAGCAGCTGAGCAGAATCACCGCCGAACTGCAGGGCGCAGTGATGAAGACGCGCATGCAGCCGGTTGGTTCAGCGTGGAGCAAGCTGCCGCGCATCGTGCGCGACATCGCACGCGAAACGGGGAAGAGGATCGAGCTCGACATGAAGGGCGCCGCGACCGAGCTGGATCGCCAGCTGGTGCAGGCTCTGCAGGATCCGCTCACGCACATGGTGCGCAACTCCGCGGATCACGGAATCGAATCGCCGGACGCCCGGCGCGCGTCAGGAAAGCCTGCTATTGGCAAGATCGTACTCAATGCGTATCACGAGGCCGGCCACGTTATCGTCGAGGTCACCGACGACGGAAAGGGGATCAACGCGGACAGGGTACGGCGTATTGCAATCGAACGCGGTCTGGTGTCGAAGGAAGAGGCACACGCGATGAGCGACTGCCAGGTATTGCGATTCATCTTCGAGCCCGGTTTCTCGACCGCCACTGAAGTGACGCACATCAGCGGACGCGGCGTCGGCATGGACGTAGTTCGCAGCAACATCGAGCGCGTCGGCGGCGCGGTGGATCTGCAATCCGTAGGCGGGCAGGGTTGCACCATTCGTGTTCGCCTCCCGCTTACGCTCGCGATAGTATCCTCGCTCATCGTGAGTGCGCGGGGCGAGACGTTCGCGTTTCCACAGGCCAGCGTCCTCGAGTTGATCCGGTTGTCCGAGGATCAGCTTGCGCGCTTCGACGTCCTGCACAACGTCCGGCTGTTTCGGCTGCGAGATGATCTCGTCCCGGTTGTTACGCTGGGTGACGCGCTGGGTCTTCCCGCCGACGAACGCGGCGGTGTCGCCACTCTTGTCATCTGTCAGGCTGGTACCGCGCGCTTCGGAATAATCGTCGATGACGTCGTGGACACGCAGGAAATTGTGGTGAAACCGGTCGGTCGCCTCATTCGCGCCGTCGGCTGCTACGCCGGCTGCACGATCCTTGGTGACGGCAGGGTAGTGATGATCGTTGATCCAGCCGCGCTTGCAGGGCGTGCCGGAGCACGTACGAACGCCGCGGCAGAAGTGGTGGAGACGGTACAGGAGCCTGCGAAGAACCCGGCCGACAGTCTGCTGGTCTTTGGCGTCGGCGACGACGCCGTTCAGGCAGTACCGTTGTCGAGCGTCTCGCGCCTGGAAGAGATCTCGTCGGACAGCATCGAGTACGCCGGCGGACGGGCGATGGTTCAGTATCGCGGATTCCTGCTGCCTCTCGTGCCCGCCAGTCCGGCGGTGACGTTCACGTCGGGACGCAGCAATTCAGTCATCGTATTCAACGAGGGCAGCGCCTCGTTCGGAATCGCCGTGAGCGAGATACGCGACATAGTCGATGAGATAGTGAACCTCGAGCTCGCCTCGACGCGTCCCGGGGTGCTCGGGACGGCAGTGATTGCCGGCGCCGCTACCGAAGTCCTCGACGTCTCATACTACATGGAGCGAGCGCGCCGGGGGTCTGTCTCTTGACCGCGACACTCGCCCCTGCCAGCGAAGTGGTGACCTTTCGTGTCGGCGACCAGTGGTTTGGCGTCGACGTCATGGACGTTCAGGAAGTGATCGGTCATCTGCGGATCGCACGCGTTCCGCTGGCCGGCCCCGGGATCGCCGGTTTTCTCAACCTTCGCGGCCAGATTGTGACCGCGATCGACGTCCACCAGCGGCTGGAGATTTCGCGCCATGCGTCCGACTCTTCAATGAATGTGGTGGTCCGCGACGGCGACGAGCTGTTCGCGCTGGTTGTCGACGAAGTCGGCGACGTCTTTGCTGTTTCGCCAGGGACGCTCGATCCAGCTCCGGCCAGTCTTGGCGGCGCCTGGGCCAGGGCGTGTACCGGCGTTGTACGGATGGACCAGGGGTTACTCGCGGTTGTCGATGTGACGCGCCTGCTGATTGAACCAAATACACGCCCATAAACCGAGATACGCTGTATGACGACCCGCATCAACCTCGACGACATCACCGATCCAGTTCAGGTCGCAGCGCCAACCAGGAACGGAAGCGGCGACAACCTGGCGAAGTCCGAGCGTCGCAAGACCGACCGGCGCGCTGGCGCACTGCGAGAGCGGCAGGTCGTGGACGAGCTGGAGACGCGAGTGCTCGAAGCGCAGACCCATGCGCGAGTCATCATGCACGTCGCTGGCGCCACCGCTCGAGCCGGAAGCGCGGCTGAAGCTGCACGCGGCGCGCTCGAAGCAATTCGCGCCGGCTTCGGCTGGCCATACGGATCGTACTGGAACGCCGACAATCAGAAGGAGCATCTTCGCTTCGCGCTGGAATCGGGCGCAGTGAACAACGAGTTTCACAGAGTCACGGTCAGTGCGGCGTATGCAGAAGCAGACGGTCTCGTCGGAAAGGCGTGGCGTTATCGCGACGTCTTCATCGTTGACGATCTGCAGTATCTGCAGGACCGCCGCGGCGAAGTCGCGCAGGCAGCGGGATGCACTGCTGCGATCGCGCTTCCATTATCGGTAGGTGGCGAGGTCGTTGGAGCGCTCGACTTCTTCGTCATGGAGCCGCTGGCACTTTCCGATGAGCGCATCGACGTGCTTCGTCGCGTCGCCGAGCTGGTGTCGTCGGCGCTCGAACGCATGCGCGAGCGCGCGACTCGCCTCGAAGCGGAAGAAGACATGGAAGTGCTCGTCACCGTTCTGCGTGCCAATGCGGGACGCAACTCGGTCGACGACATCGCAAAGGTTGCGCTCGAGCTCGTCCGAAGCTCGTTCAAGTGGGCCTACGGCACGTACTGGGTGATCGACAGTTCCGCAAACAGGCTGCGTTATTGTGTCGAATCCGGCTCGATCGACGAGGATTTCCGGCGTGCCACTCGTGATTGCACATTCGAGCAGGGCGAGGGGCTGGCCGGCCGCGCATGGGCAAGTCATGACCTCGTATTCGTTCCTGATCTGGCGGATCAGGGCGATTCAATTCGCTCGCCGATGGCGCGACGCGCTAACGTGCGCAGTGGGGTTGCGTTCCCTGTCATCGTCAAGGGCCGCGTGATCGGCATCATGGAATTCATCTCGTCAGACGAATTGCGTCCGTCCGAGCGTCGCCTCACGATGTTGCGCGATGTGTCGCGCATGGTGAGCGGTGCCGCCGAGCAGGTAGCACTTGCGAATGAATTCGAGCGCGACGTCAAGAGCGTGGTTCAGATGGTCACGGTCTCGGCCGCGGACGTGGAAGCCAGTGCCCAGGGAATGGCTGCTTCGGCGGAAGAGACTGCGTGTCAGGCACAGGCCGTCGCGGCGTCGTCCGAACAGGCAACGCGGAACGTGCAGACGGTTGCAAGCTCGGCAGAGCAACTCTCCGCGAGCGTTCGCGAGATCGCTGGACTGGTACAGGAAGCGTCCACCGTCGCACAGCATGCCGTACGTCAGGCGTCCAGCGCGAGCAGCACGATGGTGCAGTTGGGCCAGAGCAGCAAGGAGATCGGTCAGGTCATCAAGGTGATCACGTCCATCGCGCAGCAGACCAATCTGCTTGCGTTGAACGCCACGATCGAGGCTGCCCGCGCTGGCGAGGCAGGCAAGGGATTCGCCGTCGTTGCCAACGAGGTGAAGGAGCTTGCGCGCCAGACCGCGCGCGCGACCGAGGAGATAGAGCGCAAGATCGCTAGCGTTCAGGATGACGCTACTCGCGCCGTTCGCGACATCGGTGACATCTCCGGCGTCATCGGCACAATCAACCAGATCTCGGGAACGATCGCGGCTGCAGTGGAAGAGCAGAACGCGGCCACCGGCGAGATTTCCCGGAACGTAACGGAAGCTGCGCGCGGAACTGCCGACGTGACGCTCAACATCGCCGGTGTCACCGTCGCTGCCGGTGAATCCGGACACACCGCCGAGGGCCTCAACGGTTCTGCCGCGGCGCTGAACGCCGAGGCGGTTCGCCTCTGCGGCGCCGTGGACAGCTTCCTCGGCAAGCTGCGCGCTGGCATCTAGACGAGAAACAACATCCCAAATTCCGGTGTCGCCGTGACAAGTTCCGGCATCCAGCCAATTCGCGTACTGATCGTGGATGACTCAGCCGTCGTGCGCGGTGTGCTTGGCCGGATGGTGGATGAGCAGGACGACATGCGAGTGGCGACTACCGCGATGAACGGGAGGGACGCGCTCGACGCCTTGCGACTGCAGGAGATAGACGTCGTCCTGCTGGACATCGAGATGCCGGTGATGGACGGCCTAACCGCGCTTCCGCTGATCGTGCAGCGACATCCACGCGTTCGTGTACTCGTAACCAGCTCGCTGACACAGGAGAGCGCAAAGGTCACCATGCGCGCGCTTGCCCTTGGCGCGGTGGACTATGTGTACAAACCCTCGACGCGCGGCGGCGGCACTTTTGGCGTCGAGGCAGCGGCGACGCAGGTGATTGCGAAGATTCGCGCAGTTGCAGGATCTGGAACGGCTGCTGCCGCGACATCGATAAACGGAACGCGCCACGTTCAGCTTCCCGGCGGTGACTTCGAGCCGCAGGTACTCGCGCTCGCGGCAAGCACGGGCGGCCCCAACGCGCTCGCGATAGTGGTGTCCGGTCTTCCACGTGACTTCCCGTTGCCCGTGCTCGTCACGCAACACATGCCCCCGATCTTCACCACCATGTTCGCCCAACGTCTCGCCCGAGAGAGCAGTCTCCCGTGCGATGAGGCGCACGACGGTGAAGCGCTCCAGCCGGGACGCATATACGTCGCCCCCGGGGACCATCACCTGACGGTGATTGGTGGAGGGCTCGTGCGCAGTCCGGCGCTGCACATCACCAGCGACCCGCCGGAACACCATTGCCGCCCCGCGGCCGATCCGATGTTCCGAACAGCCGCTCAGGCGTTCCCGAACGGCGTGCTCGCGGTGGTACTCACCGGCATGGGCGATGATGGTCGTCGGGGTTGTCAGGCGGTCGCCGCGTCCGGTGGTCGGGTAATCGTTCAGGACGAGACGACGAGTGTGGTCTGGGGGATGCCCGGGAGTGTTGTCGCGTCCGGAATTCCCTGTTCGATTCTCCCGCTGAGGTCCATCTCAACGCACGTTGCTTCTCTCTGTCCCGTCCGGTCGTGATCAATCCCGAAGATTATTCGTACATCAGCACCCTGTTGCGCACCAAGAGCGGGTTGGCTCTTGGGCCCGGCAAGGAATATCTGCTGGAGAGCCGGCTCCCTGCCGTAGCGAAAGCGTACGGCTTCGGGTCGGTAAACGAGCTGATCGTGATCCTGCGCGCGGGTCCGCATCAGGAGCTGATCAAGGCCGTCTGCGACGCGATGGCGACTGGCGAAACGTTCTTTTTCAGAGACACCGTGCCGTTCGAGATAATGCGTACGACCATTCTGCCGGAAGTGGCCGAGCGTTGCCGGCGAGGCGGCCGCGCATTGCGCATCTGGAGCTCGGCTGCGTCGACCGGCCAGGAAGCTTATTCGATAGCGATGCTGATCGCGGAAATGGGCGTGCAGCTGGCTGGGGTGCGGATAGATCTGATCGCGACCGATTTCTCCTCGCAGGCCCTGAACCGAGCGCGCCGCGGTCTGTTCACACAGATCGAAGTGCAGCGCGGCCTTCCCGACC
The DNA here is from genome assembly GCA_040388625.1 of Gemmatimonadota bacterium. Lineage (NCBI taxonomy): Bacteria > Pseudomonadati > Gemmatimonadota > Gemmatimonadota bacterium. The sequence continues at coordinate 455,151 of JAZKBK010000003.1, read as the reverse complement.
GCTATCTCCGGCAGTTCTTCACGAGCACTGCGGATGGTTTCCGTCTCTCCGACGACATTCGCAAGCGGGTCTCGTTCAAGGAGTTGAATCTGCTGGAATCGTTCAGATCACTCGGGCAATTCGACATCGTGCTGTGCAGGAACGTGCTGATTTACTTCGACACGATGACGAAGAAAGATGTGCTGGATCGCCTTTCATCGGCGCTGACCCCGGGCGGCTATCTGTTTCTCGGTGCCACGGAAACGGCATTCGGGCTTACCGAGAGGCTAGTGCGTATTCCCGACATCCCGACGTCGCTGCACGTACGGCGCGACGACGCTGAAATCGCGGAACAACGGCTGCGCGCGAATGCGCAGGCCGTATTCGTGGCCTGAGAGCGCGTAGCAGATCCGTCTCTTGCGGCGAGGCATGCGCCGTGCGTTGATTTCTGCAATGATGCCTGAGCCCATGCATGCGTTCGCCGAGAGCACTTCCTGACCGTTACTGATCTCGTTCGCACATACGGCGAAGCTGCCGTTGTGGGCTTCATCACGCTCGAAGGGATGGGATTGCCACTCCCTGGTGAGATCGTGCTCCTCACGGCGGCGGCACTCGCTGCTGAAGGCGATCTGAGCATCGTGACAGTGGTGCTGGCAGCATGGATCGGGACCATTGCTGGCGGGACCGGCGGCTACTGGATCGGTCGTTTTGGTGGCATGGCATTGCTCCACCGGCATGGTCACTGGGTCGGGATGACCACCGAGCGCCTGGCGACGGCGCACGGATTCTTCGAGCGAAATGGTGTCAGGACGGTCATCATCGCACGGTTCGTGGCGATCCTCCGGATGATCGTAGGCATCGTTGCCGGAGCGGCCGGAATGTCGTTCGGCGTGTTCGAGATCTGCAACGCTGTCGGAGGGTTGCTGTGGGCTACGACCTTCGCGGCGCTTGGCTATTCGTTCGGGCACGAGTTGCCGCGGCTCGAACGCTACCTCCGCGGCGGTGCTTTCGCGTTGCTGTGCGTACTCGTGCTTGTGGCAGTGTCCTTGTGGCTGTACCGACGCAGGCAGGGGAGGATCGCCAGGCCTTGACGCTGTACGCGCATCCCGTCATTCCCGCTTGTGCCGGAGCGACGGACCCGCTCTAGTCCGCGGCGAGTATGTCGAGCACCTTGAGCGGCGCGTCGATCCTCGGGTCGGCTCGCCCGAACTCCGCGGCGTGTGGCAGAAGGCTGGCGTCTGGATTTCCGACAACTTCCTGCGCTTCCGCCGCCAGGTCCTGATCGTGAACGAGCCGCGAGATGAAGTGCAATGCTTCGCCGAATCGATCTGGTTCCATCGAATCCATCGACCGGATCTCGAAGTAGCCGCGCGGACGTATCTCGGGGAATAGTGTGGTGAGATGCGCGGCGTCGTCGTCGAGGATTCGGCCTGCATGTTCCGCGAAGCGAGTGTAGGCCGCTATCGGATCTTCCGCGTCGAATGGCAGGCCCGTGCGCGTGTTGTCGAGCGTCTGCCACAATCGCGCGCGGTAGCTCGCGTAGCCGGTAGGACTTCCTTCGTAGTCTGGCGAGTTGGCGTACGCGGCAATCAGGTAGGGAGCGAGCGAGTTGAGGAGTTTCCATCTCTCGAGCGGATGCGCACCGAGCTCGACGCTGACCTGAAGCGACGCTGTCTGTCGCATCATGCGTGCGCCGGACGCGCCGATCGAGTCGAAGTAGCGCGTCATCGCTTCGTAACGTGGTGCATGCAGTTGGAGCGGGATGGTTCCGAGCGAATTGTATGGATCGACGCCGCCGCTGAGGAATAACACGTCCGCGGCGCGCGCCGAGTCGCGGATCGCGTGTACCGTTTCAGTCAGAAACCTGCCCAGCGCCGCGGCTGATGGAAATACGGGCGAGCTGATCTCGATCTGGCCACCAGGCTCGTAAAAAACGTGGCCGCCATCCGGCGTCGCCCAACTCGGAGCACCGTAACTGTCGGTTTCCTCTCGCCAACCGCGTGTGCTTCCAGCGTCGCGAATGATGTCCGCGCTGCCGGGACCCGTGTCGCTTGCGTCTATCAATACTCTCTGGTGCGAGCGGTCGCGAAACGGTATCAGCTCCAGCTCGGCGCCCATGGAGCCGTCCGGATTATGCGGATGCGACGGCTGGAAGAGAGACTCGACCAGCGCGCGCATCTGTGGCGAGTTGCGTGGCATCGGTCAGCGGCTTGCGAGTGCGAGCGCGAATGATTCTGCGTCATCGGTGAACCATTCTCTCAACTGTAATCCACTCGCGAAGAGGAGATCAGTGACGATGCCACGATCGTACTTGTAGCTCAGCTCGGTGAGAATCGCATCGCCGGCCGCGAAGACGATATCGCCAACTTCCGGGATCGATACGGTCTGTTGAATGCGGGATCTGAGGCGCATCTCGATGCGGTGCTTATCCGTGTCATACACGGCGTTGTGGTCGAACATGGACGTGTCGAAGTTGGCGCCGAGCGTGTTGTTGATGACGTTCAGGATATTCCTGTTGAACTCGGCCGTGACACCGCGGCTGTCATTGTACGCGCGCTCGACCTGAATCGGGTCCTTGCGCAGGTCGATTCCGAGGAGAAAAAAGTCGCCGATTGCCATTCGTTTGCGTACGCTCGTCACCAGCTCTACAGCTGCCGCCGGAGTGAAGTTGCCAATGGTGCTCCCAAGGAATGCGTGCAGAGCCGGCAACGGATGCGTGGAAAGGGCGAATTGCGCGGAGAAGTCAGCCACCACGGGACTTGTCGTCAGCGACGGATATTCGTCGCGAAGCTGCGCGACGGATGCCGTGAGGAAGTCCGCGCTCACGTCCACCGGGATATAGGTAACGTCAGACGGCCTGGATTTCAGTATCTGATCCAGCAGCAGTCGCGTCTTTTCCGAGCTGCCGGCACCGAGCTCGATGAGTGTCGCCGGGTGTGTGATCGATACTATCGTTGCAGCACGATCCTGCAGGAGGGCACGCTCGGCCCTGGTCGGATAGTACTCCGGCAGCCGCGTTATCTCGTCGAACAGCTGCGATCCGCGCTCGTCGTAGAAGTACTTGGACGGAAGATGGCGCGGCTGTGCGGTGAGGCCCTCGCGCACATCGCTCAACATCAAAGCGCGATCAAATGTCACGCGCGCAACGAAAGCCACTGAAAATCTGGCGGCGAATGGGATAATCCCAGTTGCGAAATGTGTTGCGTATGGCACCCGGGCGCGTTGCCCACGAGCCTCCACGCAGCACCTTGTATTCCGCACCGAAGAAGGTCTCGGAGTATTCCGGATATGGATACGCGACGAAACCGGGGTAGCCGGAAAAATCGCTCGACGTCCACTCCCACACGTCTCCGATCATTCCGTAGCATCCGAGCGGAGATACGTTCCGCTCGAACGCGCCGACCGGTGTGGTTCCAAAGAAGAGCTGATCGACGTTCGCGTGCAGCGCTGTCGGATCTGCGCCGCCCCAGGGGAATCGCTGACTGCTCGCGGTCGTTGGATCCCACGATGCGGCGATCTCCCATTCCTGTTCGGTGGGAAGCCGCTTGCCTGCCCAGCGTGCGTACGCATCCGCTTCGTGGTAGCACACGTGGCAAACGGAATGATCCGGCCCGATCGGCGCGACCACGTCCATCGTTCGTGTCAGCCAGCCATCGGGCGACGCGGTCCAGTATTTCGGTGCGAGCGCACCGGAATCGGCCAACCATGCGCGACCGTCGTCAGACCAGAGCTCCGGTTGCTGATATCCACCGTCCGCAATGAACTGCTCGTACGCGGCGTTGGTTACCGGGGCAGCATCGATGTCGAAGGCGTTGACGGTGACCGGGTGTCGCGGCCGCTCGTTGTCGTACGCGGCAGTGCGATCGTCGGTGCCGATCGGATACGTGCCGGCGTTGACGCGCACCATCCTGCCGAAGGCATCGCTCCCGGCCGGCGGTGCGGCGATCGCGCGCGGTGCGCGATAGGGTTCGCCGGTCTTGAGCTGCAGCGTCTGCAGAATCGTTTCGTTGTGCTGGTACTCGTGCTGCAGCACCATGTTGTACACGAAACCGCCGGCCAACAGCGGATAGTCCGAGTGCAGGTCGGCAGATTCGAGTGCCGCCAGCGTGTCTGCGCGAATCTCCGCCGCTGTTTGTATCAATGCCTGCAGCGACGGCAGCGGAAGTGCGGCGCGGGTCGCGCGCGGATGCTCGAATGGATTGTACATCCCCGGCATCTCGGAAAACTCTATCTTCCCGGACAGATTGCGCGTCAGCCACAGCTCCTCGAAATGAGCAATGTGGCCGAGGTCCCATAAGATGGGACTCATCAATGGGTCGTGCTGGACGCGGAGATCCTCATCCGTGAGAGATGCGACCAGAAGCAGCGTACGCTCGCGCGCTTCCGTCAACTTTGCGCAGATCGAGTTCCGCAGGCCCGACTGTGTAGAATCCGCCATTTTCAGCATGATTCCGCCTGGAACGAGGGCCGGCACTGCACTTTGCCGGGAGCTTGAGGGCGGCCCCGGTGAGTGTGGTGGAGCATCTACATATGATAACCGCGGCGTAAAGGGCGCTGCCCGCAGTTGCACACCGGGAACATAGAGGGCAGCTTTCCATCCTCCGTGTATCCGCACCCCGAATGAGTCAATCGAGCGGCCAGGCCCGCGTAATTCGGTTCTTCGAGCAAGTTCCTCTCGCGGCGGCCGTTCTCGTCACACTTGTGGCGCTCGGCACCCTGATCGAGTGGTACTTGGGGATGGATCCGGCGACCGGGCTCTATCCCGGCGGAATCGTGATGCTGCCATTGAGCTGTGTCGCCTTTGCCTGCGCCGCCGTCGCGCTGGCGTTCGCCGCAACAAAGGAACGACCGTTCGCGCTGCGCGTGGCGTCCATCGTTCTGGCGTGCATAGTGATACTGATCGCGGCCATCCAGTTCGCTTCATGGCTCGCTGGCCGCGATCTGGGCCTGGATCTGCTGATGGCCCGCGACCAGCTGATCCGCGAGCCGTGGAGTCCGCCCGGTCGGATGGCACTTAATACGCTGGTCGGAATATTTCTCATCGCTGCCGGCATCATATCGCTCCACATCGATGACCGCACCGGGCGCGCCTCCTCGCACTGGGTAGGCCTGATCGGTGGTACGGTCGGTTTCCTCGGACTCGTCGGTTACGCGTTCGGCGTGAGTGGCCTGTATTCCGTGGGGCCGTATTCCGGGATGGCAGTATCCAGCGCTGCGTCTCTGTTCGTGCTTGGAATCGGGATCGTATTCGCTCGGCGCTCCAGCGGTATTCCTAAGCTGCTGGTCGACCCGGGCGCAGCTGGAACGGTCGCCCGCCGTCTCGTTCCGGCGGCCGTGTCCGTCCCATTTCTGCTCGGCTGGCTGCGCCTCGTAGGTGAGAAGAGCGGCTGGTACGATACACCGTTCGGCGTTTCGATATATGTAGTCGCGACGGTGGCGATCTTCCTGTGGCTCGTCAACTGGTCGGCGCACATGGCGTACGAAAGTGACCGTGTGCGCGAGGAGCTGCTGGCAGGCGAGCAGCGCGCGCGAGAGGCCGCCGAGGGTGCCAACACGGCGAAAAGCAACTTTCTCGCAGTGATGTCGCACGAGCTCCGCACACCGCTTTCGGCGATCATAGGATACGAGGAGCTCCTCGCTGACGGTATCACCGGGCCCGTCAACGACGCCCAGAAGCATCAGCTCGGCAGGATGAAGGCGAGCGCTCAGCATCTGCTGCACCTCATCGACCAGATCCTCTCGTATTCGCGTGTGGACGCGGGAAGGGAAATCGTCCAGGCGGAGGATATCGACGCCAACGAAGTCGCACACGATGCGGCGACACTGGTCGAGCCGCTGGCGAGAGAGAAGGGACTGCCTCTGGAAGTCGTTCCGATCGGATATCCGCTCGCGATGTGCACCGACAGCGGGAAGGTCCGGCAGATTCTCGTGAACCTGCTCTCCAACGCAGTGAAGTTTACGCCGGCCGGCCGCGTAACACTGGTGGTTCAGCACGACGGGCCGATCGTTCGCTACGTCGTCCGCGATACCGGAATTGGAATCGCGGAGGAGCACCGCGATCAGATATTCGATGCGTTCTGGCAGGTGGAGCAGCCGAGCACTCGTCGCGTGGGCGGCACCGGCCTGGGCCTGAGCGTGACCCGCCGGCTCGCCCGGCTCCTTGGCGGGGACGTGATAGTCACGAGCGCGGTGGGCCAGGGCAGTGCGTTCATCGTTTCGCTGCCGCTGGAGCTCCCTGCCCGGGCCAGGAACGGTGAGCCTCCTGGCGTCATCGCCTGACGCGGCTCATGGCTGGGGGAGCTTCCCGGAGACAATCCTCCAGTTTCGCTCGACGCCGGCGATAACCATCGATCTGCGGACGGCGGTCGACCGCCGTGTACGCGCGGCTCTTCGTGAAATTGGTTTCGAACAGTCGTTCGGAATCATTACAGCCCAGGATCCGATGGGTGTGCGGCAACTGTCCGCCGTGAACGATGCGCGCGCGGCTAGCTTACTGAAGGAGGCCGCGGCGCTGAGCGTGACGCAGGTTTGCGTAGATGCGTGCAGTCCCGACGAGTCGCACTGTGAGCGGAGTATCGCGATCGCACTTGACCAGCGATCGGCCATCGACATCGCGCGCAGGTATGAGCAGCTGGCAATGTTCTGGTTTGACGGCGATGCATTCTGGATAGTTCCGGTGTGCTCTCGCAATGAGAGGCTGCGGCTTCCCGTAATCATATAATCGGCATCGACGCGTTGCGTGAATGCTCGATCCGCTCAACGACCAGTCGAATCCCATCGTATTGAACTCAATGACTGCACCAACGATTGCGGCGCGCGGGCCGGTAATTCCGCATGAACGCGCCGAGCTGCTAGAGGTCGCCGCGCGTCTGCGCGCTGAAGTTGCCGGACGAATCGTCGGTCAGGAAAAAGTGCTGGACGAGATTCTCATGGCGTTGCTCGCTGGCGGCCACGCTCTGCTGGTGGGCGTGCCTGGCCTCGCGAAGACGCTGATGATCAGGTCGGTATCCGAGGCGATGCGGCTGGGATTTCGCCGGATTCAGTTCACACCTGATCTCGTGCCGTCGGACATCACCGGGACCGAGGTGATGGAGGAGGATGCAACATCGCATTCGCGCCTCTTCCGTTTCGTGCAGGGACCGATCTTCGCGAACATCGTGCTCGCGGACGAGATCAATCGCGCGCCACCGCGCACGCAGGCTGCGCTACTGGAGGCAATGCAGGAGCACAGCGTCACGGTCGCGGGTGAGACGATGCCGCTGCCGGCTCCCTTCTTCGTGCTTGCCACACAGAATCCGATCGAGCAGGAAGGGACGTACCCGCTTCCCGAAGCGCAGCTGGATCGTTTTCTGTTCGACATCCGCGTATCGTATCCTGACGAGGACGCCGAGGTCGCGATTCTGCGCAATACAACGGGCCGCGAATACGCGCCACTCGATGCGGTGATCGACGCAACGCAGACGATTGCGCTGCAGCGCATGGTGCGCGACGTGCCCGTTGCAGACGTCGTTCTGCAATACGCTGCGCGGCTCGTCCGTGCGACCCGCCCGGATGAGAGCAACGCAATGCCCACAGTCAAGCAGTTCGTGCGCTGGGGCGCCGGTCCGCGCGCGGGGCAGGCACTTGTCCTCGGTGCGAAGGCGCATGCACTGCTCGCGGGCCGTAATGCCGTCATGCCGTCGGACATAAAGCGTGTGGCTCATCCCGTGCTTCGTCATCGCGTTCTGCTCAACTTCGCCGCCGAGGCAGAAGGGCTCTCGGCAGAACGGATAGTGGATGAGCTGCTCGCGCATGTGCCGATGCCGAAGAGCGATATCAGAGTGTGATGATGCGGCGCGCGCCGCACGATGAGGGCCGGGACAGGTTGATGTACGGTGCGCTTCTCGACGCGGTACGCGGATTGAGATGGCGTGCGCGCCGCGTGTCGCGCATAGCGGTTCCTGGTATTCATCCTTCGCGCGTGCGCGGAACGTCTGCCGAATTCACGGAATACCGCGCATACCGGCAGGGCGACGATCTCCGACGCATCGACTGGAAGTTATTCGCGCGGAGCGATCGTGCGCACGTACGGATCTCGGAGGAACGGGCGGTGACGCCGACCTGTCTCGTGTTGGATGCGAGCGCGTCCATGGCGTTTCCGGAGGGCCCTGGCTCCAAGTGGTCTCTCGCGCAGCAGCTGGCTGTCGCGCTCGCATCTGTCGCGCACTCGGGTGGCGATCCGGTCGGACTCATGATTGCGGGCAATCCGCGCGCGACGATTCCACCGCGAACGCGGCGCGGCATCGTTGCTGAAGTGATTCAGAAGGTGGCAGACACGCCGGCCACTGGAAGCAGTCCGCTGGCTGGTGCGCTCACAGCAGCCACGCGATCTGCGTCGAGAATAGCGATCGTGAGTGATTTCCTGGGTGATCTCGATGACGTGTCGAGAGTTGCGCGCGAGCTGATCGCTGCCGGGCGCGACGTGCATGCGCTGCATATCATCGCCGCTGAAGAGCTCGATCCTCCTCGGGCCGTATCGTTGGTTACCGATCCCGAGAGCAGCGACCTGCGTCGCTACATGGCGGACTCGGTGCGTGACGAATACCTGCGCTCGTACGCGGAGTGGAGAGAGGCGACGGCGACGCGCTGGCTCGCGAGTGGCGCGGCCTATCGCACGATCGTCGTCGGGAAGGAGCCTGTGAGCCATTCCGTGCGGCGCGTGGTGCGCGACGAGCCGGCAGCATCGCGGGCTGGATAACGGATTGGCGACAGCACAGTGAGCTTTCTGGCTCCGGGCTTTCTGATCGCAGCCGCAGGCGCTGCGCTGGGTGTAGTCGCGCTGCATTTCATCGTCACGCGGCGGCCGCGCGCGGTTTCATTTCCGACCGCGCGTTTCGTCCCGGACGTTCCGGTCACAGCGCGTGCGAGATCGGTGCACTTCTCGGACCTGCTGCTGCTTGCGGTACGTGTTCTCATCATACTTCTCGCCGGAGCCGCACTGGCTCGACCGATCTTCCCGCCCGAGCGCGAGCAGGTAGTACGCGTCATCGCTGCGGATGTATCGGGCTCGGTGGAGAATGTGGCCGAGACTCGCGACAGCGTACGCGCGCTATTCAGGCCGGGCGACGCGGTTGTGTTGTTCGATACGGCAACGTGGCCAGTTGAAACACCGGACTCGGTCCGCGCACGTGCAGGCGTCGCGAGCAATGGATCGCTGTCTGCCGGACTCATCGGGGCGTTACGTGCCGGCTCTCGTGTACGTGAAGGCGCGGACTCGGTGGAGCTGCTAGTGGTGTCGCCTGCGACACTGGCCGAGCGCGATCGTGCGACCGCGGCAATCCGCGCGCAGTGGCCGGGCCGCGGGCGGCTGGTCAGAGTGTCGGCGGCACCAGCGACTGGCAGTCGTGTTACAGCGACAACGCAGGTAAGCTTTCTGTCGGCATCGCGGCCGCGGCTCGCGGTACGGCGGAATCGCATCGACACTGTCGGTGCGGTCGTCGCGGACGGGCACGTCGTCATCGCGCCATTCGAGCGGCGCTGGCGATTTGTCTCCGACTCTCTGGCGCACTCGCGTGTCATTGCCAGATGGGTCGACGGCGATCCAGCTGCGATCGAGTGGGATAGCGCATCCACGTGTATGCGCTCCATTGCGGTGCCGGTCGATAGCACCGGGGACATGCTCTTGCGCCCCAGCTTCGCCGGCTTTCGCGCGGCGCTGGCGCGGCCATGTCTTCAAGTGGCATCTGCACCGGATCCGGAAGCGGCCACGATGCTGGCGGCAACCGGAAATCTCGCGTCCGCCGCGCAGTTCCCTCCCTCCATGGATGTGGATTCACCGCTCGCTCGCTGGCTTGCTGCGCTTGCAATCGCGTTGGCCATTGTCGACATGATCCTGCGTCGCTCCCGAATTGAGGAGAGCGGCAAGTGACAGCGGCTCGACGCGTCGCACGCGTGCAGTCGCAACTGCGCGTCGTCGCGGTCATATCTGCATTTCTGTGGGGAGCAGCGACCCTGTGCGCCATGCTCGCCGTGGAGCTCGTCATCGGCAACTGGACACCCGGGCGCATTTCACGTGGCTGGGACTGGAACGTCGCTCTCGGAATCGCGGTGATAGCCGCGCTCATTGTGTTGTGGCGCGCTCGCTTCGTCCTCTCCGCGCGGCGGGTCGCTCTCTGGATGGAGGAGCGTGCTCCGTCGTTGCAGTACGCATTGATCACTGCGAGCGATCCGCAGGTGACGGTCGACAAGAGTCTGCTCGAGGCACAGATCGAGCGATCCAACATCGACACGTTCGTTCGTCCGGCGGTGCTCACGCCGGTGATCTATTCGGGCGTCGCATTATCGGTGATGGCCGGTGCGTTCGCGGCGGCGCTGACGCTGGCATCCAGTCGCGCGAACACTGTCGCTCCCGACGGCGTCGCGCATGCCGGTGTGAATACCCCGACAGCGAACCGGCTTCTCGATCTCTCCGTTCGGGTAACGGCGCCGGCTTATGCAGGCGCAACGGTGCAGACGATCAAGGATCCGTCCGGTGTGACCGCGCTGGTCGGAAGCAGCGTAACGGTGCGAGGCACCGGAAAGCCGGATGGAATCGATGCTAAGCTGGCCGATCGCGACATTCACATTTCCGGCCGACAAAACTGGCAGGTCAGTTTCACCGTGCCAGCGTCAGCGACCACGATTTCGCTCACCGATCGGAGCTACGATCGCGTAATTGCGATCATACCCATCGCCGACCAGGCGCCCGTTGTAACAATGACTCAGCCCAGTCGCGATACGGTGTGGAGGCATGTGCCGACCGGCGCGATTGCCTTTGTCGCACATGCTACGGACGACATCGGGCTGTCAGATGGCCACCTTGAATACACGGTGACAACCGGCTCGGGTGAGGTGTTCAAGTCGCGGACGGGCGCATTTGGAGCGTCGCGGCTCGGAGGCGCAAGGGCGGGCGACCTGCGCGGAACTCTGGCGTTGCCGCAGCTTGGACTTACCGAAGGCGCGATTCTCTCGGTCAGAGCTGTCGTATCCGACAACAACACGCTCACTGGACCGGGCAATGCCACATCCGACACGCGTACGTTCCGGGTTGCACGGGCCGACGAATACGACTCTCTCGCAGTGGATGCAGCGCCGCCCCCGCCGGTCGAGCGGTCGCTGCTCACCGAGCGGATGCTCATCGTGTCGGCGGAGTCCTTGCTCAAGAAGCGCGCGTCACTCGACAGCAAGGGGTTCGTCACGTCGTCCGGCCGGATCGGTCTCGATCAGGCCGACTTGCGCAAGAAGGTTTACAACATTCTGTACGAGCAGGACGAAGCGGGCGGCGATCTGGGAGTCGAAGGCGACGATGAAGAGCTCGACCCGCAGCTCGTGCTGAATCGCGATCTCAAGCAGGCATACGACGCAATGTGGGATGCCGAACGGTCTCTCAACGTGGGGGAGATCGACGCGGCGCTTCCGTTCATGACGCGCGCGCTACACGCACTCGATCGCGCGCGCCTGGCGAATCGTCTGTATCTCCGCGGCCGCACTCCGCGCATAGTCGTCAACGTCGAGAAGGTCCGGCTCACCGGAAAGGACAAGGGCGCAGCCAATGCCGTCGCGGGTCAACGTGGGCGTGCGGATACGGCGTTGGTACGGCTGGATCGCACGCTCGACGCGGCGCTGGGAATCGCGACCACCGATCCGAATCACTTTGTCGATGCGCTCGTCCGCCTTCGTGCAGGCGCCGCATCGGTCAATTCCGTCTTTGCTGCAGCGCTCGGCGATGCCGTCGATGCGTTCCGTGCCGGCAAGGACATGACGCCGGCACTCGTGCGCGCGCGACGTGCACTGCTCGGTGCGCCGCGCGCTGGGAATGCGGCCGTACCGTGGAGCGGCTCGTGGAGCGGGAAGCCATGACCAGATTCGTCTTCTGCACTGGTCAGTACGACTCCGGCGATTGGGACTCGGCGCCACTCGTTCCGGCCAATCTCATCGACTCGGTCGCGCAGTACACGAGCATTGCGGTTGCACCGAGCGGCGTGAATGTCGCGCTCGCATCGGATGCGATCCTGGATTATCCGCTCGTTTACATCACCGGTCATCTACCGGTGCGATTCTCGGCAGCCGAGCGCCGCAATATCAGAAAGTTGACAGATCGCGGCGGTATGATCTTCGTGGATGACCATAACCACGATATCGACGGAGTGTTTCACAAAACCGCGATGGAAGAGATAACGATTGCGCTTTCAAAGCCGGTCGACATTCCCAACGATCACGAGCTGTACCACTCCTTCTTCAAGTTCGCCGACGGGCCGCCCACTACGAGCCAGGAGCTGAATGGCTGGGGCGACAACCTCGTGCACAAGAATCTCCAGGGTGTGATGCGCGACGGTCAGATCGCGCTTCTTTACAGCAGCAAGGATTATAGCTCCGAATGGAACTACCATCCTGAGAGCAAGCGTTTCAACGCTGTCGACAATACCAGGTTCGGCGTCAACATCATCGTGTATGCCCTCACCCGTTAGCGCGCGCCGCGTAGGGGAGTGGGCGCTTCGCGTGATCAGTCTTGCATTGCTGGTCGTGATTCTCATGCGCGCTTGGGGACCATCATCACGCTCTCGACACATCGAGAATGCGGGGCAGGGAAATATTGCAGCATCGTTGCCGAGATGGAGCCTTGCCGCCCCCGCACAGCTGCATCTGGCGCTCGATTCAGTACTTCCACGTGACCAGCGCGACTGGCTCGCGGCCATCGAGCGTGCTGGCACCAAGGTCACATGGAATTCGGCACGCATAACTCCGCTCGCGCTCACACTCTCCCAGATGGCCGACCCATCGGGTGTGTACGAGTTATCCGCGTCGGCACCGCGGGACAGCATGGTGGTGGTGAGAGATGCGGTGGGCGTGCTGGATAGTGCGAAGGCAGGCGGCGACGGCATCAGGGTGGAGATACCCGGCACCACCAATCGTGCGGGAGTCTCGGTCAGCGGCGCGCATGCATGGGCCAGCGCTCCCGACACGGCTGTTCTCAAGCGGTTGCTCGTCGAAGGTGCAGCCAGCTGGGAGACCAAATTCACCATCGCCGCGCTGGCTGAGCGTGGATGGAAGATCGATGCCGTGACTCACGTCGCACCTGGTGTGGATGTGCGTGAGGGCGGGCCGGTGGCTCCCGATACGTCGCGCTATGCAGCGATCATTGCCGTGGACAGCACTGCCGCGCTCGTATCGCGAGGTGCGAGCGCGTTCGTGCGAAGTGGTGGAGGACTCATCACATTGCATGATGCGAGTACGGTTGGCCCAACTGGTGCGACGTCCGTTGTACTGGAGCACAGACCAGACGGTGACGTCCGCGCCTCTCGCGTTGGTGCGGGACGAGTGATCCGCGTAGGATACAAGGACCTGTGGCGCCAACGTATGTCCGGCGATGATTCCGTATCGGATCCGGTTGCAGCGCACCGTGCGTGGCTCGCGCGGGCTGTCGCGACGGTTGCATATGCACCACGCGTCGCCGTTGCCGCGGACTCGGCCAGTGATCCGGCACCGCTCGCAGACATGGTGGACCGGCTGGGCGCGCGCTCAGGGTCGCCGGATGCAGCGTCGCCGATGCAGAGCGAGGTGCCATCGAGCGTGTTGTTCGGAATCCTGCTCATCTCGCTGTTGCTGGAGTTGGCCTCACGCAGGCTGCGCGGAGCGAAGTAACGACAGTCTCAACGGCTCACGGTATGACTGTGCCGAGGCGCGGTTGGGCAGCGTATCTCGCACTCGGCATCGGCGTCGTCTGCATCGCGTGGTCTGCTCTGTTCGTCAGGTGGGCAGGGGTGTCTGGCCCCGCATCCGCATTCTACCGCGCACTTGTCGCTACCATCGTGCTCGTGCCGGCCTGGTTGTGGCGTGGACGGCGCAGGTCACTGGCAGCTCGTCCTGCGGTGCTGGGTGTACTTGCGGGCGTGTTCTTCGCCATAGATCTCGCGCTATTCAATTCGGCTGTGATGAATACATCGGCCGCGAACGCCACGCTGCTTGGCAACAACGCGCCGATCCTGGTTGGACTCGGAAGCTGGGTGGTCTTCCGCAAGCGGCCAGCGGCTATTTTCTGGATCGGATTGGCGCTCGCACTGGTTGGAAGCGCGTGCATAATCGGGAGTGATGCGTTGACGCCGGCAGCGTTCGGCTCGGGTGATGTCATGGCCATCACGGCCTCGGTATTCTTCGCTGCGTACCTGCTCACGATCGGCAGAGTTCGATCCGAGATCGATACATTGACGCTCACCACGCTTGCCGTTGCGGCAAGTAGCGCCGTGTTACTCATTCTCTGTCTGTTGTTACGCGTGCCGTTGTCGGGATATTCGACCCATGCGTGGTTGTCGCTGATCGGCCTCGGGGTCGTGTCGCAGGTTGGTGGATATCTCGCCATCACTTATGCCCTGGGTCATCTGCCTGCTACTGTTACATCTGTCGGGTTGCTTGGCCAGGCTCCGTTGACAGCGCTGCTCGCAATCCCATTGCTTGGCGAGCCACTGAGCGCGAGTCAGATAATTGGCGGAGTGCTGGTGCTTGCGGGCATCTACGTCGTCAACAGGCGTCGCGTAGTCGCGGTGTGAGCGGGATCAGTCGTGGCGCGATGGAATCTGCGCGTCTAACTTATTGGATCGTCACTTTCCCTCAGCACGAGGCTACCATGGCATCATCGTCCAGCACCAGTATCGTGATTACTCCGGAACAACTCCTGGAAGACTGGCAGGGGCATCGCAGACTTACACGCCGCATGATCGAGGCGTTTCCTGATGAGTCGCTGTTTACGTACTCCATTGGCGGGATGCGACCGTTCTCGTCGCTCGCAATGGAGGTGATCAAGATGGCTGTGCCCATTCTCCGCGGGGAGATCACGGGCGAATGGACATCGTACGATCCGCCGAATCCTACTACAAAGGCGGAGCTGTTGAGTCTCTGGGATAGCGCGACGGCGGACATCGATCGCCTGTGGCCCGATATTCCGCCACATCGTTTTCAGGAGGTCGATACAGCCTTCGGTCAATGGAAGATGGCAGGCTACGCGATGTTTCTGTACGCTATCGACAATGAGATTCATCATCGTGGTCAGGGCTACGTCTATCTTCGCTCACTCGGGATAGAGCCACCGCCGTTCTACGAGCGCTAACGGGCGATCGCGGCGAGGGACAGTCGTTGTGAGGACTGCCGTGAGTCACTGCACGGCGTGGAATGTACAAATGCAAAACGGGCGCGCCTTTCGGCGCGCCCGTTTTCACATCAGGATCGGCCAACTTGGGCCGGGTGTGGAGCTACTTGGCTTCCAGTTGCTTGACCACTGCCGCGAGTGCATGAACGCGAGTTGCATCGCTCGCGCCAGATGCGTCGTGATCGAGCTCTCCAGCGAGCGTCATCAGTGCAGCAGCGCGCTTCGCACCGCTCATCCGCTCAGCGCTCTTGAGCGCCGTCATGATTGCCGTCGTGCGCGCTGCGGGTAGTCCGTTGTCACGCACGAGCTGATCGACGTATGCGCGGGCGACCGGGAATGCAGCAGGCCACACCAGCCTGGGCTGACTCTGTGGGTTCAGGCGGTCGAACCGCACGAGATTCGCGGCATCGATCTCGTTCTGCGTGAGGTCGGCGGTCGGCGTCAACTTGAACACGTCGAGTCCGCGTGCGATCTCCGAGCCGTAGATGTATCCGTTGTAGTAGTAACCAGCCCAGTATCCGCCGATCACCAGCTTGGATGCGTCGATCGGGCCGCGATCGAAGTACGCAATCTCCTTGGGGTGCGCAGGATTGGTGAAGTCGAACACCGACACACCACCCTGATACCATCCCTGCACCATGATGTCGCGGCCCGGTACGGGGATCAGTCCGCCGTTGTGTGCAACACAGTTCTCGGTAGAGGTCTGTGCGGCTGGCATCTTGAAGTAGCCGACGTGATTGAGCTTCCGGTTGCGAAGTGTGAAGATCGCGTCCGCACCCCAGTCGATCGGATCGGTTGCGCGGCACTTGGGCTGCGTGCCACCGCCCCACTCGTCGGTGTAAAGCAGGCTCGTGGCGTCGTTGTTGAAGGTCGCCGAGTGCCAGAACGAGAAGTTGGAATCTGCCACTGCCTGTATGCGGACAGGGTGGGTCGGATCCTTGATGTCGAGCAGGAGTCCGTATCCCGAGCACGCGCCAGCAGCGAGCCCTGCACTCGGATACACCGTGATGTCATGGCACTGTGACGGACCACCGCGTGCCTGACCACCTCCCATCATTCCACGGACGTGTACACCCAGCTTCTCGAGCGAGTCGATTGCGCCGCGAGTGCGCGCAGTGTCGTCGCGATGCTCCTGTATCTCCACCAGCAGTTGCGCGGCGTGATCCGAATCGGCAGCGGTCGCCGTCGCCGGAAGCCCGAGCCGTCCGAGGAAGCCACGTGCCGCCTTCACCGCGGCGCCGTTGGCTGTGTCGGCGATTGCAACACCGTGCGTCGGAGGAGCCGTGAGGTCGTTGAAGATGCGGGCAGTGCTGACGATCTTGGACTGCTCCGGATGCGCGAGCGGAACTCGAATCACTTCGAGTCGGAACTGAGCGCTGTTCGGATCGTCGATGCCGCCATTCTCGCAGCTTGCCATCTCACTTTTGGATCGCACGCGCGCGAGTCCGGACACGTACACGTAGACGACCGACTTGTCGATCGGATCCGGTACGAGCGTGTGCGTATGCGAGCCGCGGCATGTCTGAACGTCGGCAACCTGCTTGGGATGCATCGGGTCGGCGATGTCGAAGATGCGAATGCCGAGCATCCGCTCCTTGCTCACGCTGTCCTTGATTCCCTGACTGCCGCAGTCGAGCCGATTCCCCGTATTCTCTGCAGAGACGAAGAGAAGGTGGCCGTAGATGGAAACGTCACCCTGCTCGGTGAAGCACGCGTACGCCTCGGTGATCTTGGGCTGGAGGGGGTTGGCGATGTCCCAGATCTGGAAGCCGCTGAAATTTCCCTGGTACAGATAGTGGCCGCCGAACGCCATGTCGGAGTTCGCGTAGGTCAGGCCGCCCGGCGCGTTGGGCTTGAATACTTCCGGTTTGTTGCGGTGCGCCACGAGAGTCAGACCCTTCGAGGCTACACCTGCGTCGTACAGCCCTGGCTTGAGGCCGACGCGTGGGTCGTTGGTGTTGGATTGGGCGTGCGCCGGCATGGCCAGCGCGAGCGACGCGGCGGCGCAGAACAGCGTCCGCAGCGTGGCGCGGGTACGAAACGATTCCTGCTTCTGTGTCATCTGGTTTGACTCGGGGTGAGCGTGTTCAACATGGCCTGCATTCGCGCCATCTCGGCGCGCTGGCCCGCATCGACATCGGTTGCGAAGCTGAAGAGCTCCGGCTGTTGCCCCGCGCCTGGAGTGGCGAAGAGTTTGGCGACCATGTCGAGAGCGCCTTGGTGATGCTTGATCATTCCGGTGAGATACAGATGATCGAATGTCGGACCGCGAGCGGAATCGAGCTGCCGCATCTCCGCGGGTGTGAGCATTCCGGCCATCATCATCATGTGGTCACCCATGTCCATGCCCGGCATGTTCATTCCGCTCCGATCGTGGATCGGGCCGTGCGTTGGATGCAGCATGTCGAGCGGGTCCGGCGTCGCGAGATGGCGCTGCTCCAGCCAGCTCTGCATCATCGTGATCTCGTCGCGCTGCGAGAGAGCGATGCGCTTGCAGAGGATCTGCAGATTGGGCCGTGCGCCGTGCGTGGCCGCCCAGTCGGACATCACGACGGCCTGTGCATGATGGATGATCATGCCCTGCACGAAGTCGACGTCGGCCTGGACGTAATCGTGGGGTGCTGCTGCGTTGTGCGAGGAAGCGTTCTGCGCGCCTTGCGCAGGCAATTGCACGGAAGCGCCAATGGAAACTGCCACCAGAGCCATGGCAGTAACTGACGCTGCAGCGTGCTTACATCGTGGTATGAACATCACGGAATCTGGAACCTGAGCGTGTGACGAAGAGGGGTGGCCCGTTCAGAAGTATGGCCATCCATACAAATGTACGCCAGCCACTTGGAAGGCGTTGCGACTCCGGCACGCTCCCTCTACGAGCTCTCGTGCGTTCGCGTACCGACACGCTTTTCTTTGACATCGTGGCGAACAGAAGGCAGACTCCTCCAACTCATGCTTGCACAGATCATCGCCACCGCGGGCCGCAAGGCATTCATTATCGGGTCGGTTGCGATAGTGGCGACCGTTGGCAGCGCGCTCCTCAGGCTCGCCGGCATCAATCAGATAGCCATTTTCATCATGACGGCCATCGCGCTCGCAAGCCTGGCGTCGGTGGTGAGCGTGGCGACGGAGCAGCTTGGAACGCGGCTCGGACCGGGAGCGACCGGAGTGGTCCAGTCAGCGCTCGGGAATCTGCCGGAGCTGTTCATCAGCATTTTCGCGCTCAGGGCAGGACTCGTGGTGGTGGTGCAGACGGCCCTGATCGGCTCCATTCTCGCCAACAGCTTGCTCGTTCTTGGGTTGGCGTTCGTGGTTGGCGGCGTCCGTCACGGACCACAGCATTTCAGCGCCGGCACGACTCGCCTGACTGCGATGCTACTGGTGCTTTCGGTCGCTTCGCTGGCCATACCGACGTTGGCGACCGAGCCAGGCGCTCCCGATTTTGGCCACGCTGACAACCTCAGCACTGTCGTGGCGGTTGTGCTGCTTATCGTCTTTATCTGCAGTATCCCGATGGCAATTCGAGGCAGTATCGGGCCATCACGCAAGCATCATAGCGCCAACGAGCATGGTTGGCCACTGAGTGCTTCTATCGTACTACTTGGAGTAGCGGGTGTCGGCGCCGCTCTCGTTTCCGACTGGTTCGTCGCTGCCCTGAGACCTGCCATGGCGAGCCTCGGCCTTTCGCAGGAGTTCGTTGGTTTGGTTATCGTCGCGATAGCAGGCAATGCGGTGGAGAACGTCGTTGGCATAACGGCGGCGGCGCGCAATGAGGCCGACCTCGCGGTGAGCCTGATCCTGAACAGCAGCCTTCAGGTTGCGCTGCTTCTCATCCCCGTGTTGGTGCTCATCAGCATGGTATTTGGCGGGCCCGTTCTCACGCTCGTCGCCCCGACGCTCCTCATCGCCGCGCTCGGTCTGGCCGCGATTCTGGGTGCGATGATCATCTTCGACGGCGAGTCGAACTACGTCGAAGGCGCAGCGTTGATCGGGTTGTATCTCATAATTGCCGCGAGCGTGTGGTTCGGGCCGCCGATCGCGGGTTAGATCGTTCGCTGGAGAAACGTTGGCGGTGCCGAGCCGCCGATCACGGCAGCCCGATGCCGTCGGCGCTCACCCAGTCGAAACTGCGTTCTTCGTTCCCCAGTCTCCACTGTTCGGGATAGACGGTACGCTGCCAATCGAGCGGCTCGCCTCGCGGCTGGCGTGTTGCGGCGAGTGCGAGTGCATTGCGGAGATCCGCGCGCTGCTGGGCACCGAGTGCGTCCGGCGCGAGCGACACGAAGAGCGTCGTGCCGCTCCGGGCAAGCAGGTCGAGCCACTGCCGATTGAACGTCCACGGAATGTCGTTAGTCACGCCCACGCAATCCGCGTCGGCAGCGTAGAACGCGTCATGTTGAGCACCGCGGAAGGCGAGCGAGTTCACGCCCATCTTCCGCGTGCGTGCCCAGTCGGTGCCACTGGTATCGTCGCCGATCCTGCACAGCTCGAAGTGTCCGGCCGACAGGTGGCTCACCGTGTTGCATCCGATGACGAGGCTCTCGCCGGCAGCTGCACGGATGGTTCCGTAGAGATCATTTATCACTTCCGCCGTCGTCCTGCCTGTGCCGGACGCGAATTTCCATTCGCCGCGCGTGAGATCGGTGTCCATCTGGAAGCCCCAGCGACCGAAGATGTCGAAGGTCGTGTAGTCGTGCTTGATCAGCTCGAAGCCCCATCCGCGTAACCGTGCGATGTCGTCGGTGATCTTCTGGCGGACTTCTGGCACAGTTGGATCGAGCACGGTGCGTGTACGCGCCAGGCGCCAGCTGTCCGGAGTGTCCGCCGTCGGCTGCAGCGGACGAATCCACACGCCGGCACGTGCGCCGATGTTTCGGATGTCGGCGGTGAGGCCTGGCATGTGCGGGAATTTTTCGTTGCCACGATCCCATGTCCCGGCGCCGGTCTCATCCTTTCCGCGTCCTGGCTGCCATCCGTCGTCGATCACGACGAATGGCCGGTTCTTCCCTGCGGGTGAAAGCTCTACGATGTGCCTAGCATCGACGCGCACCGAATCGGCGCTGTTCTTTCCGTACGCCCAGTACCAGTCGTTGCTTCCATAAACCGGTTGCGACGGGAGCCGCGGGTCGGGACACATCTGGCGACAGAACGAATGCACGGCCGCGAACGCGGACTCGCCCTCGCGACCAGCGCGACAGACGATGTCACAGACATCGAGAGTGCGCTCACCGAGCTGCACGCCCAGAGCGCCGCTCCTCACGTCCGCGCAAAGGCTGATGCCATGTCTGTCGATCTGCCAGAAGCAGAATGCATTGGCGCCAGTACGAACTCCATATGTATTCGTGTGTGTGCCATCGTGCGTAGCGAAATACCATGGCATGACGCGATCGGGGATCCACGTACGCCACTCGAGATCGCCGTACGCGCGCTCCCAAGCGTCACCCATGATGAGACGCGTGCCGGCCATGTCGCCGCGCCAGCGGAGATACAATCGTCTTATCGCGATCGACGGCGCAGAAAGCGCTACGTGAAGCGCCCCGGTCCGTATCGATGTCGTGACGACCACGCCGGCGTCGCCCGTCCAGCTCTCGCCTGAGTGGTGATCAAGCGATTGATTGCCTGTGGTCGTCTGGACAATCACGCGATCCGGCATGCGAAGCAGGTCAAGGAAGCCATTGCGCGATTGCGGCACGGATAACTTCCGCGTCGTGCTCGACACATCAGGGATCGGCATCATCAGGCCGAGCGCAGACAGGGTCGCCTGCTCCACAAATTCACGCCGTGAGGTCATGCGTCGAATATGCGTCCGACTGATGCGCGTGGGGAAGGCCGCGCGGTAATGCGTTGCGCGGAGAGACTCAACGAGTCGCGACATCGGGGCGTATTCTTCTGCGCACCAGGATGGCCCCCGAGATGATCTCCTCGCGATCATCTTTTTCCTCGAAACCGTTTCTCATGCGAAAATCCTCCCTCTTTGTTTCTGCCGCTGCTCTCATGTTAATTCCGGCAGCGAGCCAGGCGCAAACCGGCGCTCCCTGCACGCACGCGACTACGGCTTGCGAGCAATGGATAGTCTTTGGCAGTGGACCCGCGCGGTCGATGGTGTATTCGACATACTCCCTGGACAAGCCGAACGCGGCTATGACACGCGCGCTCATCATGGTCCACGGTGCGAATCGCAATGCGGATCACTACTTCGAGACAGCAACGTCAGCGGGATTTCTCGCTAACGCGCTCAACAACACGGTCATCATCGCGCCACACTTCACCGCTGGCACCGACAAGCCGGCGGCGAACGAGGTGATCTGGCCCGAGCGACGTGACAGCTGGCGATCGGGCGGCATGTCGCCGACCAATCCGGACCTTTCCGCATTCGACTTCGTCGACGAGATCGTACGCAAGCTCGCAAACAAAAAGAATTTCCCGAACCTCAAGCACATCGTCGTCACAGGACATTCAGCGGGCGGACAGTTCGCGACGCGCTACGAGATGGCGAACAAGGTCGACGGAACGCTCAAGGGTGTGACGATGAGTTACGCCGTAGCCAATCCGTCGAGCTACGCATGGCCGGCTGCCGTGCGGCCGCTGCCCACGGGCAACGCAGATCCAGTCGATGCATACAAGGAAGCGCTGGGTCCGAATGGAGAGAAGGTGAACGCGGATTTCACCTACGGTCCGTTCGACTCGACCAAGGTTGCAACGTACAATCAGTGGCCGTCCGGTCTCGAGAATCGCAACTCCTACACTGCAAAGATGTCGGACGAGCAATTGAAGAAGCAGCTGGTCGAGCGTCCGACGACATACCTGCTGGGCCAGGTGGACGTACTGCCGCTCGGCGGATTCGATTCATCTCCGTCCGCGATGGCGCAGGGCCCGACGCGACGCGCACGCGGCGAAGCGTTCTTCAAGTATGTCAACGAGACACTCGGCGCCAAGCACCACGCGATCATCGTTCCGGAGTGCGGTCACAACGATCGCTGCATCTTCACGACGGACGAAGTGTTCCCGGTGATCTTTCCGAAGTAACGCCCCCTTCGTGCCGCTGGCTTCATTCCATCAGATGAAGCCAGCGGCTCGCGGCCATCCACGTGCGTGCGGTACGGGTCTGCTCGTCAGGTGTGTTTCAGCAGGTCAGCGATCCAGCACCGGAAGATAGACGCGCCATGGTCCGACAGCGTCGCGGTATTGTTTCGCCATCACACGAGCGATCTGAGCAATGTGTCCGAGGTCGTGTACGACCCATGCCGACAATAACTGCCGGAGCGTGACCGTCCCGAGTTCCGGATGCTCACCCTTCAACGCGAGTTGTTCGTCGGAAAGCTTCCATCCTGCAAGTGTAGCCAGGTTGGCCGATCGCAAGTTTGAGAATTCGTCCAACAGATCGGCGAGCGACTTGCCCTTGCTCTCACGGAACTGAGCGAAACGGTCGAATGGTGTGAAGCGACGATTCTCACCTTGGGCGAGAATGATCTGCGCACGGGGAATCCAGTCCGTGCGCTCGCCATGGATCAGGTGACCGACATTGTCATAGGGACTCCAGGTCTCCGCGCCTTCATTTGCGTCGATCCATGCCGATCCCAGTCCCGTGAGCATTGCGCGCAGGGCGTGGGGAGTTCGTTCGAGGACCGCGACTCCGGTCGTTACATCAAAATCCATGGGAATCCTCAGGTTGGCGCGTTGGCGAGAAGGTTGGCGTGTGGCCCTTTTCTGTCAGCGCTGGGCACCGAGTAGTAAAGACCCACCATTCCGCTCGGGTACACGTGGGAACCGGTGAGCGTAAGCACGGTCCGTACGCCGCGCGGCAGTAGTCGAACACCTTCGCCGAGCAGCACCGGCGCGACGGTGACTTCGACTGCGTCAACCTGTCCGGCGGCGAGCAGGTCGGCGAACAGCACACCGCCGCCGAACAACCAGATGTCACCATCTCCCGATTCTGCCCTGAGCGACGCCACCACGCCCGCCGCGTCGTCGCGCACGATGGTTACTCCCGGGTGATCTTCCGGCCGGAGGGTGTGCGAGAAGACATAGACGCGTGTTCCAGCTGACCACGGCACCTCGGGCACTGCGCGCGCCACCTCGTAGCTGCGGCGTCCCAGGAGCACCGTGTCGACACGCGCGAAGATCGATGCAAAATCGACTGTTGAGTCCTCCGGAATCCAGTCGTACTCGCCATTGGGGCCGGCGATGTAGCCGTCCAGGGTTGCTGCTACGTTGTAACGTACTCTGCGCATTGTTTCAATCCTGCTCAGGCAGTTGGCGGTAGTCACACGGAAACCCGGGCGGCCTTCGCGCCGCGTCGTCGGTATGCGTGCACGAAAGTGGGAATATCGGATTCCCAGTCGTTTATGATAATGGAGATAATCAGGCCTTCAATATCCGCTACGATGCCAAGATAGATCGCCGCCGATACCGCGATACCGGATGACCCCAGCGCGAGCAGCGAGAAGATGCCAAGGAACAGCGCAATTCCCCATATCTTGGAAGACCACATGTGATAACTCGCTTCGCGCCCGAATTTGCGAAGATCGAAGATGTACCGTGCGACTTCCAAGCCTGCGAGAGCCACCAGCGCTGCCATGTGCTGCGAGACTACAGATGGATAGAGATGCCACACCGCGAACGCAGTGCATAGATAGAAGATTGTGTCGGTGATGCTGTCCAGGCGGCGTAGAATCGGTGTCGCAACGTTCATGCGCCGCGCAAGAATGCCGTCGAAAACGTCGGAGACAAACGCGGCGATGAGGCATGCACCGAACGCTGATCGGCTCGGGTGAAAGATTGCCAGAAGTACGACGACAGGAGCAAGCAGCGCGCGAAGCGCCGTGAGGGCGAGGGGAGTGCCTGAATAGCGGGGCATATGAGAAAGGAAGTTGTAATCGTCTGACACAGTGTTGGTCCATGTCTGATGCCGCCGTCCATCCAGACGAATAGTCAGCCGTATCGCACGCCTACGAAGTGACAAGCGT
The DNA here is from genome assembly GCA_040388625.1 of Gemmatimonadota bacterium. Classification (NCBI taxonomy): domain Bacteria; kingdom Pseudomonadati; phylum Gemmatimonadota; species Gemmatimonadota bacterium. Next base: position 431,055 of record JAZKBK010000003.1, on the reverse strand, counting down.
TGCCAACTGAGTCGAGCATTCAGCGACGCCCCCAGTCAGATTGAGCGCCGAGTAAAGTACCAACGCCTCTTGCAAGAGCGGACGAGCCGCATCGACGTCGCCAATTTCGATCATGAGGAGCGCAAACGGCCTGATCGCATTGGCGAGATCAAGGACTTTCGTATCCATGTCCTGACGGTAGATGTTGATCGCCTCGGCAAGCAGCTCAATGCCGCCTTCCATCATCCGGATGACACGCTTCATCAACGACTACCGCACTCGCCAATATCAGCACCTGATCTTCCTCTGGTGCGATCTCGATTCCGTAAGTATCAGCCCAGCTGAACCACTTCTTCGAGACGGTTGCAACGGGTAGCGTGCCTCGCCGGAAGACATACTCGTGGTCGGTAAAGTTTCCTTCCGCTTCCAGATCGTCCGGCCCGGGGACGTCCACGGTAAACCGGTGATGGACCAGCGAGAAGAGATGCTTCTGCACAACCGCCGCTATCTGACCGTCTCGGATGATCTCGTAGGTCTTTCCCCAGGCGAACACGCGTTGTTTGATGAATGCAAGCTCGTTGCGCTCGAGATCCTGGAACGAGAGCTGACTGCCGAAGCTGAACATCTTGCCGTCGACGAAATAGAGGTCGCGGCCGGACTCGTCCTTGATGAAGAAATCGTCGCCGAGCGAAAACAGCTTCTGCTTCAGGATATAGCGCATGGTCCGTGGGTAAAAGATGTGTGCATTAAAGGATGCGCTCGCTCACGTCTCAACTTCCTGCGCGAGTTGATCGGCAGCTGCTCGCGCATGGCGGCGCTTTCGGAAGATCAGCACCGTCACCGCGGGAACCACGTCGAGTACCGTCGACCACACGCGCGCGATGACGACGACTATCAGTACGTCCGCAGCGTTCATGCCGGCGTTGTGCAGAATCGCCTCCATCACTCCTTCTCTCGCACCCAGTCCGGCTGGGGACACGACTGCGATCAAGCCGGCGAGAAACGATCCGCTCCACGCAGCGATGTACGAGCTGATCGAAGCTACGGGTGACGGCAGCAGCGCGCCGCCGAGTGCGTAGAATGCCGCGCCCCACATGACCCAGTTGCCGACCGAGGTCCAGATCAACATCCACATCGTGCCAACGGTCACTGAAGTGACATCGGGCCAGTGCCGAGTGATCAACTGTCGCAGGCGATCGGACGATTTGATGATCACCGGACACAGGAGCAGGATCGTCACCCCGATCAACGGCAGCGCCAGCCACGGAGTGGGCAGACCAACGAGGGCGCCGCCGGCCGCGAACAACACGATCGCGCCGACGCCGACGCCTATGACTCCCTGGAAGAGAGAGCTTGCAGTGATGGCGGCGGCTGGGAGGTCGTGCTCTGCTGCCATCACGCCGATGATGCCCATCTGCCACGCCTTTCCGCCCGGCAGATAGCGCCCGAGGTTGCTTACGAGAAAGAAGCGAATCAGTTGCCACAACGGAACGCGAATACCTGCATCGTTCAGGAGGCGTCGCCATCCGATCACATAGAATGCATGGCCCATCGCTCCCAATACGACCGACAGTGCAACCCACGTCCAGCGTACATGAGCGCTGCGCCAGGCGTCGACAGCGGCCGGTCCATCCCGCCGGATCGACTGGACGAGCACAACCAGAATCAGGACTGTGAGAATCGCTGCGACGATTCGAAGGATGCCACGGATTTGAGCTCTAGCCATCATCATGGTTGAATTTCGTACACGTACGGATCTCCGCGAAAGTCCCGCATGTCCCGATCGAGCTTGCTGGTAAGGCTTGTCGGGCTCGGAACCATCGCAGAAGTCGGTCCAGACGCTTCACGTCAATATCGCCTATTTGTGCGGAGTTGACGGCGGGGCGAGGAGGTGTGGATGCCTGGTGACCTCGCCGGCTGACTGTCCGCCTTTATTCATCGAGCCGCGTGTTCTTTCGCGTAACGGTCACGTGCTGCTTGCGGAATGCAGTAGTATATCCCTGGTCGCCTGGCGCGGGGAAATTCGCGCGGGAATTAGGCATGTGTGTTCTCTGGTTCAGTAACGAGGCCGATCCAACATGGGACTCAAACGTTTGGCGAATTTCAACGACCCTGCGTCGCTCGCCAGTCGCATGCGCCGTAAAAGGTTCGCGTTGTTCCGCGGGTTGATAGAGAAACTCCCACGAGGGTCGTCGGTGCTTGACGTCGGCGGAACTCCACAATTCTGGGAAGGCGAGACGCTTGTGACGACTGGTGCGATTAGCGTCACGATTGTCAACCTGGAGTCCTACGTTTCTGCAAACCAGGCAATCAAGCAACTGGCCTGCGACGCCCGAGACATGCACATGTTTGCCGACAATGCATTCGACGCGGTTTTTTCGAACTCCGTCATCGAGCACGTCGGATCACTCGGCGATCAGGAGAGGATGGCTGAAGAGGTCCAGCGGGTGGCTCCGCGATATTTCGTTCAGACGCCCAACCGCTACTTCCCCCTGGAGCCGCACTTCCTCCTACCTCTGTTTCAGTTCTACCCGCGGCGCCTGCAGGTGGAACTGTTGCGCCGACACGATCTGGGATGGATGCATCGGCAACCGGACTACCGGGATGCGCTCCGCGAGGTGTCGCAGATTCGACTTCTCAATAGCAGTGAGATGAAATCACTATTTCCCGGTGCATTGTTGTATCGCGAGCGACTTGGTGGACTCACAAAGTCATTGGTGGTATACCGGGGCTGGTAGTGACAGTTCAGGAGACACGAGCGCGAACTATCAGAAACTCGGGTTGCTCGAGCAGCCGGCGGTACGCGTCCGGATCGATGAGTCGAAAGGCCTCTGTCGGTGTCGGCTCGACAAGCCGCTCGATCACGAACCCAACGTCGGTGAGCGCCGACGCTATCTCGGTAAGCGGTCGCCGATAGAACTTTACCTTGCCGACCCACTTCCAGTCGTCTTCCACCAGTTGCGTTTCGTAGTATGGACTGCTCGGAAAGCGCGCCGCGTCTGCGCCCGGATGATGCGTGGACAGAAGTAACCAGCCGCCAGGCTTGAGGACCCGCCGGATCTCTCGCAACGTCGGCCGCCAGTCCTCGAGGTAATGAAGGACGAGTGGTGATACTACGCCGTCCACGCTCGCGTCCGTCAGAAACGCCAGCGGTTCAGCGAGATTCGCTACGCGTACACGCAGCGGTGCCGACTCACCGGTAAGAAAGGACGAGAGACGACGACGGGCGTGCTCGACGAGCGTGGCGCTGGCATCGATCGCCGTAACATTCGCGCCACGTTCCAACAATTGCGCCGCGTACCATCCGCCACCGCAGCCAGCGTCGAGAATGTGACAGTCCGCGACCGGCGGCAGCAGAGCGAGCATTGCAGGCCGTTCGTACAACGCATTGTACGGAGCTTCGTCTACCGCCGCCGCATATCGCGCCGCAAAATCGGGATCGACGTACGAGTCAGTGATCGTGAGCAGTGCTTGGCCGTTCGTTGAAGTGTGTGGAATGCGAGATTCAGACAGATCTCTCGCGAGTACGGTATGGCCGGCGCGTATTACGCCTTGGCATCCGTCGCTCGCGCTATGCGTGCCGTTACCGATAGCTGACCGACATGCCGCATCGAGTGTTCCGCACCATGCACAAGGCACCCGATCACCGTCGAAGGGAGCTTTGCACGTCCGACCGCGCGAAAGTCGCCCAGCGTGGCGACATCTATCGTGCGAAGCTCGGCGACCGCCGAGTCGACGCGTGCTGACAGCGCGTCGAGCACCGCCGCGACGTCGGAGGCAGGTAGATGATCGCCTTCGGACCGAATCGCCGAGAACTGTTCCGGTGACAGGCCGTCACCTCGTGCGTAGGTGAAGAGGCGATCGATGACACCGGTGATGTGGCGCACGTGAAACGCAGACGACGCAACGTTGGCCGGACGCGCGTTCCACTCGGCTTCAGTCAGATTCGCGGTCAGCTCGCCGACACTTTCCCGGACCTGGAGAAGGATGTGCGCCACCGGCTGCAGGAGAGAAGGAACACCCTCGACCGGACCGCGCTGCCACCACTCTGTATTCGCCATTATCTGCTCGTATTTGATGTTTGCGTCGCCAGGACATGCTATCGACGCGTCAGTCGACTGCCTATGAAAGCTCGAACATCTCCGTTCCCTGACTGACGTCGGGGGGAGGTCATTGTATCTACAATGTACCTTCGCTGAAAACGGCAGTGCAAGAACGTGACGCATGTCACACCTTTACTGCTGCACGCTGACGCGATGGCGCCGACAGGTCCCAGGGGAAACAAAACCGCGGATCGCAGTGCTGACGTCAGCATGGCGATCCGCGGTGTTATCAAGTGCTACCCGACGTTGCGATAGTCGGTCACACGTGCATCATCTTCACATTGCGTGCTACTCGGTCGCCTTGGCGAGAGCCGTGATTGCTGCCGCCATCGACTTGACTCGCGCCTGATCGTGCGCGCCATTCACGTCCTTGTTCACCTGTGCGGCCAGCGTCTGAAGTGAGGCGCGCCGCTGCGAGCCGTTCTGCTTCTCCGCGGCGTCGAGCGCTTTCGCGATTGCTGTCGTACGCTCCGTGGCAAGGCCGTTGCCGCGAACGAGCTGGTCCAGATACGAGCGGACAACGGGGAACGCCGCGGGCCACACGATGTGCGGCTGGCTCTGCGGATTGTACTGCTCCAGGTGCACGAGCTTCGCCGCTGCGATCTCATTTGCGGAGAGCTGATCGCTTGGCGTGAGCTCGTAGATATCGAATCCGCGATCGAGCTCCGACGAATAGATCAATCCGTTCCACCAGTAAGCGCCCCACGATCCACCAATCGTACCGCGCGTGCCACGATCACCCTCGGGCGCCGTGGGTGCGGCGTCGATCGGTCCGCGGTCGAAGTATGCCAGCTCCTTCGGATGGTCGGGGTCTGTGAAGTCGATGACGTTCACTCCGCCCTGATACCACCCCTGCGCCATGATGTCGCGGCCGGGCACCGGGATGAGTCCACCGTTGTGCGAAACGCAGTTTTCCTGCGCCGACTGCGCCGTCGGGATCTTGAAGTACGCGTGTTGAGTGAGCTTCCGCTTCGAGTCGATCGTCAGGGTGGTGTTTCCGCCCATCTCCATCATCGACGTTGCCTGGCACATCGGACCCGTGCCACCGCCCCACTCATCGGTGAACACGACTTGCTTGCCGTCGTTGCTGAACACGGCTGTGTGCCAGAGCGAGAAGTTCGTATCGGAGACTGCGTCGAGACGTATCGGCTTCAGTGGATTCGAGATATCGACCAGCAGGCCGTAGCTCGCGCACGCTCCGGCGAGGAGATTCATTTCGGGATACGCAGTTACGTCATGGCAGTTGCGCGGGCCGGTCGGTAGCGCCGGCTCTGCGCCGGGACGGGCGCGGACGGGACGTCCAGCTGCCCGAGGTGCAACGCCGAGGCCTGTGAAGATGCGGGCTCCAGTCACCACTTCGGACTGTTCGGGGTGCGCGAGCGGAACTCGAATCACATCGAGCCGGAAGAGGGAGTTGTTCACGTCTGCCGGATCGGTTCCGTTGTTGCAGCCCGCAAGCTCGGTGGCTGGGCGCGCCTCCTGATTGCCGGAGACGTAGATGTATATGACGCCCTTGTCCCTGGGATCGGGAACGATCGTGTGAGTGTGCGATCCCTTGCACGTCTGCACGTTCTTGATGAGTCGCGGCGCCGCTGGATTGGATACGTCGTAGATGCGGACGCCAGCCATGTGGTCCTTTGGATCCTGCACGCCGCCCTTTGCGCAGTCGTTGCGATTTCCGCGACCTTCTGCAGAGATGAAGAGCAGGTTCCCGTACACTGACGGGTCAGCCTGCGCGGTGATGCACGACACCACAGCGACGGTCTTCGGCGCGACAGGGTCGCTCACGTCCCATACCGTGAACCCGGCAAAGTTACCCTGGTAGACGTACTTGTTACTGAAGGCGAGATCCGAGTTGATGAACGTCAGACCACGTGCCGTGTCGAACGCGGCCGGCTTGGGCGAGAATGAAACGAGGCGCATGTTCTCGGCGGCCGTCCCTGCGTCGAAGCGGCCCGGCTTGAGGCCGGAGCGTGGATCATTGGTGCTGGGATACGTCTGCGCGGCCAGGATCGCAGGCACGAGAACAAGGGGCGCGATCAACGCGAACATCCGGCGGGCGAGGTGCATCAGGAAGGACTCCGGGTGGTGTGTTAAAGTGGTCAGTTCTCGGGCAACTTCGAAAGCATCTGCCGCATCGCGTTGATCTCGGCGGTCTGAACCGCGACAACATCGTTCGCGAACACGTTCACGTCCACGTCCTGACCGGCTCCAGGGGTGGCAAAGAGATCATCCACCATCTTCAGCGCTCCCTCGTGGTGCTGGGTCATGTACGTGAGGTATGCACGGTCGAAAGCGGTACCGGTGGCGGCGTCGAGTTCCTTGAGCTGGGCCGCCGTCAGCATGCCCGGCATGGTCACCGTGCGCCATGCCCCCGAATCGGGTGCAAACTGTTTGTTTCGAATCAGCCAGTCCTGCATGATCCGGATCTCGGCGACCTGGGATTGATCGATCTTGTCTGCGAGCTTGAGCACGCGGGGATCGGCCTTGTGCGCTGCGGCCAGGCGCGACATGTAGATGGCCTGCCCGTGATGGGCGATCATCCCTTGCATGAACTCGACGTCAGGCACCGTGTAGAGCACGCCCTTGGGGATCGTGATGTGACCATGGTCGCCCATGTTCATTCCCGCCATCGAGCCTTGCGCATGTGCGGTGGCCGGCTGGTGGACAAGTATCAGCCCAAGTGCAACGAGGGCGGTAGCGGAGAGGCGAGAGAGATTCACAGGTCTGCTGCTGCCGCCGTGGCGGGGAAGGGTGAAAGAAGACGTAAAGATAGCCCCATGCCTTGGCGACCGCGACCGACCGTCCCGATCACCGACAGATCCAATAGGCATACGCACTTCGCCGACGGTGCGTTCGCCGATCGCTACCTTCGTGACGTTGCAGGAATGCGCCGGGACCCCGGAAAGCTATTCCGTCGTCTTGCCGTCGAATTTTTCCTTGTCGGCCTCTGCGTCTGCGCGCGTATGGTGGATAACACCGTCCCGGTGATTGGGGGGCGCGTAGATCGTGTACAGCTTGAGCGGGGAACTGCCGGTGTTGATGATATTGTGATTCGTGCCGGCCGGAACGATTACCGCAAAACCGGCCTGGATCGCCGTCCGCGCGCCGTCGAGAATCGCCGCACCGGTCCCTTCTTCCACGCGAAAGAACTGATCCAGCTTGTGCACTTCTGCCCCGATCTCTTCGCCGGGTTTCAACGCCATGACGACGAGCTGGCAATTCTTCGCCGTGTACAGCACCTGGCGGAAGTCCTGGTTCTTCACCGCAATGCTCTCGATGTCCTCTATGAAGCCTTTCACGATGTTTCTCCTCGACGTTGAACGACAGTCTTCGACCTACACTTCCCGTGCATCATTGACGCCGAACGTCCGAGTCAAGCCGTGGGGGCTGGGAACTATCCGGTCCGGGTGACGGGCAGGAACTCTCAAGGCAATAAATACTTAGGTATTGACAGAAGTATTCAACGGGTGTAGATCTCTCGTTCAGATCGGATAACTCGAGCATCTGGATGGTGTCGCAAATGGTTCAATCCGCAGTCGCTGACGAAGTTTTTCATGCCCTGGCAAACCCGACTCGGCGGAGAGTCCTGGAGCGACTGTCTGTCGGTCCGGCCACCGTGAGTGAACTCGCGGCACCGTTCGACATGCAACTCCCGTCGTTCGTGCAGCACCTATCGGTGCTGGAACGGAGCCGACTGGTAAAGTCGAAAAAGCGAGGGCGCGTGCGGACTTACGAGATCGCACCCGAACGGTTCAAAGTCGCTGAGCACTGGCTGACCGAGCGGCGTCAGATGTGGGAAGCCCGATTGGATCGGTTCGACAACTACGTCAAACAACTCAAGCAGAAGGAGTCAGACTCATGAGCAAGCAAGTCACGATCGATCCGAAACTCGATTTCGCTATCGAACGCTTCATCGACGCGCCGACGCGGCTCGTCTGGGAAGCGTTGACGAAACCGGAGCATCTGAAGGAGTGGTACATGCCGAAGGTCTGGGGCCGTGTGTCGCGCGCCCAATTGGACCTGCGGCCGGGCGGCATCATCAGCATCGACATCGCGGTGACGGACGGCCCGGAGGTTCCCAACGTCGGGTGTGTCCTGGAAGTCGTTCCGATGGAACGCCTTGTCTGGACCTCAATGTTGTTCCCTGACTATCGTCCGGCTGTATTTGACGACATTCCGATCACCGCCATCATGACGATGGAACCCGTGGGCACCGGCACGCGCTACGTGTTCACTGCGCTGCACCGGGATGAAGCAGACCTCGAGAAGAACAAGACGTCAGGCTTTTACGAGGGCACCGAGATCGCGCTCGATCAGTTCGTCGAGCACGTGATGGGGATGAAGTAGTTCCGGGCGACTCCCGGCTCTCACACTCGCTAATTCAGGTCCCGTGAAAACATCAACTTGAGCGTGACCTTGTCCGAGGCGGGGGTGAGGCCAAAGCCGATGCCGCCTTCGATGTTCATCGTGGAGTAGTGATCGAACGCCGCCCAGATCTGCTGGACTTGCTGCCCATGGGGAAGCAGCTCGTGGAGCGTGCCGAACCCGGAGTAGTGCTCTGCAGCCACGGCCCACTGCGAGTTGACGTGGTACGCAACGCGCGCCGCGGGGTTGAATTCGAGCGCTGGGACTCCGCCAGCCCAGGAATTGTCGAGAATCGGGTTGAAAATGAAGTCCCACGGACGGACATGCCAGCCGATAATGGGACGGATCTCGGAGCTGTAGCGGTGCGAATCCCATCTGGCGGAGTTGTAGCTGAACTCGAAGTTGGCGCCGTAGAAGAAGGGGCGATCGTCGGCGTTGGGTGAAACAAAGAGCACACGCAGTTTGCCGCCGTTCACAGTGGGACCGTACTTGTCAGTGACGCTGTAGAGCGGCATGTAGACGCCGAGCTCGAGCCAGGGCCTGGCACCGTAAGCCCACTCGAAGCCGCCGTCGAACGAATGGTTGGAGACGATGGCGCCGGGAAAGGCCGGAGCTTTGGCGCCATCGGGGGTGAAGTTGGTGTGCAGCGTGAGACTGAACTTGCCAGGCGCGGCGATGCCGGCGTCGTAGACCTGGATCTCGTCAACTGGTCCCTGCGCGGCGGCGGGGCGGCCCATCAAGGCGAGGGCGGCAGCCGCCGCCACGAGCGGAAATACGGGACGCGACGTCCACGAGAAACACGTTTTTGAGTTCGGCATGGTGCTTGGCTAGCTGGTTGAGGGCGCTGCGCGTTTGCGGATCATACAGCCTACACGGTCCATTGTGAACCGCAACCGTCCGTCACCGGCTGGCGCCGGACGGTTGCGCGCGTCGCCGCTCGAGGTATCTGCGTGCACCGTTGTCCGTCGTGAGCGAGAGCGCACGCTCGAACGCCACCGCCGCCGCTTCCGCACGTCCCGCCTCGGCGAGCAGGTGCGCGCGCGTCGCCCACGCGGGCTGTAAGCGTTGCACGGCGTCATCGGTGATCGTGTCGAGCGCCTCGAGCCCTGCCTGCGAGCCCTCGACCCGCCCGACCGCCGCCGCGTGGGCGACGCGCGCGCCGAGCGTCGGCGCGATCACCACGAGCGCGGTGTGGAGTGTCAGCAGCGCATGCCAGTCGGTCACGCCGGAGGTCGCGCGCGCACAGTGGACGGACTGGATTGCCGCCTCGATCTGAAAGCGACCCATGCCACCGAGAGAGCGGGCGCGATGCAGCAGACGCTCGCCGAGCGCGATGAGCTCCGCGTCCCACAGCGACGAATCCTGCTCGTCGAGCGGAATGAACTCGCCAACCGTTCCGCGCGCGGGTTCCCGCGCGAGAGAAAGCGAGATGAGCGCGGCAAGGCCCAGCGCCTCGGGCTCCTCCGGAAGCAACTCGGCCAGAGTGGTGGCGAGATAGTGCGACTCGGCGGCGAGGGAATCGCGCAGCTCGGTACCGGCGACGAGAGGGAAGTCGATGGCGTAGGTGCCGTACACCGCCTCGAGTACCGGCGCGAGGCGCTCCGGCATGTGGCCGCGCTCGGGTACGACGAACGGGATGCGCGCGTCGCGGATGCGGCGCTTGGCACGCACGAGTCGTTGCGCCATCGCCGCCGCCGGTATCGCGAACGCGCGCGCGATCTGATCGGCGTCGAAGCCGAGCACCGCCTGGAGCATGAGCGGCGTGCGCACAGCCGGATCGATCGCCGGGTGTGCACAGACGAAGAGCAGTGCGAGTCGCCGGTCGGGGATCGCGTCAGGGTCGAGCTCCTCCACGACCGGCAGCGCACCGCCGCGCGCGACGTCGTCCAGCGAATCGGACAGCCGGTGTGCCGCCGAGCGGCGAAGGTCGTGCCGACGATTGCGCGCCACGGTGAGGAGCCAGGCTTCGGGGTTGCGCGGGACGCCCGTCTCAGGCCACGAGGACAGCGCCTGCGCGAAGGCCTCGGCGAGGCAGTCCTCGGCCGACTCGATGTCGCCGTCCTTCGCAGCGAGGACGGCGAGCAGGCGACCGTACGCGGCGCGGGCCAGTTCCTCGGCGCGCGCCGCGGCATCATGGGTCATGCGGGAAGCGATCCCGGCCGGGTGAGAGCAGTCACGATGACAGAAGGGACGGCTTCATCGCGCGCTCGTCCACGCGCCGTCGACGAAGCGGACTCCCGATGGGCGGATCTCGACCGTGCCCCACTGCGCCGCCGGGCACTTTTCGGCCCACGCAAGCGCGGCGTCGAGGTCGGGGACGTCGAGCATGAAGATGCCGGCAAACGCTTCCTTCGTATCAGCGAATGGACCGTCCTGCACCTGGAGCTTGCCCTGTTTCATCGACACGCTGGTGGCGGTGGCGATGGTCTGGAGCACCTCGGCGGAGAGCAGCACGCCGGCGTCGTCGAGCGCCTTGGCGTAGGCCTGGAAGGCGGCCATGCCTTCCTTGATTTGGTCCGCGGTAAGGGTGGAGACGGCGGGCTGCGGGTAGTGGATGAGAAGAGCGTAACGCATGGTCGGATTTCCTGAGTCGGGTGGATTGTGATGCTGCACATCCGAATGACGGAACTGCGGACGCGCAATCGACATCGTCACCGCTTTACATACTCCCCTCTCCGAAATCTCAGCGCCGACCAGTCCTCGTCTATCGCAACCATCCGGACACTCTCGAATCCTGCGTCACTGAGCACCGTCCACCCGGAATCCCGATTGAACTCGCACTTGTACCGCTTCGACGTTCCCTTGGGATACGCAATCCACAGGATTGCATCGCCTTCCGCCTTCGCACTCAACGCCTTGGATGCGCGATCCAGTTCCGTCTGCGTAATCGCAAACGCAATGGCAAATCCAATCTTCTTCACCTTGCCCGGATCGCGCACAACGCCCACGGAGCCAAGCGTCGCCAGCTCGGGCTCGAACGACGCCGGTGCATTCACGACGACGATTTCACTCTGATCCTTCAAGTTCATCTTCTTGAACAATGCCGACGTCATCATGACCCCACTGAGTGTGAAACGCGGGATTTGCAAAAGGGGCTCACGAACGTTCCGTGAGCCCCTTTTATAATACTGCGGTACGTCGATCGCGAGACTACACGATCGGCTTGTACCGGTATCCCGCAACACCAGCTGCCTGCGCCGTCGCCTTGAACGGTGCCGAAGCCTTCGGTGCAACCGGACCAACCGTCACCGACTGCGTCCCTACAACGGTACCGCTCCTGTCCAGGAACTCTACCGTCATCGTGTACGACTTGGCAGCCGCGCCACGATTCTCGATCGTTCCGCTGAGCGTCGCCGACTTGGCGGCGCTGTCCACGGCGAACTGCTGGATCTCGACGTTCGGCGTCATCTTCTCGGACTTGGTGTTGTACTTCACCAGCGAATCCGTGTACGCCTTTGTCAGCTTGGGATCCTTCGTCTCCTTGAGCATTCCCGAATATCCGTACGCGTAAAGCAACCAGTTCGACGCGCTGTTTGGATCCAGCGCAACCAGCTTGTCGACGACAGGCGCGACTTTCTCCGGCTGCTTGGCGCCGACATAACTCGCCGCGAGATTCTTGAGCGCATCACGCTGATATGGATTGCGCTCGACCACGGTTGCGAACAGCTTGATCGCGTCGTCGGGCTTTTCGGCCTGCGTTGCGATTACACCAGCGTTGAGCAGCGCCTGATCGCCGAACCTGGCCGGATTCGCTGCAACCGGCGCGTAGATCTTCGCATACTCGGTGGTGTCCTTTATCGCGAGCGCGATCTGGGACGCAAGTGCCTGCGCATGTCCCACGCGTGCGTCCATCGTGCCGACGGGGATGTATGCTTCCCACGCTTCGATAGCCTGCTTGCCGATCGTCGCCTTGTCGGCGCCCGTGGCTCCGTCGTATTGCGTGGACAGTGTATTCGCGAGATCATACATCGCGTTCTGTTTCGCGTCGTTGTAGATCGTATCCGCGCTCGCGGCCTCGATCGCCTTGCGCATCATTGCGGTTGCGGTCGCGTAATCCTTCTTGCTGGACGCGACTGATGCGAGCACGGTGTACGCGTACGGCGCCTTTCGGTCGATCGTCAGTGCACGCTTGGCGTAAACTTCAGCCGAGTCGTAGTGCTCCGCGTTGACGGCCGCAATTGCGGCGTTGACAGACTCGAGCCACGGCTTCTGTTCGCGCCACTGCTCGATCTCCGATTTGCAGCCGGGCTGTGCCTTCTCTACAGTGGTGAAAGCGGAATCGGCGGCTGAGAGCAGGTCGATGTTCGCAGTCGGCTGCGTCGCTATTCCGTAAGTCGAGCGCGGTCCGGACGCCGGCACCCCCGCCTGCTGCAACATGAGGATGTATGCCTGACCCAGATAGTACGCCCGTCCGACAGAGTCGGCGGCGTCCTTTGCGTCCTTGGTCGGTGTCGTCAGCGCCGTGATCGCGAGCTTGAGAGGCTTGGTGGCGTCCTGCTTCGCATTGACGCTCGCGGCAGCCTGTTGAAGAAACAAGGTCGCCTTGGCGACTGCCTGACTCGCGCCCGGGTCACATGCCGGCGCGGCTGGCGCTGGCGTTCCCTGGGCGCCGGCCAGGCCGGCATAGGCGGCCGCGCACAGGAGCGCCGGAATGGCGCTGCGCAACGAGATCGTCATTTACTGCTACTCCTGGTTTCGGATGAATCTTGAAAGTTAGCGGGCCAATACCGTAAAAGTCACCTGATTCGCCCCGCGAGAATCACAATTTTGATGCGAAATCCGGCTCATTCGGAGCCGGCCCCCCATCGGCAAGCACGATCTGCGCCGCACTCACCCTCGGCATACGGGCGGCTCCTCGCAAATGATGGATCGAATAACTTCGTCACATGTCCCACAAACGCGCCATCACCCATCTCCGAAAGGCTGATCCCAAGCTCGCCGCTGTCATCGATGCCATCGGTCCCTGCACCTTTGCGCCCGCCGAACACATGGCGCACTTCACGGCCATCACGCGCTCGATCGTTTTCCAGCAACTCTCGGGCAAGGCCGCATCCACCATCTACAACCGTTTCGCGGCATTGTTCGACGACGAGACCCCCGTCCCACACAAGTTGATCGACCTGTCCGACGAGCAAATGCGCGCTGTCGGGCTCTCGCGTCAGAAGATCGGCTACCTGCGCGATCTCGCAACCCGCGTACACACCGGTGACGTGCCGATCGACAAGCTGGATGAATTGTCCGATGACGACATCATCACGGCTCTCACATCGATCAAAGGCATAGGGCGCTGGACGGCGCAGATGTTCCTCATGTTCCGTCTCGGACGCCCGGATGTGCTCCCGGATCTCGATCTCGGAATCCAGAAGGGAATTCAGCGCGCCTACCAAATGCGCAAGCTTCCAACTCCAAAGCGCGTGCTCGAGGTCGGTGCGAAATGGGCACCGCATCGCACGATTGCGTCGTGGTATCTATGGCGCAGTCTGGACGCGACCGCGGAGAACCGCCAGGGGACGTAGGGCGCGGATATATCCGCGCCCGGGGAGCATCCGCGCCCTACTCGGCAGCCGACGGTCGCAATATCGAGCTCACTTCATGCTTCGCCGAGAGCGCGAGCTCCAGTCCATGCTTGAGCTCACGCGCCGCTTCGATCGACGTAGCGATCTGGCGCGACGCATCGCCGCCAGCGTGCATCTTGAGAAGATCGAGTCGTATCGATTCCAGTGCGGCCACCGTGTGCGCCAGATCAGCTCGTGCAATTCCGCGCGCAGCGTCGAGCTCATCCACGGTCTGCTTGCGCTGCGCTGATATACTCGTGTCCTCGCTCAATGGATCGGCACCGCGAAGCCGCGAGATTGCGGTGTCGTTGATCGCCTCGTTGTACAACCGATCCAGTTCCTGAATCCTGACTCTGCACTTGGCAGCGTGAGCTTCGAGCCCGCTCACGACGCTGGGCAATTCCGGAAACTGATCGCGAACGGTCTGCGGCAATGCAGTAAAGAGATTGCCCGCCGCGCTGCCGAGCGCGACTTCGGTGGGCTGCGACACGAACGCGGCTGCCGGCCTGGTGTTTTTCGGGCGAAGCCACTTTGCGATCGCAATGCCGACGCGACTGTTCCACAACCGCTCGCGCAACGTCCCGGAATTGAAGTTCTTGAATCGGCGGCCGAGCAATGGTACGCCGAGCGCCATGCTCATCGGAATCAGAATGAGCGGCAGTAGAACGGCTGCCGCGAAACCCGCACGCATCGCGATGGTATGGTTCTGATAGAATGCCTTGAGGAACGCGTTCGAGACACTCTGCGCGCCGATGACGAGTCCGACGTCGGCCACCACGACCGCAGTCGTGATCGCCCGCAGAAACTTGAGCGCCGGCGTCTGCCCCTCGTGCAGCTCGATGCTCATCTCCTCCCGTCGGCGATCGTTGACCTCGGCCAGCGCGAACTGCATGTCTTCCACACCATGTCCCGCACTCAACACGCGTCGTGTTTGACGCGCGCGGAAGATCAGGTGCGGAATGAGTGGCAATGCAGCCATCCCGATCAGCGGAAGCCAACCGGAATGACCGCGAACAATCGTCACCACCGCCCCGAAACCAAATGCGAAGGACCACGCGCTGTACGGCACACGCATCGGATCGCGATTGTCCACCCAGAGTCGCAGCGCGGGCGGCAGCCGGCGTGTCGGGATCGTGCTCTCGCTCAACGCCTCGGCCATCGCTTCACCGTTGGCAAATCGCTCGGCGGGATCCTTGCGCAGAACTCTGTCGATCACTGCGGCAAGCTGCGCCGGAACCCCGGTCTCTCGCGCCATCGATGGTGCGGGTTCCGATACCTGCTTGGCGATGACAACTGCGGCAGTCCTGCCATCGAATGGAAGCCGACCTGTAGTGGCAAGAAATCCTATGATGCCCAGTGAATACAGATCCGCGCGTCCGTCAATTGCGCCCGACGACGCCTGCTCCGGCGACATGTACTGCGCGGTCCCGACGACCTCGTGTGCCCCCGTAATGGCCGTCGCTGCATCTTCAACAGCGGCGATCCCGAAGTCCGTGACGAACACTCGCTCGCTGTCACGCTCTATAAGGATGTTGTCGGGCTTGACGTCACGATGCACGACGCCCTGGGCATGCGCATACGCGAGCGCCCACGCGGCATCACGGAGAATGCGAGTCACTTCGCGAGGGGGCAGAACGCCGCGCGAACGAAGTCGCTCGCCGAGTGATTCGCCGTCGACATATGCCATCGAGAAGAACGCGACGCCGTTCTGCTCGCCAACGCGGAAGATTGGCACGATGTTGGGATGCGAAAGCCGCGCGGATGCGCGTGCCTCACGCATGAACCGCTCGCGCATGTCGGCGCGAAGCGCGAGCGCTGCCGGAAGCACCTTTATCGCGACGAATCGATCCAGCTCGACCTCGCGCGCGAGATACACCACGCCCATTCCACCGCGGCCCAGTTCGCGATGAAGCGAGTACTGTCCCGCTAGCGCTCGCTGGACATCCTCGAATTCCTGCTCGCGAGTGTACGTTGGATCGGGCATCGGGTTTCGCTCCTCATACGAAATATGCACCGCCGAATGTTCCCGGCCAGTGCATATCAGACACCTGTTGTGCGCGTATGGTGCACTCGGCGCTAACTCGATCGCTTCACGATCTCCGCATCGCCCGAGACTGCTTCAGCCGGATCGGCGTCGCCCGGCAGAACCGTGAACGGAAGCAGGATCGATATTCGTCGGTTTGCCGGATCCATTGGATTGCTCGGCACCCGCAGATCCCTGTCAGCCATGCCACGCACTTCCACGATTCGGGACGGATCGACCCCCGCCGCCTGTACCAGCCGTCGCGCGGCGTTTGCCCGGTCCGAAGACAGCTCCCAGTTGGTGTATGACGCGGAGCTGCCGAACTGTTGGGAGTCGGTATGACCTTCGATGATGATCGGCGTTTGCAATCGACTCAGCTCGGCGCCGATAAGGCGCAGTGCCGCGACGGTGATCGGCAACGGCTCCGCCGATCCGTTGCGAAAGAACGTCTGGCCGCTGCCGCTTTCGATCAGCTCGATGCGAAGACCGCTCTTTGTCTGCACGGCCTCGATGTGTGCGCCGAGCGCGCGAAGATCCGGCGAGCCGTTGAGTCTCGTGCGAAGATCCTTGGCCAGATCGCCGAACTTCTTCTCTTCCGCTGTCCGAATCAGGATTCTGAGTGGCGGCTTGACCTCGCCAGCAGGCGAGTTTCCACTGGAGATGATGTTCGTTCCAGCGGAGAAGCCCTTCTTGAAACCGACTGGATTTGAAAAGTAACCTTCGATTGCGTCCTTCATCTTCTGGTCCATGCTTAACAGCCACATGACCATGAAGAACGCCATCATGGCAGTTACGAAGTCCGCATACGCGACCTTCCAGCTTCCGCCATGATGAGCCGCATGTGTTTTCTTCCTCTTGACGATGCGGATGATCTGTTTTTCCTTGCCCGGCATTGCCACGATCTACTCAGGCAGCGCGGCGGCGAGTCAAGTTCTCCAGCTCGGAGAAACTTGGACGATCGCCTGGCTCTATGTTGCGGCGCGCGAATTCGACAGCTGTCATCGGCGAATCGCCACGCGCAAACGCGAGCAGGGCAGTGCGGATCGACATCATGTATGCCTCCTCCGCGCGTATCCTCGTCTCGACTGCAGACGCGATCGGACCGACCACTCCGTACGACAGCAGAATTCCAAGGAACGTTCCGACCAGTGCGGCGGCCACCTTCTCGCCGATCTCCGACGCAGCGCCGCCAATCGATCCCATCGTGATCACGACGCCAAGCACGGCGGCCACGATTCCGAAACCAGGCATCGCGTCACCGACTCTGTTCAACGCGCCGGGCACGAGCATCGCTTCCTCGTGCTGGCGCTCGAGATCGAGATCCAGAATCTCCGCGAGATGATGGTCTTCCACTGCGCCCGTCAGAAGCACCTTCAGCGTGTCCGTGAGGAACGCGACCGCATGATGATTCTTCGCGACCGATGGATACTTGTTGAAGATGTCGGACTTCTCCGGATCTTCGATATGAGCTTCAAGGCCGATAAGGCCTTCCTTGCGCGCCTTCTGGAATACGTCGTACAACAGCTGCAGCAGCTCACCATACGCCTTTTCCGTGTACGGGCTCGTCTTGAGAAGCCCGAACACCGACCCGAATACGCGCTTGATGAGCGCCGGCGGGTTGCCGACGACCATTGATCCGAATGCGGCGCCGCCAATGACGACGAATTCAGATATCTGGATCAGGGCAGCTACCTTGCCGTGCTCCATTATGAATCCGCCGAGGATGCTGCCGAATACGACCACCAAACCAATGATTACGAACACGCGTATCTTTCCTGACTTCCGTCAGCCAGCGTGTAACTGGCCCAAGTTCTTCGCATAGGTGTCAGTATCGGCGAACAGATGGCAAAACTGGACATGGATACCCGCGCCGGGCGCCCCGAAGGTTGGGCCGTGGTGCTGGACAAACTGCTACTCGGCGTCACCCACAACATCAGCAATCGCGTAGCTACGCTTGCCGGAGTTTCAGACATTCTGTCTGGGGATCCGACAATTCCGCCGATATTGCGGGCCCTGGCCGACGAAGTCCCGAGGCTGGAGGAGGGAATTCGGCTATTGCGACTGCTTGCCGTGCCGGACGATGAGGGTGAGGAGGCGCTCGAAGCCACGCGGGCAACGGACGACGCGATTTCGCTGGCCAGCCTTCATCCGGCCTGCCGGAACGTTCGTTTCGAGGTCGAGGGGAGACGGGAGGTGCCACCGGTCATAGCGCGACCGACGGCTCTCACCCATGAAATAGTGGCCGCACTAGTGGCGGCGGCGTCCAGGTTGGCCGGCCCGGACGGCAGTGCGGGAGGGACGGGCGCACCAGCTCGAATTCAGATCGTGTTTTCGTGCGATGTGGATGATCTGCTGATTCACGCCGGATCATCGGTGGTGCGAGCGCGCTTGCTCAGCGCGGGGCGGAACTGAACCGGAATTAACGCGGCGATTCTTTCTTTTTGAGCGGAATGGTCGTGGCCCACTCCTTCGCTTCAGAAACGACGTTGGCGCGCTTGTTCTCATCCGCGATCTGATTGACTATCTCACCGCGCAGAATCGTTACGTCGCTGGGCGCTTCGATGCCCAGACGCACGCCGCTCCGGTCGCACTGGAGCACGACGATCTTGATGCCGCCGTCGATGATTAGCGTGTCTCCGGGCCGCCGCCCCAGAATCAGCATGGGATACGCGGAAGATAACCCGGTTGCCGAACTAAGCTAGCGAACGAGCTAGCGAATCATGTCGAGCAGAGTCTGCGACATGCTGGCCGCGGTCGTGATGACCTTGGCTGCCGCGGCGTACGCCTGCTGACTTTTCGTGAGCGAGATGAGCTCTTCGTCGGTGGATACTCCGCTCACGCTCTGACGCTGCGTTTCAGCCTGCTGCGTGAGTGTCTGATATACCGTTGCCGACGATGTGGCATCGCTGGTCGCGACGCCGACGCGCGTGACGAGATCGCGATAGAACTCACTGATCGATGTGGTCTCGGTCGTCGATCCGTACTTCGTCATCGTCGTCATGTTGCTTCCGAGCGCGGCCAGGGCGTTCGCGACGTTGTTGTTGCCGGTGGCGCCCTGTGTATCGCCGGCCGCAATGTACGACGCATTCGAAGCAACCTGCGATGACAGGCTGATGCTTGCAGCGGTCGTCTTGGTGGGATCGAAGAAGTTGATGTTCGATCCGGTCGGCGGAGCGGAGGCGTTCCAGTTGGAACCACCCGCGGCATCGCCGGCGGCGGTCCATCCGGTAGTGTGGACCGTGTTGACACTCGTGACGATGCCGGCAGCGAGAGTGTCGAGCTGACTCTTCGCGTTCGGAATGTCGGTGTTCAGCCCGTCGAGATCGGCACCCAGCGCACCGCCAGGCGACTGAGTGGAGAACGCACGTCCGTTGAGCTGAAGGCTGACCTTGCCGCTGGACTGCTGCAGGCCGAACGTCGAAGACGATGAGCCATCGACAACTGTTGCTCCCGCAACGTAGATCGTGTCAGAGCCGTTCGGTTGATCGATCACGCGCACCGGCACGATCTTGCTGAGCGCGTCGATTGCGTTGTCGCGCATGTCACGCAGATCGTTCGCCGTTGTCTTGCCGTCTGCTTCGGCTGCGACGATCTGCTTGTTGATGTTCGCGATCTGCGCCGTGTACTGGTTGATGTCGCTTACTTTCTGCGTGGCGTCCGCCAACGTGTTGGATGACAGCTGATCCAGGTTGGTCGAGAACTGATTGAGCATCGACGCGACCTGCGATCCACGCTCCTGAACGACGCTCTTGGCCGCCGAGCTGGTCGGGTTGTTGGCCAGATCGCCCCATGAGGCGTAGAACTGATCCAGCGTGCTGGACAGTCCGGTGGTGGACGGCTCGCCGAAGACCTGTCCGATCGAGGTGAGGATGTCGCCGCGCGTGGAGTAACCCGCCGCCTGCGATGACTGCGCGCGGTAATTGGTGTCCAGCATCGTATCGCGGACGCGCGAGATATCCTGGACGACCACGCCGGTGCCGATCGCGCCGGTCGGTGTGTAGAGCGGGGTGTTGGGCTGAAGATTTACCACCTGGCGGCTGTAGCCAGCGACACCGGCGTTCGCGATGTTGTGCGCCGCGGTATCGATGGCCGTCTGCTGTGCCTGGATGGCAAGCGTTGCCGTATTGAAGATGGAATTGATTGACATGATCGGCCCTTATGCGGTGCGCGAGAAGGCGATGGCGTCGCTGCGCGTGTAAGCGGACGGCGTTGCTGAGCCGTAGCCCTGTTGGGTTGCGTCTGTAGGTGCGCCGACGACCGCTCTGACGAACGAATCGCTATTCGATATCGCTTCGCGCAGGATGCGTCGGTTGATGCCTATCTCGCGCGAGAGGCGCCCTGCGGCGATCTGCAGCTCCTCGCGGGCCTGACGAAGACGCGGCGTCATCCACTTGCCCAGCGCATCTTCAAGGTGTTTTACCCCAGTCTCTTCCTTGCAGCCGACCATCGCGTTGATCGAGCGGCGCCGCTTGCGTGCCTCGCCAAGCGTGAGAAGGAGACGGTGTGTCGCGAATACGGAATCGTCGACCGCCTGCAGGTCGTCCGTGGCAACAGCGGAGCGCTGGCGCAGAACGACGTCCGTGAGATCGTCGATGAGCTTGCGCTCGGATAGCAGCGCATCGCACAGCGCCTCCAGCGCGGCGGGTGACACCGGCGCGGTGCTCGTCCGAAAGTTGCCTTCCTGGACCGGGTGTTCCTGATACGTCTGCATCATTACGATAGTCTCTCGATCGACTGCGTGATCAACACGATGTGCGCTGCGCTGTACTCTGCGATGTGCTTCACTTGTCCACGCTGGTCGCCGTCACGAGGCTGCTGTCGGGTGGAAGCGATGGATTCTGTGCGTGTATCTTCTCCCGGAGTTGCCGGTAGATCGACTCGCTCAGGCCATGTTTCCAGTGTTGTGGAGTATCGGCAGCAATGTGTTCGTCCAGCATTCCTGTAAACATTTCTTCACCAGTTCCACCGTCGAACAGCCCACCGCTTGGTACGGTGGAGCGCATTGACTTGTACATCTCCTGGACGAAGACGCCCTCCAGCTGGCTCGATACCTTATGAAGCTTGGCATCCTGAGCAGCTGCGATGGGATCGACGGATCCACTGTTACGAACCGGCGCCGGCCCGCCGATTGGCGTCATCTGATGGTGACCTCGGCCGCGAGCGCGCCGACTTCGCGCAGCGATTCGAAGATCGCCGCGATTTCGGATGGCGATGTCTGGACCGCCTGCAATGCCGACGCTACCGCCTGAACCGACGCTCCCGTCGCGACTCGTACAGCCTGGTTTCCATTACCGCCCGCCCCGTCCGGCCCCGGTGGTCCGGCCGCTGGCGCCGATGGACCAGGCGTTGCTGCCGCGGGCCCGCCAATCGTCAGCGTGACTCCGCCATGACTCACCACAGCCTCACCTACAGTTATGTCGCCACCCGCTACCACGGTACCGTCGCGTCCATCGATGACGAGTCTGTTGGATCGGTCCGGAGTGACCTTGAGATCCTGAATCTTGACGATGGTGGTCGCGCGGTCGCCCGTTGCTGGAAGCGTGAGCGCTACGGAGCCAGGGTCTTCCACCTTTGCAGTGTTCGCGCCGATCGCCTGATTGATTGCGGCAGCGATCTTGGTTGCAGTTCCAATGTCAGGATCCTTCAATAGAAGTCGCGACGAGTTGGCGAAGCTCGCGGTCGTCACCGATCCTTCGAGTAGTCCGCCGCTCGGGATGCGGCCCGACGTTTCTACCGTATTGAAGTCGCGCGAGTTGATGTTGCCGTCGCTTATGACTATGGAGCCCTGCGCAGTTCCAACTGCCTGAGCGCCCGCATCGGTGACGAGTGGTGTCATCCACAGCGTACCTCCGCGTAGCGAGCGAGCATCGCCCAACGACGAAATGGTGATGTCGAACTTTCCGCCGGGCCGGAGGTACGGTGATACTTCGGCCGTGACCAGCACCGCTGCCGCGTTGCGTGTCCGCAGCGCCTGGGCGGGAATCTCGATATCGAAGCGACGCAGCAGGTTCGCGACTGACTGCACAGTCTGGCCGCCCTGTTGTCCGCCGATGCCGCGATCGCCGGTTCCATCCAAGCCAACGACGATGCCGTAGCCGAGCAGGCGAACGGGCATCGATCCATCGGCCATCGTTATGTCGCGAATGCGTGCTGATTGTGCGCCTGCCTGAAACGCGAGTACGGCGAAGCAGCCGAGCGCAACGGTGATCGTTTCGATTATACGCTTCATGGCCAGAACGCTCCCAGCAACCTGCCGATTATTCCGCTCTTCGCCTTGCCAAGCGGGCCTTCGGCCTGGTAATCGAGATCGGCGTCAGCCATGCGGAATGATTGTACGCTGTTGTCGGGAGCCACGTCCTGCACGCGCACCCAGCCGGTGAGAGTCAGGTTGACCTTGCTCTCCTCGACCTTGATGATCTTGTTCCCCTTGAGCTGCATCACTCCGTTGGGCGCGATCGCTACCACGCGTGCGCTCATCTCCGTTGTGAGCCGATTCGTTCTTGCATCCAATCCGCTGTTCTGGGATTGATTGTTGTTGTTCGAGTTGATACCGTAGGTCTTGTTGCTGGACGGCGTGTTGATGCCGAGTCCGAGGCCACGTTGACGGTTCTCCGTCGCATTCACTTCCTTGTCCAGCGAAGTGAGCGTGTACTCGTCCACCAGCACGGTCACGATGTCGCCCAGATGGAAATCCCTGCGATCCGAGAGCCACGACTGTCTGCCTGCTACGGCTGTCGACGTGAGCGGAGGCGTACTCTGCGCTGATTGCCCTGCCGCCTGGCCACCGGCAGGAGCCTGCGTTCCGGCTCGCGCAGCTGTGCTCGGTGCCTGCGCGCCCGCGACGGACGCGCCTGCGATTGCCGCAGATGCGATCGCTGCACATGCGATCGCTGCACATGCGATCGCGCGGGTGATTCTGTTCCTCGTTGCATCACCCATTACATCACCCTCACGGTGTTCGGTCCCGCGATTATGCCGCGCAGGCGCCGTCTGTTGTCGAGTCGTACATACACTTCGTCGCCCTTGCTGCCGCGGCCGACCGCTGTTCCATGCATTCTTATTGCAACACCAGGTACGGAGTAGATCACCTCGACCGCGTCGCCGGCATTGACGAGATCGGGCTTGGCGACGCCAGGTTCCTGAAGAATCTCACCAGCGCGAATCACTCGGCGCGCGACCCATCCGGGCGCGACGTCCGTTGCCGCTGTCGGCGTGCTTCCATCGGTCAACGTAGTGTCGGTCCACTTGATGTCCGTGGATGACAGAATCGTTCCGCGCATGAGATCGCGCGCGGCTACGGGGATCCTGTTCGTGCCGCGACTGACCGATTGCGCGCGTGCGCTGTGCACGACGCACATGAGTCCGGCCAGAAATGCGGCATTGTGTCTCTTCATCTTTATCGCATCAACGAGTTGGCGGTCTGTGCCATGTCTTCGCTGTTCTTGATCGCCTTGGAGTTGATCTCGTAGGCACGCTGAGCAGTGATCATGTCGACCATTTCGGTGACGATCTCGACGTTGCTGGACTCGAGGTAACCCTGCGCGATGCTGCCGTTACCATTCTCGGTCGGCATACCTCTGATCGGCTCGCCGGACGACGTGGTCTCCGTGAAGAGATTCTGTCCCATCGATTCCAGGCCGGATGAGTTGGGGAAGCGCGCCAGCTCTATGCGGCCGAGCTCCTGTGTACCGCCAGCGGCTGCCGTCAATCCGTTTGCGGTCACGACGCCAGTCTCGGATACGGTGATCGATGTCGCTTCCTTCGGAACTCTGATGGGCGGCTGGATCGCGTAGCCCTGGCCAGTCACCAGCACGCCCTGATCCGAAACCTGAAGACTTCCGTCACGGGTGTACGCTGTATTGCCGTTCGGCATCTGCACCTCGAAGTAGCCCTCGCCCTGAATCGCGAGATCCAGCGGGCGAGACGTCTGCTCGAGCGAGCCCTGCGAATCGATTCGCTGCACCGCGGTGAGGCGCGTACCCAATCCAACCTGGATGGCGGGAAGCTGCTCGGTGTCGCGCGAGCCGAGTGTTGCCGGTCCCTGGAGCGTCTGGTACAGCAGGTCTTCGAAGTGTGCGCGGCTCCGCTTGAAGCCGGTTGTGTTGACGTTGGCAAGATTGTTGGCGATGACGTCGGTGCGCGTCTGCTGCGCCTGCATGCCTGTCGCTGCTGTTCGAAGTGCGGGATCCACGTGTCAGTCTCCTTAGTTTGCGGGGCGGGCCAGCTCGGTTGTCGCGATCTGACGCGCCGTGTCGAGCGCGGTCACTGCCTGCTGCACTGCTGTGAACGAGCGCTGAATCGAGATCATGTCCACCATCTCGCTGATCGGCGTCACGTTGCTCTGCTCGAGAGCGCCCTGTCGGACGATTCGGGCGTCGGGATCTATTTTCGTGCGTGAAGCAGGTGGGATGAAGAGCCCACTGCCTTCCGTTAGAAGTGTTGTTTTTGCCGGGATCGTCTCGATGCGCAGGCGCCCTACCTCGGCGTTACCCACGGACACCGTCCCGTCCTTCGCGATCTGGAGGTTTCCGATCTGGTCGTCGCCGCGGGCCGCGACGCGAATGGGACCGTTTTCGCCGAGCAGCTGGTGACCAGCCGAATCGGTGAGGTCTCCGGATTCGTTGACCTGCACGGACCCGCCGCGGCTGTATCGCTCGCCGTTCGCAGTCTTGACTACGAAAAAGCCGGGACCGTCCAGCGCTATGTCGCGAGGATTGCCGGTGTTCTGGAGAGTCCCTTGCGAGAAATCCGTCACCGCGTCAGCGGCGGGAAGTGCACCTTCGACCATGCGCGCGAAGACCTTCTGGCCCTTGAAGCCGTCGGTCGAAACGTTCGCCAGGTTGTTCGCCGCAACCTCCTGCCTGCGCTCCCAGTAGCGGAGCGCGGCGGCTGCGCTGGACATTCCATTCGGTCGGACACTTGTACCCATTGTTCGGATCTCCGGTTTGACATAGTCCGTATTGGCAACACGGATACCACCTTCAACCGCATGTTGACAGAGCGTATAACTGCTTGCTAGATAACGACTTACGCTAGCGCTACGCGATACTGAAACCATACTCTTGGTCGGTAATTTCTGCCTGTCGGCAATAATTGCCGCTACAAATCAGGCGACGAAGCTACGCATCGGGCCCAGCTCGGTGCGCAATTTTCCTAGCGCCTTGGAGCGGATCTGGCTTACGCGGCTCTCGGTGAGGTTCAGCACCGACGCGATTTCGTGGAGCTTGAGCTCCTCGAAGTAGTACAGCGACAGTACCACGCGCTCCTGTTCCTTGAGCTCCATGATGGCGTCCCGGAGAAGCGAGACTTCCTGCTCATGGTTGAGCGTTTCCTCGATATCGCCGTGCGTCTCGTCGGCGAGCATCTCGGCCGGCGCGGCCATTCCGGAATCGGGCTCGCCCGGCTGACGGTCGATCGAGAGATGCACCGCGTTCTCGACGTCCGCTTCCCAACGCCAGAGCGTGGCGACGTCGACGCCCAGGTGCTCGGCCATCTCCTGCGGCTCGGGCGGTCGGCCGAAGATGCGCTGGAGTGTTTCACGAGCGCCGGAGAGCTCGCGCGCCTTGCGGCGAACGGAGCGCGGGACGTGATCCTGTCGCCGCAGCTCGTCCAGAATCGCTCCGCGAATCCGCGGAGCCGCGAACGTGCTGAACGCGAGTCCACGCGACGGGTCGAAACCCGACAATGCGCTCATCAATCCCATTGTGCCGGCGCTCACCATCTCATCGACGTCGGCTTTCGCCGCGAGTGTGCGCGACAACTGCCGCGCGACATGGTGGACCAGACCGAGATGCTCGGCGAGGAGACTATCGCGGGCTTCCTGGCTGCCCTGCGCAAATTCCTTCCAAAGCTGCATATCCATTTTTGTCATAGGACTCCTCTTCGCTCACCGTGACGCCACGAGCCTCGTAGCACTGTCGCTTCAAGTTCTTCATCCAATCGCGTCGCGAGATTATGGATCGCCATGGTAGCGGTAGTGCCGAGTGCGGCACGGGCCCGTTTCATCGCGTCGTTCTCGCCAGGTTCTTGCTCACCAGAGTCAGTCGGTACGGAACCCGCGTAGCCGACTGTTTCGCCGAGGAAGTGACTGCACGCCACCTGTATCCTCTCGTACGTCTTGAGCGCATCGCGCTCTTCACTCGCGTTGACGAGCAACTCGAGCGGTGCATCCGTGAAATGATCCCGCACCATCTTGATCAACGCGTAGGACGACGTGATCGCGATGATGTCGTGCGTCGTTACGACGATCATGCGCGTGAACCCCGGTGCGCATGCTTCGGCAATGTCCGCCCATCGAGATCCAGCGTCGATGACGTTCAAGGCCGGTGCAGCATCCTGCAGACAGGCGCTGACCGACGAGACGCCGGTCCCCGACATGCCCGACGCCACGATGATTCGCGGCGCGCCCGGATCATGCGGCATTCGCCATCTCCCACATGCCTACGCTGTGCAGATTCACCGCTGTGGGAAGCTCCGCAAGCGAGATGACCGGCAGCGCTGGAAGCACCGGCTCGATGAGGCGCCGCACGCCAACACGCAGACTTGGCGGCGTGACGAGCGGTATGGGACGTCCTTCCGTCGAATACGCCTGCGACATCTCGTTGAGATCCCGGAGCATTCTCGCGAGTGCGTCCGGATTGAGCATCGATACTCCAGGCTGCGCTGTGCGCGGTGAGAAGAGGCCTGTAAGCGCCTGCTCCAACCGTGGCCCCATCGTGATTCCGCGCACCGACGAATCCGGTTCGGCGTACAACCGCGCGATGACGTTCGACAGCGATCGGCGTACGTGCTCGGTGAGCGCTTCCGGGTCCTTGGTGGTGTCGGCGGAATCGCCGAGCGCTTCGAGGATCGTGACGAGATCCCGGATAGGAATGCGCTCGCGGAGAAGACGCTGTAGCACGCGGTGCAGCGTGCCGAGCGAGATCTTGGTTGGAACGATGTCGTCGACCAGTGCCGGATGCGTCTTCTTGAGTGTCTCGACCATCTCCTGAACGTCCTGGCGTCCGAGCAACTCGGCCGCATTCGCTTTCAGGACTTCCATGAGATGCGTGGCCACGACGGTTGATGGCTCGACGACCACGTAGCCGTAGGCTTCCGCATCCGCGCGACGATTGGTTGCGATCCATCGTGCAGGCATGCCGAAGCTCGGATCGACCGCGTCGATTCCTTCGATCGGTGAGATCACTGCGCCGGTGTTGAGCGCCATGAGGAAGCGTGGCATGACCTCACCACGAGCCATCTCGCTTCCGCGGAGCTTGATCACGTATTCGTTCGACGGCAGTCTGATGTCGTCGCGGATGCGAACTGGCGGAATGAGAATCCCGAGCTCGACTGCCGCCTGTTTGCGCAACATGGAGATGCGGTCGAGCAGATCGCCGCCCTGACGCTCGTCGACGAGTGGAATTAGTGCGTAGCCAACCTCGAGCTCGATCGGATCGATCTGGAGCAGATCCTTCATCGGATCGGTTGACGTTGGCGATTCGGACTTCGGTGCGGACAGCGCGGAGACGGCGGTTGCCGCGCGCTTCTTTTCCGCCGCTGATGCCGCGCGTGCAAGCATCCCGAGGATGCAGGCGAGCGACAGGAACGGCAGCATGGGAAGGCCTGGAACAACGGAGAACAGCGCCAGCACGCCGGCCGCGATCCACATGGCGCGCGGGTGTCTCGTCATCTGCGACGCTACGACGGTTCCCATCTGCGTGGAGCCGGCAGAGTGGGTAACCATGATACCGGCAGCCGTCGATACGACCAGCGACGGAATCTGCGATACCAGTCCTTCACCAACGGTGAGGATTGTATAGGTGCTCACTGCCTGCGAGAAGGGAAGGCCCTTCTGCACGACACCGATGAATATTCCGCCGATGATGTTGATGAACGTGATGATCAGCGCAGCGATCGCGTCTCCCTTCACGAACTTGGACGAGCCGTCCATCGCGCCGTAGAAATCGGCCTGGCTCGAGATCTCGGCGCGCCGGCGGCGTGCTTCGTTCTCGTCGATGAGCCCGGCATTCAGATCGGCGTCGATCGCCATCTGCTTGCCCGGCATTGCGTCGAGTGTGAATCGCGCAGCGACCTCTGCGACGCGTCCGGCACCCTTTGTAATGACGATGAAATTGATGCCGATGAGAATCAGGAACAACACGAGTCCGACGGCGTAGTTGCCGCCGATCACGAACTCACCGAATGCCTGAATGACGTGTCCGGCCTGGCCGTGCGTCAGGATCAGTCGCGTACTCGCGACGTTGAGCGCGAGCCGGAAGAGCGTGAGCAGCAGCAGCAGGCCAGGGAACGAGCTGAACTCGAGAGGGTTGGTCGTGTACAGCGCCGAGAGCAGGACTACGAGTGAGAGCGAGATGCTCGTCACGAGCAGCATGTCCAGCATGACGCCAGGCAGCGGAATGATCAGCAGGCCGATGACGAGGACGACTGCTACGGCGAGTCCGACTTCCGCGCCTCCCTTGCTGGGCGCTGCCGTTGTGGTCACCGGTTTTGCTGCTATTGCCGCCATCAGACCGTGTCTCCAACGAGATGCGATATCGGGCGATATGCCCAGCGTGCGCCGCGTTCATGCCGCTGGCGAATCACGAATGCAAGAACTTCAGCGACCGCGAGATACAGCTCGACAGGAATCACCATTCCCACACGAGCATGCTTGATGAGCGCGATTGCGAGTGGACGGTTTTCGACGATCGGAACGCCGTTCTCGAGCGCGATCTTCTTGATGCGCTCCGCAACCTTGCGTTGACCCATGGCAAGGACGATCGGCGCTGGCGCCTTGGAGGCATCATACTTGAGCGCAATTGCGCGGTGAGTCGGGTTGACGATGACGACATCGGCACTCGGCACATCCCGGAGCATCTGCTTGCGTGCCATCGCGCGGCCGATCGAGCGCATGCGCTGCTTGAGCAGAGGATCACCTTCGGAGTTCTTGAACTCCTGCTTGATCTCCGCCTTGCTCATGCGCATTTCCTTTGAGAACTGCCAGTACTGCCAGAGATAATCCGCCAACGCGAGCGCCAGGTACGCCAGTCCAGCGGTCATGATGAGCTTGACCGAGTAGTGCGTGACGACCTGCAGCAGGGCAATCGGCGACTGCTGAGTGGTGACGACGATCGCGTTGATGGCTTCGCGTCCAAGGGCGGCGTGTATCGCGAAGCCGACGATGATGAGCTTGAAGAGTGATTTCGCGAGCTCGACGAGCGCCTGCATGCCGACCAGACGCTTGACATTGGACGCGGGACTGATGCGCTTGAACTGTGGTGTGATGGGCTTGAGCGAGAATACACCTCGAGCCTGCACGGCATTGATGACGAGCGAGATGCCGGCCATCGCCGACGCCACGAGCATGATTGCGGATAGCGTGCGCCACCCGAGGGCCTGCAGAGTCTTGATCGCGCTCTCCGCTGAGAACGACGTGTCACCAGCAGAAGCGAGGCCCTCGCCCATGATGGCGAACAGGCGGCTTGCAACGTGCGGCACGATCGCGGTCAGCACGAGCGCGATTCCAAGTAACAGGACAGCGACCGAGAGTTCAGGACTCTTCGGGATGCGTCCTTCGTCCTGAGCTTCCTGACGTTTCTTGGGGGTCGCTTCTTCTGTTTTGTCGCCGTAGTCATCAGCCATGCTCAGTGAATCCCTCCCGGCGCAATCGCCGTGAAGAACGATGAGAGCTGCTGATCGTAGGCGGTCGGCCAGTTGCCGAGCGCGCTGGCGATGAATGGGAGCGCGATGCCGAGCGCGAACAGACCGAGGCCGATCTGAAGCGGGAAGGCTACGGAAAGAATGTTCAGCTGCGGTGTTGCGCGGCTGAGTACCGCGAGCGCCGCGTTACCAACCATTACGGTTGCGATGACCGGAGCGGCGAACCGGAGTCCGGCCAGGAACAGCGTACTTGCGAGCGCGAGAAGATTCGCAAGTCCCGCGTGCAGATCCAGCGCGCTGCCGACCGGCACGGCGCGGAGGCTCGAAGCGAGTGCCTCGATCATGCCGAGGTGTACGTTGAGCGCGAGAAGAATCGTTATTGCAAACAGTGAGAGGAAATTGGCGAGCACCGGCGAGGTCTGCTTGGTGAGCGGGTCGAGCAACGACGCACCCGACAGTCCGATCTGAATCGCCAACAGGTCGCCCGCACTCTCGGCGGCGCCAACCAGCAGCGCAGCGCCGAGTCCGATCCCGAAGCCCACGAGCAGCTCGCCCATCGCAGAGGCCGGCGTGATCTGCGGGATCACGCGCATGTTGGCATACGCGATCGGCTGGATCACGATCGTCAGCACGATCAGGAGCGATGTGCGCCACTTGACCGGCACCGTCGCAGCGGAGAAGACCGGCGCGATGAGCATGAGTCCTGTGAGACGCAATGCAACGAGCACGGCTACGTTTCCGGAGCCGGGCGCGAACAGGTCGAATGGGCGAATGTCCGTCACGAAATCATGGACGGCAGTGAGCGAAACAGCTCGCTCGTGTACTTGACCATGATCTGGATGATCCACGGCAGCGCGATGATGAACGTGACCGCGACAGCTACGAGCTTGGGCACGAACGAGAGCGTCTGCTCCTGGATCTGTGTCACCGCCTGGATGATCGAAACCACGAGACCGACAGCGAGCGCGACCACCAGCATCGGCGACGCGATCAGAAGTGCTGTCATGATCATGTTGCGCGCGAGATCGACGACGAGGACGTGTGACATGCTCTAGACCCGGAAGCTGGTCACGAGCGACTGGACGACGAGCGTCCAGCCGTCCACGAGGACGAAGAGCAGCAACTTGAACGGCAGCGATATCATCGCCGGTGGAAGCATGAACATGCCCATGCTCATCAGCACGCTCGACACGACGATGTCGATGATGATGAAGGGCAGGAACAATGCAAAGCCGATCTGGAATGCCGTGCGCAGCTCGCTGGTCGCGAATGCAGACACCAGCGTCACGAGCGGAATCTCGTCCTCGTTGCGCGGCGCAACGCCGCTGCTCATGTCGATGAACACCTGCAGGTCGTGATCGCGCGTATGTGCGAGCATGAATTCGCGGAATGGTACGACCGCGATCTTCATCATCTCACCCTGCTCGATCTTGCCGTTCATCCACGGCTGCAGCGCTGTCTCGTTCACCTTGTTGAGCGTCGGTGCCATCACGAAGCCTGTCAGGATGAGCGAAAGCGCGGCGACCATCTGTGCCGGCGGAGCGTTCTGCGTGCCGAGCGCCTGGCGGAGGAAGTTGAGGACGATGAGGATGCGCGTGAAGCCCGTCATGAGGAGCACGAGCGTCGGGAGCAGCGTCAGCAGCCCCATCATCACGACGATGCCTACCGTTCCACTCA
Source organism: Gemmatimonadota bacterium (assembly GCA_040388625.1). Classification (NCBI taxonomy): domain Bacteria; kingdom Pseudomonadati; phylum Gemmatimonadota; species Gemmatimonadota bacterium. The sequence goes on along the minus strand of JAZKBK010000003.1, from coordinate 399,709 downwards.
GGCGAAGACCGCCGTCATCCTTGCCGCCACCGACGCGCAGGTCCATCTGCGGCGCCAACTTGGAGACCATGTTGTCCACGCTGGGCGACGGCGTCAACGGTGCATTCGCTGCTGCCGTGTTGGCGGCCTTTGGCGCTGCGGGCTGCGCGCCGGCGCGTGCGGAGGGAGGAGTGACCGCACCTCGCGCAGCTGCGTTGGTCGCTGGCGCCGTGATCTTCGGCGGTGCTGGAATCGCGTTTGGCTGCGCGGTCGACTGCTGTGCGGTCGACTGCTGCGTGGCCGGCTGCGGCGCAGGTTGCGCAGTTCCCTGCGCGAGCAACGACGCGCTCGCTGGCGAGAATGCCAGCAGAGTCGCGAGTCCGATGACAGCGCCGCGAATCGTCACTACTTGGTACCGCCTGCCATCGCCATGCTCAGCACAGCCTGGAAGTCTTCCATTGGTGCGACGTAGGAGATGCGCTTGCCGTCCTTCTTGCCGCTACGACCTGCTGCAGATCCATCCAGCACGGCGCCCCCGGACGTGTACTTCGCGGTGGCCTCTCCGTTACCGCGGATCAGAACCAGCTTGCGGATCCCGTCTGCGATCGCGTGAATTGGCGCACTTGCAGCTCCCCTGGCTGCGTCAGCCGTCGATGCCAGGTCGGCCTCGCCGAGTTCCGCGACCTGATGCACTCCACCCTCGCCCATCGACACGGCGAGCACGCGCGTACCGATGCGCACGACGGCGAGTCCCTGGCGCTGCCCGAGCGACAGCCGCTGGATGATTTCCATCTTGACGCTGCCTTTCTTCGATGCGTTGGTCACCGCATAGCGTCGCAGCAAACGCATTGCAACACCCATCGCGCCGAGCACGATGGCGAGCATTGCCATGACCATCAGGAAGGAAGGAGCACTCACGCTGCGATTTCCTCGACTGCATTGGCGCGTGGGAGGATTCGCGTGATGCGCACGCCGAACGTCTCACCCAACAGAACAACCTCGCCCTCTGCAAATCGACGATCTCCAACGAATACGTCGATTGGCTCGCCCGCGAGGCGATCCAGCTGAATTACGGATCCGCGTCCGAGACGCAGGATGTCCTGCACGGTCATCGACGTCCTGCCGAGCTCGATCGAGATCGGCAGCGTGAGATCGAGCAGCATCGAGATGGGCACTTCGTTGTTGACGCCCGCAAATCCGGCGTCCACTGCGTTGACAGACTCGGCGCCAGCGGCGACGTTCACATTCTGATCCATGTTACTCGGCGGAGATCGGTTGGGTATGAAGCGCTTCGGCGATCACCGAAGCATCGAATTGTGGAACAACTGGTGCTGCACCTCGTACTTCACCCGACTGTGTGAGGGCGCCCTCGAGGCGAATGGCGAGCTTGTGGCCCACGCGGCCGGCGGTGCCGGCGAAACGCTCCTGGTCGCCGACCATGACGCGGATGGGACTGTCGCTCGGTAACGCAGTCGTGATGACACCGCCCTGAGACAGCGAGGCAAGGTCGCGCATCGACATGCGAAATTCAGGAAGCCGCGCGGATACGTTGACGCGCGTTGCACGCAACGAATGTTCAGCAAGCGCACGACTGACTGCGCGCTCGTGCTCGGAACCGGTTGCATTCGCGAAGCTGCGTGTCGCCGTGTTGGTGAAGAACTTGTCAAGCACCGCGAACGGAAGACACACGAGCATCAGCGAACTGACGTCACCTGCTGTCACCTCGATGTTGGCGACCAGAACCGGATCGTCGCGATTCGCGCTCTGAAGCAGAATATCGGGGAACGACTCGAACGAGCTGATCTCGAGCGACATCGTTATGTAGTCGGACCAGACTTCAGCCAGCAGCGAGTTTACCTTTTCGACCAGGCCGCGCAGCGCCATGCGCTCCACACGCGTGAGCGGCCGCGATGTCGACATCTGCTGGCCACTGCCGCCGAACAGCCTGTCCACCATATAGAAGGCGAACTCCTCACCGATATCGACGACGCCCAGCTGTCCGCCGGAGTCGTTGATCTCGCAGATGAACGACGCGCATGGCGTCGGGAGCGAAAGCGTGAACTCGCCGAACGAGAACTGCTCGACACCCTGCAGCCGCATCTCGATCTGTCCGCGTACACGACCAATCACCCAGCTCTCGAGCGACTTCACCAGTCTCTCGTAGATCGCCTCCAGCGTCCGAAGGCGCTCCTTGGAAACGCGGTGCGGGCGGCGGAAGTCGTACATCTGAACCGGCGATTCTTCCGACGCGCCGGCGAACGGAACATTGCTCGCACCACCCAGCAGGCGGTCGATCTCGCTCTGCGAGAGCGTGCCCGATGCCATCGGGCGTGCATCGGCGCTCACTGAATTACGAATTGAGGGAAGTAGATCTTCGCCACGGTGCCGGCGCCGAACATCCTGTCGAGCACAGCCATCAATTCAGCGGCGAACTGATCGCGCGCCGAGATATCGGAGATCTGATCGCTGGTCTTTCGCGAGAAGAGCCGGAGGATCGCGTCGCGCAGCTCGGCGTCACGTCCCTTGATGACCTCGAGCGAGCTGGCATCCTTCAGCTGCAACGCAACCGACATCAACAGGAAGTGCGAGCCGCCCGATCCAGCGGGATTCATTACGAGGTTGTCCACCTGATAGATCGGTGGCGGCGCGTCGCCCTTTTTGGCCTCTGGCCCGGCGTCCTTCTTGGCGGTTGCCGCACTGTCCGCGGCAGCCGGTGCAGCCGTGGCCTTGTGCGAGAGTTTGGGGCCGAGCAGTGTGAACCCGAGGATCCCGCCAAGCGCGAGACCTCCAACAATGCCGCCTATCAGCGGCAGCAGCTTCGCCATCCCGCCCTTGGCGGCCGGCGCAGCGGCTTGTTCACTCTCTGATGGTTTCTCTTCTGCCATGCGTGTCGCCTTTCGGAAGTAGTTCTATCGCGGACTTCGCAGCAGCGGTAAAAGCAGGCGACATACCACACGAAAACGAGAATCTGGCACGATTTATCGGAGGATCTAAGTCATTGTCCCATAAGCAGTTGCGTGAGAGTGGCCGGTTCCAGCATCGGAGGTCTGTGATGGACAAAAAAGGGCAGCCCGGCAATTTCTTCCGGGCTGCCCTCGGCTAATATTGCCGCAGCAGTGAATCTTTGAGCGACTGTCCTACATCACTACTGACGCATGTTTATGAGAGTCTGAAGCATCTGGTCGCTGGTCGTGATCATCTTGCCGTTGGCTTCGAAGCCGCGCTGCGTGATGATCATGTCGGTGAATTCCTGCGCCAGATCGACGTTCGACATTTCGAGCGCGCCGCTCGCAATCGTCGAAGTGGTGTCCTTTCCCGAGTAGCCGATAAGGGGCGTTCCCGAGTTCGCGGAGACCGTGTACATGCTGTCGGCGGCCTGATCCAGACCCTCGGGGTTGTTGAAGTCCGCGAGGGCGATCTGTGCGAGCGTCTGATTGGTGCCGTTCGAGAAGGATCCAGTAACGACTCCATCCTGGCCGATCGATACATTCTGCAGAACACCTGACGCGTAACCGTTCTGGTCGCGCAGCACCGCGGAATTCCCGACCGCGAGTGATGTGACGCCAGTCGACCCGGTGCCAGGATCGAGCTTGAGTGAAACTGCGGCGCCGCCACCGGCCGGTGTAAACGTCACACTTGGCAGATTGGAATTTGCGCTATCGATCGTGCCGTCGCTCTTGAAGGTGAACTGCCACGGAGTCGCGGCGGCTGCCGGCGACGACTGGGCGCCCGGTCCGAAAGTATACGGTTGTGTCGCGTCGTAGTTCAGGCTGCTGGGGTCGATCTTGCACTCCCACGTGTTCGGGCCGGTCTTCCAGGCAACGAGCGTGAGGTTGTGCTTCGAGCCGAGCGAATCGAAGACACCGAGTGTGGTCTCGACCTTCGAGCCCGCGTTCACCGGGTCAGCAAGCTCGGCGGCAGTCGGATTATTTGGATCGACTGCGACGAAGTTCGGGGCTTCGGAGTTGAAGTTGCCCGCGACCGTCGCCTTGGTGGTTGCGGCAGCGGGAGTGGTCTGGCCGATCGGCACCGAGATGCCGGTGAGACCTCCGCCCAGGACGCCGTTCTTCGCCATCAGGCCCTGGACGATTCCGCCATTGCCTGCGACGAGCGTACCGTTGGAATCCCACTTGAAGTTACCGTCACGCGTGAACGAGTTCTGCGCGCCATTCGAGACGACGAAGAACGAATTGCCCTGTATCGCGAGGTTGGTCGCGACGTTGGTCGTCTCGCGGTTTCCCTGCGTGAAGACGGTGTCGATGCTGCTTAGCTGAGAGCCAAGTCCGACGGCCATCGAGTTGATGCCGCCTGTCGTGGTGCCGGGACGCGTCGCGCCGGAGAGAACCTGCGAGAAGCTCTCCGTGAAGTTTGCACGACTTGCCTTGAATGCCGTCGTGTTGACGTTCGCGATGTTGTTACCGATGACGTCCATTCGGGTCTGATTGTTCCGCAGGCCTGATACGGCGGAGAATAGCGAGCGATCCATGTCGTTAAAGTCCTATGAGTGTGTGTATGGTCATTCAGGCGCTTACGCGCCCGTGGTCGATGAGCTCGAGCCCGTTGAGCCCGAAGTCGGGGTCGTCGGCGCGAACAGCGCAGCGAAGTTGTCGAGTTTGGTGTTGATGTTCATCAACTGCTCGACACTCGAGAACTGCGCCAGCTGCGCAGCGAGATCCTTTCCGTCCATCGGATTCATAGGATCCTGGTTCTGCATTTCCGTCACGAGCAACTTGACGAACTGGTCCTTTCCCATAGCACCGCCTGCTGCGTTGGTGATCGCGTTGCTTGCCGAACCCGACGAGGAGTTCGGTGCGTTCGTGTCACGCATCGGAGCGATGCCGCCAGTGGGCGCGGTAATCATTTCTGTCTTCCTCCCTGCTGCTCTCTACGAGAGCGCTGTCGGGTCGCATCCGCGTCCTGTCGGTTGTCCCGGTAATTGAGCGAAGGGCGCCCGTTCTGGGCGCTCTGATCGCTGCCTTGGCGCGGGTTCCATCCCGGCCCTGAGCCAGCCGACGTGGATGCCACGTTGATAGCCGTTGCATCCAGTCCGTGCTGCTCCAATGCGTGCTGCAATTCTCCGACGCGCAATGACATCTTGTCCGCGCGATTCGGATCTGCAACCGATATTGCCGTGTCCACGACGCCCGCACGCAGCTGAACCGTGATCTTGTCGGAGCCTCCGGCTGCGTTGTCGACGTTGAGGGTCACCTGCGAGAGCGGTTGCGCTGGTGCCGCGTCGCGCGCATCCAGCAGCTTGCCGACCTTGTCGGCGGCATCTGTACCGCTGGCTACCTGTACGGTCTGAGGCATCTGCGCTCCGACGACCATCGGTTGCGCCGGCGCAGCAACGTGTGCCACCTGCGCTACCTGGGCAACTGATGCAACGCTTGCGACGCTCGCGACATCGGCTACCTTCGCGGTGTCACCCGTTATCGCGCTATCCTTCAGAATATCTCCGCGATCGCGCTGAGACATGTTGCCAGACATTCCGCCACCGTTGCCGGCCATTCCGTTACCCGCCATTCCGTTGCCGGCCATCATCGGCATCTGGATCTGCGGCATCCCGGTGGACGCACTGCGGCCAACCCTGCTCAGCAAACCATTGAAGTTGTTGAGACTGTCGCTGTCGTCGCGCGCATTGTCAGTCACATTGCTCTGATCCATCGCAATACCGATTGCGCGAGATACATTGTCATCGATGTTCAGGGTGTCGATGGGACTGCTGTCGCCCCACGCAGCGGCCCCTCCGCGCGTCGGCATCTCGATGTGACCCGGATCCTTGGGACCGAGCGTGCGAAGTCCTTCCTGCGCGGCGATCTGCGCCAGCTGCTGGAAGCCCGCGGTGTCGGTGTATCCCCCATCGATGGTGACGTCCGCCGCAAGTCCAAGCGTGTGCTTGCTCGACTTGGTCCAGGTCACCACTTCACCTGGATTCACGCGCCCCTGATCATATAGATGATCCTGCCGCGACTGAGTCCTGAATCCTTCCACGAGATTGACATCCTTGCCGAACTCGTCATGCATCCGACTCACCACGCGGGCAAGCCGCGTGCGGAAATCCGGATTGAGCGCGTCGGCGTCAGCGTTGGGGGTGTCGACGGAAACAGTGGCCGCGGCTGCGCGCGCTTCCGCGGCTGCAGCGAAGGCCGGCTTTCCGGCGTGAACCCCACTGCCGACGCCAGACGCGCCGGTCTTGGATGCTGCGGTAGATGCAGCGGTAGATGCAGCGGTAGATGCAGCACTGGATGCAGTACTTGATGCGGCACCGGCCTCAGCACTTGATGCAGCGCTGGACGTGGCTGTGGATGCCCGTGCGTCGAGCTCGGAGTTGGCGCCGTCCTTCTTCAGCTTCGCAGCGTGAGGTGCGGGTGCGTGCATCGCTGTCGCAAGCGTTGCAGCGAATGCATTCGTACCAGACGTGCTGGGACCATCCGCGTCGCGCCTGGAGCGCGACGACGACGTCGGCTCCGCCGATGCAGGTTCTGCAGGAGCAAAGTTGACTGGCAGCATACTCATTCCGTGCCTCCGCTGGATGCGGTGCGAAGCGTTGCCTGCAGGATCAGCGCGGCGCGCTGCGTCGGGAAGGACCCGAGAATGGCGGCCTGTTGCTTGCTCGATAGCGAGCCCAGTATCGCGCGAACGTCGTTGTCATCCATCTGCTCGAGCACACGCGCGGCATCCTTGGGCTGCATCGCACCAAATACCTGCGCCAGGCGTCGGCCGATGAGCGAATCTGTCGCGGGTCTGATTGGCCGAATCACCGGTTTGGGTGCAGCGCCACCGGATTGGGCAGTCGATGCAAGCTTCGCATTTGGCGTTTGCGTCGCAGAAGCTGGCCGGCCGGACCCGGTTGCCTTGTCCTGCGCGGAAGCGACGTCATGACTTGCCGTCGGTGCCGCCGGTGCCGCCGGTGCCGCCGTAGCGCCGGATCCGGCTGGTGCTCCCGCCGGCGCGCTGGCACCAGAAGGACCCGCGGCATTCGGATTGGCTGTCTGCGCATTCGCCACGGCATTGACGGAGTTGGTCGAGTCGGCCGCTGGTGCTGCAATGCTGTCCTTCGCCGCTCCCGTCGAATCCGGCTTCCGATTCGCCGCCGCAACCTTGTCGGTTTTCGCCAAAACCACCGGCTTCGGCGCGCGAACCATCACCACTCCGGTTGCGATGCCGAGGCTGAGTCCGAATGACGCGATAAATGGAATTAGAAGTTTCTTCATTGCCCGTTGTCGTTGTGCACGAAGCGGGAGAGCGCGATGTCGTCCATCGCTCTCCGGTCTGTCTGCTCCGCAGTTGCGCGATATGTCTCTTCGTGACGCTCACGAAGACGATCCAGAACGCGGCGATCCTTGAACGCTGCGGTAAGTGCTTCCTGCACCTGCGAGACGCTGTTGTTCGCTGCGCCGACGGTATCGTTCGCGCCCGCGATCCTGTCGTCGAGTTGCTGCATCATGAATGCGAGATTCGCGAGCTCACCAACCGAGTGGCTCTCACCCTCCTTCACGGCTTCCGAGCCAGCTGCTCGTTCCGCGCGCAGCCCGTTGAGCGCGTCTTTCGCCTCGCGCTCAGCTCCGAGAGCGGCAGCCAGTTGAGTTGCGAGATGACGCTCCTGCTTCTCTCTGAGATCCAGAACCTGCTGAAGACGAAAACGAAACATCGTTACGCCGCCTGCCGATTGGAGGCCGTGATGCGTGCCGCGAGATCGCGCATCGTCGCATGTGTCTCGCCGATAGTCGTGGTCTCGTCTGCACGCTGCCGTAGCAGGGACAGTACCGCTTCGCGATGCTCCACGGCGGAGTCCACCATCGCACTCGTTCCTTTCTGGTACGCGCCCACGAGTATGAGATCTTCCTTCTCGCGATATGTAGCCTCGGTGCGCAGAATCGTCTCCGCCGCCGTGCGATGGCTCGGTGACACCACCTGATCCCGAACTCGGCTCTTGCTGTCGAGTATGTCGATGGAAGGAAAGTGTCCCGCCGATGCCAGCTTGCGTGTGAGCACTATGTGACCGTCGAGTATGGAGCGCGTTGCGTCGGCAACCGGTTCGTTGAAATCGTCGCCATCCACCAGCACCGTGTAAATGCCGGTGATGCCGCCGACACGCGCATTGCCTGCACGCTCGAGAAGACGCGGGAGTGACGCGAACACCGAAGGCGGGTAGCCCTTTGTGGTCGGCGGTTCGCCGGTTGCCAGCCCGATCTCGCGCCACGCCATTGCTACACGCGTCACTGAATCGAGCATCAGCATCACTTGCTTGCCCTGGTCGCGAAAATATTCGGCGATTGCAGTCGCCACGAGCGCGCCACGAGCGCGAACCAGCGCAGCCTGATCGCCGGTGGCGACAATGATTACGGAGCGCGCGAGTCCTTCCTCGCCAAGCGAATGCTCGATGAAGTCGCGTACCTCGCGGCCACGCTCGCCGAGTAGTGCGATCACGTTGACGTCCGCCTTGGCGTGCCGCGCGATCATCCCCAGAAGCGTGCTCTTTCCGACGCCCGATCCGGCGAATATTCCGACGCGCTGGCCGCGACCGATCGTGAGCATCCCGTCGATTGCACGAACGCCCGTCTCCAGTGGCTCGTCGATCATGCGCCGCTCGAGTGGATTCGGAGGCTCGGCTGCAAGCGGAACGCGGTCTGTGAATTCGATCGGACCCTTGTCGTCGATTGGATGCCCGAGTCCATTCAGAACGCGACCAAGTAGCGACGGTCCGACGTCGACACCGAAGGAGCGGCCGAGTGGCTGAACGAAGCTTCCAGCGTGTAGCCCGTCGAGCTCGCCGAGCGGCATCAGGATGACGTTGTCTTCGTGGAACCCCACGACTTCCGCCAGCACCGATCTGTCGTCCGTCAAGCTCGTGACACGACAGAGCTCGCCAACGCCCACGTCGATTCCCGTTGCCTCGATGACGAGACCAACGACTCGTGTGACACGACCATAGCGATCGAATCGCGGCGTATCCGCAACGACATCCGCGAAAGTATCAGGCAACATTGTCCGTCAACTTTCTATAGAGTCGTTCAAGTGCCGTATCGACGCGGCCGTCCACGATCCTCTCGCGTCCCTCGACGACACAGCCGCCCGGCTGAATACGGGAGTCTGCCAGCCACCGAACGTCACGATTCGGCGCGATCGGAACAGGCTCGCCGCCGGTCGGCGTGGGATGCGACAGAAGCGATAGGTCGTGTGGATTCACACGAACGCGCATCGGCTGATCGATCGGAAATTCCGCCAGCGCGCGCTTGACCAGATCTGCGACAGACGCCGCGTCGGTGCGCAGTTCACGTCCAACTATGTGGCGCGCCACAGTAACGGCGAGAGCCGCAATGTTTTCGGTAACACATTCCTGCCACTTGGATTCGCTGGTGCGAATCGTGTCGAGCGCCTGCTCGGCTGCCGCGACCGCATTGCGCAGGCGTGTCGCCTCCGCCAGCTCGCCGTCCAGCCTGCCGGCGTCGTAGCCAGCGGCCTGCGCCTCCGCCAGGCGCTGCTCCAACTCGATACGAGCATGCGCTTCCTGCTCCATCTGTGACGCGGGCTGCGTATTGACAGCTGTCGTCCAGTTGAGCGTCGCCATGTCATCCGGCGCCCATCGCGTCGGATTTGCGGGCAGCGCACCGGCCGCAAGCACTCCGGGCCTATTCGATGAACGCATCTTCCGAGGCTCCGGCACCGATGGTGATTTCTCCGGCCGCTTCGAGCGCCCGAACCTGTGCGACGATCTGTGCCTGGGCCGCTTCCACGTCGCGGACACGAACGGCGCCGAGCATCGATATCTCTTCCTTGAGCGCCGTGACCGCGCGTGCCGACATGCCGGCCATGATGCGCTCGCGCATCTCTTCCTTTGCGGTCTTGAGCGCCAGCGATAGAGTACGGGCGTCGATTTCGCGCAGCAGTCGCTGCAACGAGCGGTCGTCCAGCTTGCCCACGTCGTCGAAGACGAACATGAGGTTCTTGATCTGCTCGCAAAGCTGCGTGTCCCGCTCGCCGATGTGATCGAGCAGGTCTTTCTCGAGCGAGCCCGAGACATGGTTGAGCACGCTCGCAACTGCATCCGGTCCACCAGCCGCGCGCAAGCCGCGAGTAAAGCTGAGGTCGGTCTCGTTACTGAGAGCCTTCTCCACCAGCAGCATCATGTCAGGAGCCACCTTTTCCATGCAGCCGATGCGGTACATCACCTCGCCGCCGAGCGATGGATCCAGGTCGCGCAGAATCGTCGCGGTCTGTTGCGGCTCGAGATGAGCGAGAACAAGTGCGATAGTCTGAGGATGCTCGCCGCGCAGCGTCGTCGCGAGCTGCTGCGGGTCAGCGCTCCGTAGCCGGTGCAATCCAGCTGAGTCTGCCAGCTGCGACTGAATTCGCGTCAGCGTCGCGCTGGCTCTGTGACTGCCGAACGCCTTTTCCAGAACCTCACCGGCGTAGCTGATACCGCCCTGGGCGATCGAGTCAACGGCAAGTGCCATCTGCATCCACTCGGTCAGGACTGCTTCGACCGTGCCGGCGCTCACCTGTTCCATCTGCGCGATATGGAAGCTGATCTCCTCGGCCTCTTCAGGCGTGAGCGACTGCGTCAGTTTCACCGCCTCATCAGCGCCGAGCGACATGCACAACACCGCGACCTTCTGCGGTCCGGTCAGGTCGGCAGCGGTGAGTTTCGCAACACTCTTCTTTTCTTCCACCGGCACTACCGCGGTTCCCATTTATACAGCTTCCTTCAGCCACGCGCGTACAACGCGGGTCGAGACTTCAGGCTTGGCCGCGATGGTTGCCGCTACACGACCGCGAGTCTGATTCTGTTCCGGAAACGCGAGCGGTTGAGGCGGAGGCTGAACTGCGTAGCTCTGGTGCTGCTGATGCGCGTTCGCGGAGATCGCGTTAGCCATATCGTGCGCCGCGGTGGCGAACTGGTTGGAGTGTTGACCGCCGGGTGCAGGAAGCGCGAGCGGAGCGTACGCCGAGCGTGAGTTCGACGCCGGTAGAGACTTGATCGCCTTGATGAGCATCATCGCGACGATGAAGAGCACCAGAATGGCAAACACGGAGATCGCCGGCTTCTCGAATTGCTGAACGGTATTGATGATCGTCTGTGGCGCGGTCTTCTCCACGTCCGCGACAGGCGCCGCGTCAAAGTGGGTCGCGACTACCGTGACGACGTCACCGCGCGTGCTGTCAGCTCCCACGGCACCGCGGATAAGCGATTCTATGCGCGCGATCTCTTCCGGAGTGCGCGCAACATATGTCGGCTTCGCGTTGGGGCCTGCATTGGCCGGCGGCTGAATCATGCGGTCATTCAGCAGAACGGCAACCGACAGTCTCTTGATGTTGCCGATCGCTCCGGAGAAGTTCTCGGTGACCTTGGAATTGTCATAGCTCATCGCGACGTTCGACGACGCAGCGCCGCCCTGCGCTCCAGGCGTGATCTCGTAACGCTGCTCCGTGCTGGTGGCCTGCTTGTCGGGATCCACGAGCTGCGATGACCGCTCGATCTTGTCGAAGTTGAGCGCGGCGGATACGCGAACGCGCGCATTGCCGCTGCCTACGATGTCATCGACCAGGCTTTCCGCCTTGGTCTGTAGATATCCCTCGACCTCGCGCTGGGTCGAAAGCTGCGCGTTCGTAAGGGAAGCCATCGAGCCATCGTCCGGAGTGGACAACATTCTTCCGGCATCGTCGAGTATCGTCACGTGGTCCGCCGTGATCCCGTCCACGCTGCCCGCCACGAGATGCGCGATACCCTGCACGACATCCTGCGATGGTGCGGCGCCACCGGTCTTCAATACCACGGATGCGTTCGCCGGCTTGTCCTGAGAACGGAACGTCGCCTGCTCGTGCAGCGCGAGGTGAACCTGCGCCGACTGCACCCCCGTCATCTTGCCGATCGTGCGCTCGAGCTCTCCTTCTAGTGCGCGCCTGTAATTGATTCGCTGCGTGAAGTCAGTCATTCCCCACGATGGCTGATCGAACAGCTCCATGCCGGGACGTCCAGCCGACGGAAGCCCCGCCTGCGCCAGAGTCACCCGCGCACGCGCAACGTCGTTGGCGCTCACCAGAATGTCGCTGCCGCCGCGATCCAGCTTGAACCCGATTCCGGCAGCCGTGAGCTTGTCCGTCATCTGCCCGACCGTCTCGATCGGCTGATTGGTGAAGGCCGGTACCCAGTCCGGCGCCGTAGCCCACTTCGATACACCGAAAATCACCGCGGCCACGCCAACGCCCACCATCAACAACATGGCACGTTGGCGACCGCCGATGCGGTCGAGCATGTCCTGAATTGCGTCAGCCACGGTTTATAATCCCCGGTTCTCGATCACGATTGCATGCTGATCAACGTTCGATACGCATCCTGGAACTTGTTGCGCACCTGTACCAACATCTCCAGCGAAATCGACGCTTCCTCGGAAGCCGCCATCACCTGATGCAGCTCGACCGGCTCGCCCCGCGCAAAACGCTGCGCGTAGTCAGCGGCCACGTCCTGCTGGTCCGAAACGTTGTTGACGAGTCCCTTGAGCGTATCGCCGAAGCTCGTCCCGCTCGCGCTACCACCACGGTCCTGCAACACCGGTATCTGTTTGGCACCGGTGTCCAGTCCAGTACTCGCGATAGCGTTGCTTATCCCACCAATTGGATTCGACATTGGATTCTCAGGCCTTGATGTCCAGACGTCCGCCACGCAGAATCGGCGCTGGTGCCGGACCCTGCGACGAGCTCGTGCGGCCGTACGTCAACGGCCCCATCGTTCCCGCCTTCATGAAGAACGAGCGCTCTTCCTTGCTCAACACGCTCCACAGATCCTGATCCACGCCACTCGGCGCCGTTCCGGAGTTCAGTTGTGCCGTGCGGGCCGCTGCGTCGCTCTTGATCGCGTTGGCGAGCGACTTTGGATCCATTGCTGCGACGTCGCTCGACGTCGGCGGCGCCTGACGCGGCACGCCCGCACTCGGACGCGTTACGCCCGTTGCGTATGGATTGAACCCGCCGCCGCCAATTCCGTTGATCGCCATTCTGTTCGCTTGTGGCTTAAATGTTCAGAGCTTGCTTCAGCATTCCCTTCGCCGTCTGAAACACGCTGGCGTTCGCCTCGTACACCCGGCGCGCATCCATCATGTCCACCATCTCATCCGTCACACGCACGTTCGGGTAATGCACATATCCGTTCTTGTCTGCGTCCGGATGTCCAGGATCGTAGACCAGCTGTCCGTCGGTATTGTCTTCCTTGATGCCCGCGACATGCACACCAGTGCCGCCGCCGCTGGGCCCGTTCGTTTCGAGCACCGGCACTTCGAACCGACGCGGTCCGTCGGTCGGGAAATCGCCGCTCGGTACCTGAAACGCGTTGATGCCGTTGAATACGCCCGAAGTTCCCGACGGCTGTCCCGGCGCAACCGGATCGCCCGTCGCAGTTCCACCGTCGCCTGCTGCCAGAACGGCAACGCGCCGTTTGTATGGTTGCCCGTTTACGTCGTGCGTCGTTTCCGCATTGGCGATGTTCGATGCAATTGTCTCCATGCGAACCCGCTGCGCCGACAGTCCGCTCGCTGAGATCGCGAGAGACCGGAACATCGGCTGCGGCTGGTTTACCGCTGGTGACGGAAGTAATCCGACTGGACGAGGCATCGGTTATCAGGGCTTGAGGGCGGTCCGAACCTGATCGTAGGCCTTCGACAGCAGCTTCGATGTTGCCTCGTAGCGCAGCTGCTCATCGGCCAGACTGATCATCTCACTCTCGATGTCCACACCGGACGAGTTCGCAACGGCCCCGCTGGCTCCAGGCGTGCCCGGAAGAGCGAAGCCGTCCTGATTCTGGAGCGATGCCTTGGACACACGATCGGCGATCGCCCGAACCCTCTGGGTCCCGATGTCGAGAGCGTCCTTCAGCTCGGCTGCCGGAACTACTCGGCTAATGAATCCTGTGATCATCTCGGGATCGTGCTAAAGCAACCGCAGGACCAAACCGATTACGGGCTGCTTGGGCGGATACGCAAAAACGCTAAGTGATTATATAACAATCACTTAGCGTCTTGGAACTGGTTCGAAATGGCTTATTACGGCACTATTTGCCTAGCGGCAAAAAGAGGAAGAAAGTGCCGGATCGGCACATCTTGCCGGACTTTACAGGGTCAAGCTTGCCTCGCCGTTCGCCGGACCGTTCAGTTTGTTCCTGAGCGTCCGGACACTCAGCCCCAGCAATTCGGCCGCTTTCGTGCGATTGTTGCCCGACATCTCGAGTGCTTTCTGAATCATCGCACGCTCGGCATCCTCGACATTCAGCGAGGTCAACCGCACCAGTACTCCGTCATCCCGGTCGTCGTCCGGAATCGGTACCAGTCCCGCAGCGATCAGCGCCCGTTGCGTCGCCGATACCGGGCCGGCGAGCACGTTGGCCAACCCGAATCTGAGCCCCTCGAACGCATGGGCCGGCACGATTGGGTCAGACGAAAGGATCACCGCCCGCTCCACAACGTGCTGAAGCTCCCGGACATTTCCTGGCCAGTCGTATCTTTGCAGGACCTCGAGCCCTTCCTGCGATATCGCCCGCACTTCCTTGCCCATCTCCGCGCCAATTCGGATCGCGAACCTGTAGGCAAGGGCTGGAATGTCGTCCTTTCGGTCCCGCAGCGGCGGGATCGCGATCGGGATCGTGCTCAACCTATAGTATAGATCCTGCCGGAACGCTCCACGCGCGGCTTCGGCCGCCAGGTCCCGGTTCGTCGTCGCGATGATCCGAACGTCCACCCGTATGGTGGACGTGCCACCAACCCGCTCAAACTCCTGCTCCTGTAGCACGCGCAGCAGCTTCGCCTGAAGGTCCAGCCGCATCTCGGATATTTCGTCCAGCAGGAGCGTACCACGGTTGGCGCGCTCGAATGCTCCCTCGACGCGCTTGATCGCCCCCGTGAACGCGCCCTTCTCATGGCCGAACAGCGCGCTCTCCACCAGACCCTCGGGCAGCGCGGCGCAGTTGAGCTGTATGAAAGGCCTGTCACGGCGGTCGCTCTGGTCGTGGACCGAACGGGCGAACAATTCCTTTCCCGTACCGGACTCACCCTGCAGCAGCACCGTCGCCCGCGTAGGAGCCGCCGTCGCGACCGTCTGCATTATCCGGCGAATGGCAACGCTGTCGCCCACGATCTGGCGCTCGTTCCGGAACTCCATCACCTCACGCCTGAGCGCGTCGTTCTCCTTCTTGAGGCGAACCAGCTTCAGTGCCTGATCGACGGCGAGCTCAAGCTGCTGCGGGCGAACTGGCTTGGTGATGTAATCCACCGCCCCGGCCTTGATCGACGACACCGCGTGCTCGATGCTGGCATAACCGGTCAACATTATGAGAGGCACCTCGTACCCCTCGCGCCTGATGAGCGACAGAAACTCCAGGCCCGTCAATCCTGGCATGCGGTAGTCCGAGATTATCAGATCCACGTTGCCACGCGCCAACGCCTGGAGAGCCTCCGGAACATTCCGGGCGCCGACAGCGTCATGCCCGGCGCGCCGTAGCGTATCCTCCAGTATCAACCCGACCGATGGCTCGTCATCTACATATAGAATGGTTGCCATTATTTGGTAGAGTACGAGTCCGGATATGGTTGGCGTAGGGGCGGGTCCCCGTGCCCGCCCCAAAATTGTCAGGCTACGCGTCCGCCCTTTCTTCGAGCCTAAAGAGCGGGCGGCATGCGCTCGATACTCCACAGCATACGCTTTTGCGAGGAGCAAAGCAATACGATGCGCATCACGAACAGCATGATCCAGACTAACGCGACTCTGTCGCTACAGTCGAATTTGCAAGCAATGAGCACCGCTCAGAATCAGGTGAGCACCGGTCTCAAGTACAGCTCATTCGCCGACGACCCGCAGGCGCAGTCGTCGGTCATGCAGACCTCCACCGCCCTCAATGCGCTCAATCAGTATCAGCGCAATGTCAACGATGCCACAGCCCGCGCAAACATGGAAGACACGGTGCTGCAACAGCTCACCGACACCGTGACACGCGCGACGGCAATCGCAACGCAACAGGGCACTGCAACAGCGAGCGCGTCCGACCGCCTCGCCGCGAAACAGGAAGTCGACAACCTTCTCAGTTCCGCCGTGGCCGCTGGCAACACTCAGTACCAGGGCACGTATCTCTTCGGTGGTGACAACACCACGACCGCGCCCGTCACGACCACAGCACCATTCTATACCGGAACCGCGCCATCCGGAACGCACACGACAGAGATCGGTGCGGGCCAGTTGTTCAAGTCCAACCACAATGCGAAGGAGCTGCTGCTCGACACCGGCACGCTTCAGTCGCTCAAGGATCTTTCGACCGCGCTGGGCAACAACGACCAGGCCGGCATTGGTGCGGCCCTCACGAGCCTCAATAATTCCCAACAGGGAATCCAGTCGCTCGTCGGCGATCTCGGCGCGCGCGAGAACCAGCTTCAGGTCACCAGCTCCAACATCACCGCGCTTCAGCAGAACCTCACCACGTTCAAGTCAAATCTCTCGAACGTGGACCAGGAACAGGCGATAACCGATCTGGTGACCCGCCAGACGGCGTACCAATCCGCGATGCTCGCAACGTCGCGCGTGCTGGGCATGACCCTGACAGACTATCTGAAATGACATCCGCCGCCCTGGCTTACTCGATGCCCAGCACCGTCACCATCTCCTCCGACATACTAGGCACGATCGCCGTCGAGCCCGGTTCCTTGCTCACCTTTCCGCAGGGATTGCTCGGCTTTCCCGAGTGTCGGTCCTTCGTCCTTCTTCCGTCCGAACGGTCGCACGTGTACTGGCTCCAGTCAGCCGACTACTCGTCGCTCGCCTTTCTCCTCGTCGATCCGTTCATGTTCTTCGAAGGCTACACGCTCGACCTGGATGCGACGGAAACCCACGCTGCCTCGCCCGATGAGGTAAGCGTCCTCGCAATCGTAACGCTGCCCGGCGCACCTGGCGAGCTGCCCACGGCCAATCTTCAGGGGCCCGTGGTGATCAACACCCGCCTCAGCGAAGGCAGCCAGGTGGTGCTCGCCGAGAGCAGCTACGGCATCCGCGAGTCATTCGAGCTGTAGGACACGGATGTATCTGCTGCTTCCCATTGCGTGGGGAATCGGCCAAACCGAAAGGCGTGGATTTATCCACGCCTTTCGTGTTAAAGCTTTCCTCGGCACTGCCGATAAATAGTCCATACGGCCAGACCGGCCGGACCGGGTGGAGCAAGGAAGCTCTGCCACAAACCGCTAAAGGAGCCACACCGTAATGTTTATTCAGAACAACATCAACTCGATGAACGCGTTGAACAACCTGAACACGAACGAGACCCAGCTGACCAGCTCGATCCAGAAGCTGTCATCTGGCTTCCGTCTCAATCGTGCAGGCGACGACGCGGCAGGCCTCAGCATCGCGAACTCGCTTCGCAACAACGGTGTCGGCTTGCAGCAGGCCCAGCAGAATGCATCGCAGGCAGGCTCGCTGCTCCAGATCGCGGATGGCGCGACTCAGACGATCTCGTCCATACTCGATCGCATGAAGCAGCTCGCCACCGAGTCTGCATCAGCTAACGTCACGGATCCCGATCGTCAGAAGATCAACGCCGAGTTCACGCAGCTGTATCAGGAAATCAACCGTACCGTCGGCAGCACCGTGTACCAGGGCTCTCAGCTGTTGAACGGCAGCTTCGGCGTGAGCGATAGCGGTACGGGTACCGCCAACGCGGTCGTGGGTATTTCAGGCATCACGGTTTCCGGCGCAACCTCCGGCGCGACGTACACGATCGCGAAGGTCGATGCGACGCATATCACCCTCAGCGACGGAACGCTCACCCAGGAGTTGACCAGCGCCGCGTCTGGATCGCAGACCTTCAACTTCGACAAGCTTGGCGTAGCCTTCACGTTCAACGGCGACCCGACTGTCGGCCTTGATGGCAAGACGATTCTGCCGACGGGCACCAGCGCAGCCTTCCGCGTCGGCAGCGGCGCAACCAGTGATTCGGATAACCTCGTGAGCGTGAGCCTCGGCGATCTTCGCGCTAGCTCAGCCGCCGGCCTCAACCTCGCCAGCGTCTCGGTCGATACGATGGCGAATGCCACGGCAGCCCTCGCTTCGATCACGACCGCTGTCTCCAAGGTCAACACCGTCATCGGTTCGCTCGGTGCGGCTGAGAACCGCCTCAACTACGCGACCACGAACGTTGCTTCTCTGTACCAGAACGTGTCGGCCGCGGAGTCGGTCATCCGCGACACCAACATGGCGCAGGAATACACGAACTACAGCAAGCTCTCGATCCTCCAGCAGGCCGGTACGGCCATGCTCGCGCAGGCGAACTCGAGCCAGCAGAGCGTGCTGAAGCTCTTCCAGTAAATGAACTAACCGGGTGAGGGCAGCGGAGAGGAATCTCCTGTCTCCCCAAGCTCGGCTACGAGACCGTAGGGGCCCGAATGGGCTCCTGCGGGCTCGTCGCATACGGAGGAAAACACGATGAGCACCCCTGTAGGGTCATTCCCAGGTCTCGGCAGCACCTTCGACTACAGCTCGCTGGTCGATAGCCTCATTCAGATCCAGTCGCAGCCAGGCGTCGCGATGCAGACACGCATCACGACCGCACAGGCTCAACAGAGCGCGTACCAGACCTACAGCGGACTGCTCTCGAACCTCGAGGCTACCACCAGCCTCATGCGCGATGGAACGGCGTTTCAGGGCGTCAACGCCACCGTTTCCAACGCGACTGCTGCAAACGGCCAGACGATCCTCTCCGCCTCGGCGCTGAGCGGCGCATCACCAGGATCCTACGCAGTCCAGGTGCTCCAGACCGCACAGGCCGAAAAACTCTCCGGCAACACCTTCGCGAGCAGCACCACGGCCCTCGGTCTTTCGGGCGACTTCGTCATCAATGGCAAGACCGTGACGATAGCCGCTACCGATACACTGGCCTCGGTTCGCGACAGGATCAACGCAGTCAACTCCGGCGCGACGGCCAGTGGTGTCAGCGCGGCGATCGTTACCGATTCGTCAAACGCGCAACGGCTCGTCCTCACGAGTGTGCAGACTGGTTCCAAGGGAATCAACCTCGTGGATGGCTCGCAGGGCATCGCCCAGTCGTTGGGCTGGATCGACTCGACCACTGCGATCAAGCACGTTACCAGCGCGGGAGCGCAGAGCGATAACTTCGCCTCTGCCACGACGAGCATCGGATCTCAGCTCGGACTCACCGTTGCGCCAGGCGCGCAGACGGTCACGATAGCAGGTCAGGCTGTCTCGGTCGATCTCAGCACCGACTCGCTCACTTCGCTCGCGGCGAAATTCTCGGCGGTACCGGGGATCCAGGCGACAGTCCAGAGCACGACCGCCAACGGCACCACGCAGTATTACCTCGACGTCCGAAACACGACGAGCTTTGTCGATGGCGGAAACACATTGCAACAGCTCGGCATTCTCACCGCCGGCCGGTCGGCCGTAGCGCAGCAGCTGCAGAGTAGCGCGATGACGGACGGCAACGGCAGCACGCCGGCAACGGCGTCCACGCTTCTTACCAATCTGTGGAATGGCGGCTCCGCATCGGGCACCCAGGTCGGCGACACGCTGACGATATCGGGAACCCGCGGTGATGGCTCGGCTGTGAACGTCTCGTTCACCGTCGCTGCAGGCAGCACGGTGCAGGATCTGCTCAACACGCTCAACGACGCAACTACCGGCTTCGGCGCAGGCGCGCGGCCGGCGACGGCATCCGTCGACGCGAGCGGTCATATCGTCGTCAGCGACGGGACTGCCGGTCAGAGCGGTCTATCGCTCCAGATGGTGGCGAACAATCAAGGCGGCGGTCGGCTCGATTTCGGCGCCTTCGCGACTACATCCACGGGTCGCGCGCGTGAGCTCGTGACCGGGACAGATGCAAAATTCTCGGTCGACGGCGTCGCATTCACGCGCTCGAGCAATACGGTTTCGGACGTAATAGCAAACACGACGCTCACGCTCACCGCTGCGGATCCGAATACGATAGCGAACGTGAACGTATCGCTCAGCAGCAGCGCGGCGACGTCGGCCGTTCAGAACTACGTCAACGCATACAACGCAGTCGTCGATTTCATCAAGACGCAACAGACGCCTGGAACCGATCCCACCAGCAACCCGACTCTGTACAACGACCCGCTGCTGCGCACCGCGCGGAGCGCACTCTCCACGTCGATGCTCACGCCAGTCACCGGTGCGGCATCGGACATGGCGACGCCGGACACTGTCGGCATATCGCTCACGAAGGACGGTCATCTCTCGTTCGATTCCACGAAATTCCAGACCGCGTTCACGAGCAGGTATTCCGACGTGACCAAGCTGTTCGAGGAATCCGGGGTCTCTACCAATCCGTCGCTTGTGTACACAGCCTCGACGACCGCAACTCAGCCCGGTAGCTACGCTGTCAACATCACGCAGGCCGCTGCTCAGGCGCAGATGCTCGGCGCCGGCTTCAGCGGCGTCTACAACCAGCCTGGCGCGCCGGATACGATGACCGTGACTGACCTCGCATCGAACTCCACCGCGCAGATTCAGCTGAGTGGAGGAATGACCACCGATCAGATCGTGGCTGCCCTGAACGCATCGTTCGGCACGCCGGAGAATCGTGCGCTGTTGGGGTCGGTGACACTGAACGACGCAACCGGAACGGCAGCCGCGACGTCCGCGACACTGCTGACCGATCTTCATCTGTCAAACGGCTCGTCCGCCGGAGTGGTTGCCGGTGATACGAGCGGTTACAGCGGCACGCGTTCCGATGGCTCTGCCTACAGTGGCACATTCACCACGACTTCCACATCGACAGTTGCAGACTTCGTTACGCAGCTGCAGTCATCGGTTGGCACCGGTGCAACGGTATCGTTCGTCAATGGGCAGATCTCAGTGAAGGCGGCCACCAGCGGGACGTCGCAGCTCGCGATGTCGCTTACAGCGAACAACGAAGGTGGCGGCCAGCTCAACCTGGGGACGATGAACGTGACTGCAACCGGTCACGGTGTCCTGTCGATGACTGCCACCGCTGTAGGCGGGCAGGTTCAGATTCAGCACAATGCGTACGGTGCGTCGGCCGGATTCTCGATCGCTTACTCCGGCACGGGGACTCCGGCGACACAGCTGGGGATCGCGGCGGGAAGTGCGTACGGCGCGGATGTGCAGGGCACGATTGGCGGCTACACCGCTACCGGGTCGGGACGCCAGCTCGTCGGAGCGTCCGGAACACCCGTCGATGGCCTGAGCATGGCCTATCTCGGTACGACACCTGGTGCGATCGGCAATCTCACGCTGACGCAGGGATTCGGCTCCGTGATCGACCGGCTTCTCACCAGCTGGACGCAGACCGGCGGAACGATCGATGCACAGAACCAGCAGCTCAACGACACGATAAGCATGCAGCAGTCGCGTCTCACTGATTTCAACGCGAGAATCGCGCTGCAGCGTGCCGCGCTGCTCAAGGAATACTCGACGATGGACAGCACAGTACAGCAGATCATGGCCCAGGGGAATTCCTTCCTGGCAGCGTTCACGAACCCGTCCAACACCAGCACGAATAAAACCACCTCGAACGGGCTCGGCCAGTGACGCGGGCACTCATCGCTGACGTACCGGTCGCTGCATACGCCAAGGCGGTGCATGCGCTCGATGAATTCGACGCGCTCGTATCGAAGTATGAGATGTTGCTCGACACGCAGCAGGCGCTTGTGCGCACGGCGAACTTCGCCGGACTCTTCGAGATGGCATCACGCGGAGACAGGCTTGCACGCGACGCGGCACTGTGTGGCAAGCGCTTCACGCCGCTCGTGAGCGCGATTGCGTCGGGACAGTTTGCTGGCCCCCGTGCGAATGACATCCAGCGGCGAAGCTTCGCCTCCCGCTCGCAGGCCGAAACGCTGGATGGCTCCGCGTCGCGTCTCGCTGGCGTGTGCAGCGTGCAGCGCGACATCATGGGGCGTGAACTCCGCGGCGGGGCATCGGCGAGCCCAGGGGCTGGTCTCCCGCCCGCATATCGTACCGGATCACAGCGCTTCATCGACCGTCGCGGCTGAACGCGGCCTTCAGCGTCGCCAGGAGGACCGGTGACGTTCAAGTTTTGCACCCGCTCACCCGACACTGGCCAGCATGGGATATAGCGCTTATACCTCCAAGTACCTTGAGAATGATGTCGTGAGCCGGTCGAAGGAATGGCTGGTTCCCCTGCTGTACGAGCACCTGCTGGCGCAGCTCCGCCGCGCTCAGGTCCAGATCCAGCAACGCGATTTCGAGGGCAAGGCAGCGAGCCTCGAGAAGGCTTCAGCGATAGTCATCGAGTTGATGGGATCTCTCGATCGTGAGAAGGGTGGGGAACTCGCCCAGCGGCTCGCAGCGCTGTATGCGTACTTCGGTACGGAGATCCTGGCCATTGGCCGGACCCTGGATACCGGACGACTCACCAAGATCATGGAGATGGCTTCCAGCCTGCATGAATCCTGGGTGATTGCCGCACGGACTCAATGGCCGGCAGGAAGCACGGCTCAGCCCGGCGATTCGCTGTACGATCCCAGAGGGCGGTAACGTGCCAACGGCGGGATCGCTCCTCGAGGAAAACCTAGACCGCGTGATCGATTCCGTCGTTCGGAACGTCAACGCGGGACGAGGGGCGGTGCCGAACCCTGATTCCATGCATGCGATGGATGCGACCGACCGCGCGTCACTCGACGAGGTGGAGGCGCGAGAGACAATGGCCGACCTGTGCGGCCACGTCGCGCATGCGCTGAGAGCGCTCGATACTCAACCACGTGCCACAGCCACGTATAGGGCACCCGAAGCACCAGCAGCCGCCCCTACGCTCAATCTGGTCCGCTAGGCACAGGTACGACCGGGCGGCGGTAAAGTAACGGCCCCCGTAACCCGATATTCGAAGGGAAGGAGAAACTACACATGCACGTAAACAAAATCGCAGCCGACACACTTCGCACCGACGCGCTACAGCGCGTCCAGGGTGCAGCTGCGCCAGAAGTTCCCATCGATCCCATCTCGCCGACACGCGGCGCGGATGCGGTTCAGATATCGGATGCGGGGCTCGCTCTTGCAAGTGATGGCGCGAGCGCGCCGGTCTCATCGTCCCTCGATCCGGCACGCGCCGATCAGATCCGCTCGAACGTTCTCTCGGGCGCCTACAATTCGCTTGAAATGGCCGATCAGGTTGCGCGCGCTGTAATTCGCAGCGGCGACCTGTAACAGCACTTTCTCAGTATTTCTGGAGCCAAGCACATGCGCTTCCTTGTTGTTGACGACTCTGCCACCATGCGCCGCATAGTGGTGAACTCCCTGCAACGCGTCGGCTTCAGCGACGTGGTGGAGGCGAGTGACGGAGCAGAGGCATTGGAGAAGATCGCCACCGTCGATTTCGTCATTACTGACTGGAACATGCCGAAGGTCAGTGGCGCGGAGCTCACGAGAGCGATTCGCTCTTGCGACGAGACAAAGTCGATGCCGCTCATCATGGTCACCGCACGCAGTGTTCGTGATGATATTCTCACCGCCATGGAAGCGGGAGTCGACAGCTACGTCGTCAAGCCATTCACCCCCCAGGTTCTGCGCGAGAAGATCGACGCGGTACTGGCTACCAGAGCAGCATAGATTCCAATGTCCAACTCACGCATCGCCGAAGTCCTTTACGATTCCGAGACGATGCTCCGCCTGGTCGACAGCGAGCTCGAAGAGCTGCGTGACGACGGGCGGGATACCGGCCTTCGCGGAAACAACGTCGGCGTGCTGCTCGCCATGATGCAACGCGCCACGGGCGAGATTGCACAGGTCCTGTGCACACTCCACACGAGTCGCGAAGCCCTCCAGGGTGTGACCCTTCAGGAGATTCACGACAGCACGGCCAAGCTTGGCGAGGTGTGTTCCGCCACTGAGCTCGCCGCCACACGCATGATGGACGGCCTGGAACGCGCACATGCATACGTCGACCGCCTGGATGAGATCGATGCCTCCGGATCCTTCGACGACTCGATCGTCGAAGCAGCGGCCGTACGGGCCAAGATGCGCGATGAGCTCTTCGCCGTCATGGGCTCGCTGCAGTTTCAGGACATCACATCGCAACAGCTGGGGCATGTCGCGCAGATGCTCCGCGACATAGAGCGTCGGCTGCACGCAACGTCGTCGCTGTTGTCCGGTGGTCGTGCGGAAGCGGCTGTCATCACCAACGAACAGCTGCCAACGTTCAGCGAGTCCGCCTCCACGAGAAACTCGTTCGAGCGTCAGGCCACGGCCGACGCGCTGTTCTGGTGCGATCACTCCGGCAAGACCACGCAGTAGCCCACGCAGAGCCAGCTACAAAGTGCATGCGTCAGTTCTGATTCTTGGGCTCGGCATCTCGATCGAGGCGGTTCTCGTCGTCATGCTCGCTCGACACGTACGACGCCTCAAGCTTGCTGGTGCTGCCGCAGCAGCAACGACTCGCGTGGACGAGGGCCACGCACAGAGCATCCGTGGTGCACTCACGGAGCGCGAGACGCTCATGCGCGAGATGCAGCAGATCCTCTCGGGGCTGGATCAGAAGGTGCGTGAGCGCACGCTCGAACTGGCAGAGGCGATGGAGAAGGCCGAGCAGGGGAACCAGGCCAAGAGCGAATTTCTTGCGCGCATGTCGCACGAGATCCGTACTCCCATGAACGGCATTCTCGGCATGACGGGACTGCTCCTCGACACGGGACTCAATCAGGAACAGCGCGAGTACGTCGACACGGTTCGATCATCGGGACAGGCGCTCCTCACGATCATCAATGAGATTCTCGATTTCTCCAAGATCGAAGCGGGGCGACTCGAGATCGAGATCATCGATTGCAATGTTCGCACGACGGTAGAGGAAGTCGTCGAGCTGCTTGCCGATCAGGCGATGCAGAAGAAACTGGAGCTCGGCTTCTATGTCGACGAGCGCGTGCCTGCGGTGGTTCGCACGGATCAGGGCCGGCTGCGTCAGATTCTCCTGAACCTGGTAGGCAACGCCATCAAGTTCACACACGTCGGTCGTATCTACATCCACGTGACCGTCGAGTCGGAAACCGACGCAGGCGTGCAGTTGCGATTCGACGTCAATGACACCGGCATCGGTCTCACCGCTGAAGCGCGAACGCGATTGTTCCAGCCGTTTCAGCAAGCAGACAGTTCCACTACGCGCAAGTACGGCGGCACCGGTCTGGGACTCGCGATCTCGAAGCATCTCGTCGGCCTGCTCGGCGGCGCCATGGACGTCGCGAGCGTTCCGGGTGAGGGAAGTGTATTTCACTTCACGATCGCAGCGCAGCGGGGACCACGAGTGATGTCGACGCCGAGCGCGAACGTGATGAAGGATTCACGCGTCCTGGTACTCGTTCGTGGCAAGCTCACACGTGTAGTGCTCCGACGTTACGCCGCAGATTGGGGTGCATTCGTGGATGGTGCACGCACGGTTGCCGATGCACGCGCTTTGCTTCGCGCCAGCATCGCCGCCGGTCAGCGGTACGACCTGGTGATCGCCGATCTATCCACGCTGGGCTCCGATCCTCTTCGGTCGATTCGGGATCTGCGCCGCGAATTTTCCGAGGGCATCGGCGGCGTTGTCGCGCTGGCACCAAACCGGCAAAAGCCCAGCGCCGACACGGCGTCCAGAGCGGGCATCGACGTCACCTTCGCCCTGCCAGTCCGTCCCACGCGACTGCTTGGCGTTCTCGGATCGGTGCTCCATCCGGATCTCGCGCCCAAGGTACGACGGGTCGCGGAAACGGGAGTTGCCGGTGCACAGAGCAAGGCTCGCGCGCGCGTACTGGTGGCAGAGGACAATCCGGTAAACCAGCGTGTAGCGTCGCACATGCTGAACAAGCTCGGGTATCGCTGCGACATTGCATCCAACGGTCTGGAAGCTGTCGCGATGCTCGCCCAGCTCCCGTATGATCTTGTGCTGATGGATTGTCAGATGCCGGAGATGGACGGGTACACCGCTACTCGTGCGATCCGGCAACGCGAGGATGCTCAGGATCGGCATACGCCGATCATCGCAATGACTGCGAACGCAATGC
This sequence comes from Gemmatimonadota bacterium, assembly GCA_040388625.1. Classification (NCBI taxonomy): domain Bacteria; kingdom Pseudomonadati; phylum Gemmatimonadota; species Gemmatimonadota bacterium. Next base: position 373,718 of record JAZKBK010000003.1, on the reverse strand, counting down.
GCGAGGATCGTGCGCGCTGCCTGGACGCAGGCATGGACGGCTTCATTCCAAAGCCGATCGCGCTGGAAGAGCTCGAAACTGCCATGGAATGCTGGATCCCGAGCGATTCGAAACCGGGTGCCGAGAGTTCAACACCGAATGCCAGTGACTATCTGTTCACTGGGACGGCCAGACAGCGCGAACCCGCCGAATCCGGTCCGGCGACGTCCTTCGCGGCCGATCCAGCTCTGGTCGCGGCCCTTGCGGCCCAGTTCGACAATTCAGGGGGGTCCATGGATCAATCATCAGTTGACCTGTCCGTGTTGGATAATCTCGCAGCCATGGCGGAAGGCGGGGATGACTTCGTGTTACGCCTCATAGGAACATTCATATCGGACACTTCGTCCCGAATTGTCACCCTTCGCGCTGCGTTGGATACCGGGGACCTGCCTCTGATCGAGCGCACGGGTCACGCGCTCAAGGGCAGCAGCGGTAACATGGGTGCGACGACCATGGCCGCGCTGGGCGCGGCGCTGCAAGGGGCCGGGCAGAAGCACGATGCGGCTGGCGCGCGGACGCTGATCGACGAGATGGAAGCTGAGTTCATGCGTGTCAGAGGGGTTCTGGACAGTGCTTTTCCGAGTCACGCGGTAGCAGCCTGAGGCTTGGCAGCACGGGCCTTACGGTGGACGTTCTCCTCTACAGTCCGGCCCCGAGACGCCGATAATTGGAGTATGATCCAGATCATCGAAGACGACCTCGTCACGTGCCACATCATCTCCGCGTTGCTCAAGCGTATGCGTTACGCGCACTGCGAAGCGCACACTGGCGCCGAGGCTCTGCAGCAGCTCCGAACGCAGCCGATCGACATGGTGATTGCCGACATGATGCTGCCTGACATGAATGGCCTGGATCTGCTGAAGCAGAAGCACAGCATGCCTCATCTGCGTGACATTCCAGTGCTCTGCTGCACCGCTCAGGCGGATATCGAAACGGTGGAAGCAGCGCTCGGTTTTGGCGCAATCGATTTCGTGAAGAAACCGATCGCAATCCAGTCGTTCGCGGGGCGCATCAATCGCGCCATGGAACGCTCGCCGGTGCGCTGGGAGTCGTGGCGCGAGATGAGCAAGCGTCTGCGCTTCTACAGCCGGACGATCCAGCCGATGCTGGCCATCGCGAATCAGGTTCTGCACGAGCTGGACGACGCTCTGGCACAGGCGCAGGTCGGACCCGCCGATGTTCCGTTGCTCAACTCGGTGGTTACCCGCGCTCGCGGTGCCGCGCTCAACGTCGGCGCGATTCGTACCGTGCAGCAGATCGACAAGTTGTGGAAGGGCGACGGCGCGGCGGACGAAGTCGAGCATCTGCGGGCCGCGATGGTGATCGAGCTCGCGGCATTCGACGACGCCATCAAGAACCGCGCGTCGCAGGGTGAAGTTCCGTCGCCGATTGGCGGCACCGGGCACGCTCCGACACCAATGGCCGCAAGCGGAATGTAGCTTCGCCAGACGGTTGGTTGACGCGTTTTTTTTGAGATGGAGAGAGGCATACCGCGGTTATATTGCGATATGCCTCTTGTTGCGTTCACCTCTCTGCCCGACGATGCGCGAGTCTGGGTGTTTGGAAGTGCGGACGAGCTGTCCAAGGAGCGGGAGTCCGTTCTCCTTTCCGCAATCGACGACTATCTGAGCGACTGGCGCGCGCACGGATCTCCCTTGACCGTTGCGCGAGAATGGCGTGACGGGCGATTTCTCGCAATAGCCGTGGATCAGCGTGACGAGAATGCGTCGGGCTGTTCCCTGGACGCGTTGTTTCGCGTGCTTCGCGATCTCGAGATGCGCCTTGGCACTTCGCTGTTGGGAAACTCCCGAGTTTACTTCCGGACGCGGAATGGCTCCATAGACGCCACTGATCGCGCCGGTTTTGCGGAGCGCGCACAGGCCGGCATGATTGGAAGCGATAGCCGCGTGTTTGACCTGAGCGTGCAGACCGTTGGCGAGTGGCGCGGTCGCTTCGAGGTCGATGCTGCTAAATCCTGGCACCGAGCCCTCTTGCCGGTAGCGGTCTAGCCTGGCGCAGGTCGGCGCCAATCGGGCGCCGCGGTGGTTCCAATCCTTGGTATGGAGCCGTACATTTGCGATTCACCTTGGATCGAGGAGACCGCCATGTACCCATCAGCGCGACGCTACTCAAGGTCGTTGTCGTTTGCGGGGGTTGTCTTGCTGGCCAGCTGTGCATCCGGTAATGCACCGCTCAGCGCCGGAGTGTCCAGCGGGCCTTCCATACAGGAAAGCAACACGCAGACCGGAGATCGCATGGCGACCGTCCCCCAATTCAAGGTAGCCCAGAGGGCGACCGTGCAAGTTCCGATCGCGGATGCATGGACCCGCCTGGCGAAGGCTTACTCCGACCTCGGCATACCACTGACGACGGTTCAGCCCGATGCGCACGTGCTTGGCAACGAAGGGATGAAGCGGAGTCATACGCTGGCGAATCAGCGTCTGTCACAATTTCTGGACTGCGGATCCGGCGGCAGCGGCAGTTCCAACGCAGACGTGTACTCGATCAACATGAGTGTGGTGTCGCGTCTGAGTCCGACGTCCGAGAACGCCACCGAGGTCGCAACTCTGATCCAGGCGACTGCAACACCCATGGCCTTTGGGACGGCTCCCGTGGTCTGCTCCACTACAGGTTTGCTCGAAGCGCGCATCGCGTCGATGGTAGGCGGGACCACACCCGCGAAGTGACGCCCGCAGAGTGTAGCGACGGAGGGCGGCGGAGCAACGGATGCCGCCCTCCGTTCCTCGCGCCGCGTATATTCAGGTAGGACGACATGGATTCCTATACCTTCGCGCTCGCGCTTGGCGGTGCCGGCCTGGTCGCGATGGCCGCGACGGGCCTTGCGCATTCCGGATCGCACGAAGGTGCGGGTGGCCATGATTCCGGCGGCCAGGGGCATCTGCCGCACGGCGACAGCGTGATGCATACCGGCCATGCCGCCGGCGCGCACCTCCCGGCCCACGCGGCGGCGCATCATGCGGGCGGATTAAAGTCCACGCTACTGTCGCTGGCATCTCCCCGGGTTCTGTTCAGCCTGCTGGTGGGCTTTGGTCTCACGGGAGTCGTCGCACGGCCGCTGTTGAGCGGCGTCGTGCTGCTCTTCGTCGCGTTGCTTGGCGCCGTCGTGTTCGAGCGTGCGCTGGTCGCGCCGCTGTGGCGCTTTCTCTTTCGATTTGCATCCAATCCCGCAACGACGCTCGAAGGCAGCCTGCTGAGCGAGGCTCGTGCAGCGAGCGGTTTCGACGACAATGGACAGGGACTGGTGGCCGTCGAAGTCGATGGCCAGATCGTTCAATGTCTCGGCACGCTGCGCGACGATGATCGCGCGCTCGGCGTGCGGGTTCGCGCTGGTGACGTGTTGCGTGTGGAACAAGTGGATGCCGCACGCAGTCGTTGCACGGTTTCGTATGTCGGACATGGCGTCAGATAGACAGACAACGCGCGACTGGCACATGCGGCAACTCAAACAACTTACAGGGACCATCTGACCATGGAATCACTGCTTCTGATCGTCGGCGTCGTATTCATCGTTCTGATCCTGATTCCGACGATCGTCGCTTCATTTCTACGCAACGTCGAAGCCGGCACCATACGGTTGGTAAGCTGGACCGGCGGCGGTACGGTGATCTACCGCGGTCCGGGGAAGTCCAAGGAAATTCCGCTGCTGACTACGGGCACCACGTTGTCGAGCAAGGTGATCAACGTCGATCTCGACATCACGGACCAGACCGCGGACGTGGATGAGAACGGCCATCCGCAGCCTATCAAGGTTCGCGTGCTGGCGAGTGCCATCGTATCGGTTGGGGAGACGGATGCAATGATCAAGACCGCTGCGAATCGCTTTTTCGCGAAGCCGGAGGCGGATCAGATGAGCACGATCACCGATCTGCTGTCGAGCTCGGGGCGTCGCGCGATCAATCTGCTCACGCACGATCAACTCTTCTCCGCGAAGACCGCTCCGCGCGCGATTGCATCGCAGTCGGGGGCCGAGGTGGCGAGCACTGCGATGATGGTTCCATCATCTGCAAACCAGATGTCGGTATCCGCGGCTCAGGTAGCGGACGATGATGACGATCCACTGGCCGTCATCATTCGCAAGGCTTGTTCGCGAGAGCTGACGGATCTCGGACTCGGGTTCAATTCGCTCAACATCAAGGTCGTGCAATCCGAGGTCGCCGATGCACGTCGCAGACAGTCGGCCGCGGAAGCGCAGGCGAACGCCGATATCGTTTCCGCGCAGCAGGCGCGTCGCGCCAAGGAGGCCCAGCTCGAAGCGGAGCGCGTGATCTCCGACAAACAGCGCGAGCTGGAGCAGACCAAGGCGTCCAACGCCGCACTCATCGCGCAGGCCGAAGCACTCAAGCAGGATGCGCTTGCCGTGCAGCGTACATCTGAGCTGGAGGCGACGCAGATCGCGCAGGCGCGAGCAGACGCCGAGCGTGTGAAGATCGAGGCAGAGGCAGCGGCCGACGCTGAAGCAATTCGGATAACTCGCGTCGCCACGGCGAATGCCGAGAGCATTGCCAAGGTCAACGCTGCGATTCAGGCAGGGGGCGAGAGCTACTTCCGTTATCGTCAGATCGAGTTGTTGCCGCAGATCGCGCCGGTGATCGCGAGTGCGCTGGCCGAGGCGCGGTTGATCAATATTTCGAGTGACGGCACGAGTGCGGCGGACGGGGCTACGAACAATATCACGAGCGTGATCCAGACAGTGCTTGCGGCGCAGCTCGTCTCAAAGAGCGGGATTGGTGAGGGGAAATAACCTTGGGTGAGGCTGACAGGCAGACGGGTGAACATCTTCCGGACGCGATCGGGCGGGTGCTGCGACGGTTCCGTGCGATGGACCGTGCAGACAAGATGCAGGCGCTGGTGCAGTATTCGCGCAAGCTGGAGCCTGTTCCGGCGCGGTACGCCGATGTAGATCGTGCAGCGTTCATCGTACCGGAATGTCAGACGCGGGTCGACATATTTCCTGAAGTGCACGATGGGAAGATGCACTTCTACGCAGACGTCAACGTGCGTCAGTCACCGACGGTGGCGGCTGTCCTGGCCATCGTATTCGCAGCGGTGAACGATCAACCTCCGTCAGTCACGCTCGCAATCCCGCATGACTTCGTGCCGATCCTCATGGAAGGGATGGGTCTCAATGCGCGCGAGGTCGGCCTGAACGCAATGGTGACGCGTCTCAAGCGCGCCGCGGCTGCTGCTTCAGCGTCTGCTTCAGCATCGGAGCAGCAGTCACCAGCGGTTTGAATTATGTCGATGCTCCTGCGACTTTGAGGCCGGCGGTCTTCTCCTTGACTGCGGCCTCGAGCTGGACGCTGAGCAGGATGCCTTCAGTCGATAGACGGCGCATCAGCTCCAACATTACCGCTTGCTGCGAGTCCACGTAGACCTGGTACGCCGGGTCCGTGAGATAGTAGACGGACGTGAAGTCGATGGTGGTGTCGCTCAGCGTGGTCATTGCAGCGCGAACGAAGCGTGTATTGGGAATGCTCTCGATTACTTCCCGCATGATTTTCGGGACGAGCGCGAGCTTGTCAGCGGGTGTGCTACCCGCGACACGGGTCACCACGACTGCCTGCCGTTCCTCCATGCGCCCGAAATTGCGAATGCGTCCCTTGAGCAGGTCACTGTTGCCGAAGACAATCTGTTCGCCGGTATCGGAGCGCACGCGCGTCGATTTGAGTCCGATATGTTCGACCTTTCCCGAAAACGTATCGACCTGAATCGAATCCCCGATCACGAACGGCTTGTCGGTGACTATCGACATTGCGGCAAAGATATCGCTGAGGACGTTCTGCAGTGCAAACGCGATCGCGATACCACCGACGCCCAGTCCGGCTACCAGCGCAGTGACGTTCTGCCGGAATCCCTCTTCGAGGGTTATGACCGCAAGTATGATCCACAGCGTGACCTTGATCAGAACCGAGATCGCCTGAATCGTCGTTGCGTCCGCGCGATTGCCCTCGTGGCGCTGGACGTACGACCGGGACCAGTAGTTGACCAGAACGTTGATCCATATCCCGACCTGCAGGAACAACGCGATGATTGCAACTGCTTCCAGGGCGCGGTCGATTCGCGTTTCGTATTTGTGCGGGAAGTCGACGAACTGCGGGACGAGCCACGCCGTGAGGAAGATTATGAAGAGCAGGCGGGTGCGCCGCACCAGTTGCATTACGACGGGCGAGATCTGCATGGCGATAAAATTACAGCACTTTGGCTCGAAGATGCGTCGCTACGCCGTTCGACGGCGTTCCCACTCCGCGAGCTGGTCGCAGGCATCACAATTGCCGCAGGTCCAGTCCGGCTCCACGGCTTCCCCGAAGTGCTCGAGGATGAACCGGGTCCGGCAGCCGGTGGTCTGGCAGAACTGGATGATGGTATTGAGCTGTTCCTGATCTCTGGCGCGGCGTTCCTCATAATCAGTCAGATCCGCGCTGAGATCGATCGACGTGAGGTTGTCGCGAAGCCGTTGCCAGTGGTTGCCTCGATGCTCGCGCGCCAGCCCGTGTTTCTTGAGCAGCGCGAGAACGATCTTCACCTTGCGTGTGGCGACTTCGGTCACGTCTACGAGGTCGTCGAGCGATACCGACGCGTCGGCAGGATATTTCTCGAGTGCAATCGCCACGCGCGCTGCTTCGGATACCTCAGGATACTTGCCACCGAGGAAGTACGACTGGATGCGTCTGTCCTCGACGCGATACAGAAGCGTGCATGTCGCCGGCTGTCCATCGCGGCCAGCTCGTCCGGCTTCCTGGTAGTACGATTCGATGGAGCCGGGAAAGTGGTAGTGAATCACGAAACGCAGATCCTGCTTGTCGACGCCGAGCCCGAATGCGTTTGTCGCCACTATCGCTTTGAGTTGACCGCTCATGAAGCGGTCCTGGGTGTCACGGCGCTCTGCCGCGGCCATCTTGCCGTGATACAGTCCAATCTGCAACTGATCCGCAAACTTTTCGGACAGCTGTTTGTGCAGACGGGCTGCCTCCTTGACGGTTGCGGCGTAAATCACGCCGGATCCGGGCGTGTCGTTCAGGAGGTTCTCGACTATGCGATCCTTGAGATTGTCGTTGACGGCGCGCACCACCTGAAAGCGAAGGTTGGGCCGCGCGAAACCGGTGACGGTCAGATATGGATCGCGCATCCCGAGCTGGCGAATGATGTCGTCGCGGACGATCTGCGTCGCTGTCGCCGTAAGTGCCAGGATTGGTGGCCGGCCGACACGTTGCGCTATCGAGCCAAGCGTCAGGTAATCCGGACGGAAGTCGTGGCCCCACTGCGACACGCAGTGCGCTTCGTCGACGACGAAGAGGGATATCTCGCGCTGAAGCAGCTGCTCGAAGAAATCACGATCCTTGAAACGCTCCGGCGTGACGTAAAGGATCTCGCCCTCGCCGTCCGCGATCTGGCGGCGCGCCTCTCTGTTCTCTGCGGACGAAAGATGCGAGTGCAGCGACACCGAATCGACGCCTATTGCGTCCATCTTGTCGTGCTGATCTTTCATCAGCGCAATGAGCGGGCTTACGACAAGGGTGAGGCCCGGCGTCAACAGGGCGGGGAGTTGATAGATCACGGACTTGCCGCTGCCCGTGGGCATTACGACGAGTGTGTCGCGCCCGGAGAGGAGCGCGTCGATCGGTTCCCACTGGCCGGGTCGGAAATTTGGATGACCGAATCTCTCGGACAGCAGGGATCTGGCTCGGGGCCGTTTGCCGGCCGCAGCGGTCTTGTCTGTCATGCAATCCGCATGCAAGGCAGGATCCATTCCGCGAGAGTGGCGATGCCGGGATCATTCAGTCAATCCCGGACCTCCCGGCGTGAATTCGCGGTCATTTCAGTTGGGCCGGCGCTCCGGCGAGGCGTATGAAAACCAGGATCCCCCTGCGTGCTCGATCCGCAATACGCGATCGCCAAGACCCGTGGCCAGCTTGCAGCCGTCCGGCGCGTAGACATAGCCGACGTCGGTGCTGTCCGGCTCGGTCGATCTGACGAAGGTGCACTCATGATAACGTGCGTCTCTGTACACTGCCCGGAACTCGCCGCGCTGCAACAGGCCGTGAAGCGCGTCGATCCGCGCCGAGATCGCAACGCGCCGGTCCTTGCTCGTTATGGGTGTCGCCGCCGTCGCGGTAACTACGTCCGGGACAGGGGCCAGTCGGTAAACGGCAACTATGGAGTCCAGGATCGTCTTGTGGGCAGCGAAGGTCGCCGTGGCTGTTGCCAGTGCAGCACTGCCAGCGGGACTGAGCGCAACTTCGGTCGGTTGCACGTTGGGCAGTCCGCGAACGAGCCAGATTGCTCGCCGTCCAACCGGGGTTCCGCGCCAGCTCATTATCGCATTACCTACCAGTGCTGCACTGTCGGCGCCGATTTTTCGCACTATGCGTTCGCCAGCCGGTCCCTCATCCACGGCTATGATCGCGCAATCCGTGTGGTGCGCGACTGAATAAATGCTGGGCCACAGATTGTATTGATTGGCTCTGCCGCCGAGGTTGAGCGAGAAGACGCGCGGATTGTCCGGCAGGTTGAACGCGAGCTCGGACGCATCCTGATATCGGTCAGCCGCGATCCACGTTGCCGTGCAGTTCCTGTTCGCAACCTCTGCCTTCTGCACCGCGCGTGCGAGATCGGGCCAACCATACGCTTTCGATATGGGATCCCTGCGTGGCGGGACATCGATCACGCGTGCGGCGGCCTGCGCGATCACCACCAGTGTACATGCAGCACCGAGCACGGAACCAGCGATCAGCCATGCGCGGGCGGCGCGGCGCAGCCGCATCGTTGCGAGCAAGGGGAGCGCCGCGACGAGGGCTGGAACGGGCCAGTTCGGCTCGACTGGACGTCGGATGGCACTGACCACAAAAAATGCAGCGACAGTGGTTGCGATGACCGCAAACATGAAACGCCGCTCGTCAGCCATGCGACGCAGACTGCGCGCAACGGCAAACGCTGCCATCACAGCTATGATTGGTGAAACGATTCCGAGCTGCCCGGCAATCAGTCCGGCCTCCCGGCTGAGGGTCGAGCCGCGTGCCTGCGTGAATCCGTGATGCAGCTGGAATACGAAGGAGATCCAGCCGTTGTGAGAATTCCAGACCAGCGTAGGTGCCAGCACGGTCAGCGCGAGCAATGTTGCGAGGTATGGACCTGGTCCGGCCAGTCGCGTGCGCAGGTCGCGTCGCGATAGCAGTGCGACGAGCACGCCAGCAGGAATCAATACCGATGTGAATTTCGAGCAGAAGGCAACGCCGAGCATCACGCCGGCTGCGCACCACCAACCGAGTGACGTAACGGATTTTGGCGGCGATGCAATGGCTCTTTCGAGCGACGCGAGCGTAAGTGCGATTGCAGCAAGTAGAGGAGCGTCCGGCGTCGCAAGTACGAATCCGACAAGAGCACCAGGTATCACCAGCATCAGCAATGCCGCGCGGACACCGGGGTCATCGAGTGCACGCGTGGCTCCTCGAGCGTCGTCGACGACGTCGCGACTTGATTCGGCGCCCAGCCGCCATGCCATCACGACGACCCCAATCGAGGCGATTGCGCCGGCGAGAATGGCGCCGAACCGGACACCAAGCGCGGTCTGTCCGAAGATCGCGGTGCCGGAGCGGATAAGAAGCGCGACGGCTGGTGGATGATCGAAATACCCGGCCGCGATGCGCCGGCTCCAGTCCCAGTAGTACGTCTCATCGGGAAGCAGCGGGATGAATGCGGCGAGCGCGAGACGTACTATCGACGCGACGACGATCAGAGCGATTGCGAGCTTTGCGTTGCGCATCGTTACTTCTGAATGACTCCCTGCAGGTCGCCCGAGACGAGCGCTGCGATGTTGGCGAGAATGACCGGTCGCGCGGCACCACCGGCACTTACGAGGAAGATCGGATCCCACTCGGGGTGGAACCACTGCTTGAATTCCCTGATTCCCTGAAAGTTGTAGAATCGCTCCCCGTACCCGCGTATGGCAACGGCGAGCTGGTTCCAGATCGGTGCACCGCGGTGAACGCTGAGTCCGCTGAGCGATGCCATGCCGAGGTTGAACCAGCGGAAACCCTCGCCGCGCGCCCAGAGCATCATCTCGATCAGAACGAAGCGCATGATGCCAGGCGGTGCATCCGTGGTGTAGCGCATGAGATCAGCTTCGATCTCTTCTTTTCTTCCCGAAAGCCAGGCGTTGGAGAAAGCAACGATCCGTCCGTCCTTCCGTGCGACCGCAAGCGGGTAGCGCGCTACGTAATCGTCGCTGAAGGAACCCAGCGAAAACGATTTCTCCCGTGTCTGCTTCTGTCTGAGCCATTCGTCGGAGACGGCGCGCAGCTCGGGAAGAAGGGGTGGTATGTCGGCTGGCTGAACGATCTCGAACTTGTATCCGTCGTCCGTGATCTTGCGCCATACGCGTCGCAGATTCTTTCTGCTGGATCCTTCCAGAGAAAAGTCCGCGAGCGAGACGCGCGCCTCCTCGCCCAGCTTGACGACGTTGAGCCCATGATCGAGGTACAGATACAGGAGTGTCGGAGCAACCTTGTAGAATACCGGCCAGCCGCCGTTCTGATCTGCAAGCCGTATGAACGAGCGAATCAGTTCCGTCGCGTCGGAAGCCACGCAGATCGGATCGCCGAGCGAGACCCAGCTACGCCCGTGCACACCGAACATGATGAACCCGGTGCGCTGCTCATTGAACAGGAACGACTTGTCACCCAGAAATGCGAGCTGCGCTGCCGCTTGCGGATAGTTCGCAACGATCGCGCGCGCGTCGCGCAGATCTGCCTGGGTCGGGCGCGGAGCTGGCTTGCGTGCAGTGCGCATCAGACGCAGGGCCGCGAATACCATCAGCGTGGCGAGAACACCAGCGCTCGCGCGTAGAAAGCGAGCAGCCTGCGCATGTCTCGCGAAATGGAAGAAGGTAGCGATCGAGATGTCGACGTTGGCATACGACAGCAGACCCAGCGCAATCGAGCCGAGCGTTACCAGCAGGATCGCCGCGATCCATGATGCAGAGAAACGCTCTTCGATCAGCGAGCTGCGGCGATAGAAATACTTTCGGCTTGGCAGAAACGCGGCCAGCATCAACGAGAGAACGAGTGCCTGTTCTATGTCCAGTGCGCGGAGCAGCGACAGTACGATGCCCGCGACGAGCATCCCGATGGTGAGGTGGTACGCGACGTCCAGCCGCCGCTCGACACCGCGTGCCAGGATGAGCAGCGTCACGCCCGCGAGGTTGTCCATGAAGTGGGACAGCTCGACGACCGGGAGCGGAATCCACATGCTCAACCATCGCAATCGCCCAGCGATCGCAGGCGTGGCGCCCGAGAACAGCAGGAGCGCTCCAGCGACGAAGGTGAATATCGCGAGCATGCGCGGAACGATTGCCGCCGTGCGATCGCCGCCCAGGCGTCGCAACCGCTGAATCGGAGCCGAGTGCCGGAAGAGCGCGATGCCGAGGTAGCCTGCAGCAAGAGCGACCGTAATGCCAAGTACGTAATGATGGCGGGTGGAAGTTACGGGTGGCACTGTTACTCGCGGGCGGGGATGCGTAATGTCACGAAGCGAAAATATATGGCTGATTCATCTTCCGATCTCTATTTGGTCACCGCGCCGGGACTGGAGCACATCACGGCTTCGGAGCTTGCTGCCCTTGGCATGACTTCCGGCAGTGAAATGCACGGTGGTGTTGCATGGCGCGGCACGATACTGGATCTGTACCGTGCCAATCTGTGGCTGCGCACAGCCACCCGGGTGCTGATACGCGTTTCCAGATTTCATGCCGGGTCCTTCGCGGAGCTGGAGCGGCGGGCAAAGGCAGTGCCGTGGGGACGCTTCGTTCGTGCGCGAGACCGTGCCCGATTCAGGGTGACCTGTCACAAGTCGGCTCTGTATCACAGCGATGCGGTGGCGCAAAGACTGGGCGAAAGCGTCGCTGCGGAAACAGGATGTACGTTCGCCGGAAATGCGGAAGCCGATGAACAGGATCCGATCTCCCACGAAGCGAATCCCGGGGAGCAGCTATTCATCGTGCGGATCGACCATGACACTGTCACGGTGAGCGCCGACAGCACGGGGACACTGCTGCACAAGCGCGGCTATCGCCAGGCGACCGCCAAGGCGCCCATGCGGGAGACCCTGGCCGCGGCGATGCTGCTGTCGAGCAGATGGAGTCGCGGGGAGCCGTTGGTCGATCCGCTGTGCGGGTCGGGGACCATCCCGATCGAGGCCGCCCTGATTGCCCGAAACATGGCGCCCGGCATGAATCGGGAATTCCGATTCGAGCGATGGCCCGGCTTCGATCGTGCGGGCTGGGCGGCCCTCCGCGACGAGGCGCAGGCCGGCGTGGCAGATGCGGCCCCGGCAAGCATAGTCGCTTCAGATCGCGACGCTGGGGCCATAGAGGCCGCCATGTCGAACGCAGTGCGTGCCGAAGTGGGTGGCGACGTCCAGATCGTGCAACAGCCACTGTCCGCAACGAGCCCGAGTGACGAGCGAACAGGGTGGCTCATCACCAATCCGCCTTATGGAGTACGTGTTGGAACGGATGTTCGAAACCTTTACGCGCGACTTGGATCGATGATGCAGACGTCGTTCGCAGGCTGGAAGCTGGGGATTCTATCGGCTTCTACCGAACTCGATCGGCAGCTTGGGATACCTCTCGAACAAGTGTTCGAGGCAAAGAACGGTGGGATCGGGATAAGATTTCTGCGAGGCAGGGCGCCAAATGAGTGAGGGAACCGTGGTATCGCTGAATATCTCGCGAGGCGGCGTGCCCAAGTTGCCCGTGCGGAGTGCTGAGCTCGGCGCCTACGGCTTTGTCGGGGACGGTCACGACGATGTTGAATCTCACGGTGGGCCGGAGCGCGCGGTGTGCATCTATGCGACGGAGCTCATCGAGGCGCTTCGCCGGGAGGGACACCCGATCTTCCCGGGCTCCGCAGGAGAGAATCTCACAATCACCGGCCTGGACTGGGCAGAGATGATACCCGGAGCGCGGGTCAGGGTTGGTAGCGCGGTGGTCCAGTTGACCGATTATACGTCACCGTGCAAGACCATCCGGGACTCGTTCGTAAACGGACGTTTCACGCGAATCTCCCAGAAGGCGAACCCTGGTTGGAGCCGAGTGTATGGTAAGGTCGTGATGGGGGGAGTGGTTAGTTTAGGGGACCTGGTTGTGGTTGTTCCATGTTGAATGGCACAGTCCCTGCCCCTTTTGGGCCGCGTACGGCAATCATGCCGCCGCAAATTGATGCAGGAGTCAGAATTTTATGAAGTCCTTCTCTCGTTTGGCAATCTTGCCGCTGGTCGTCCTCGCCTTCGGGTGCAAGGGCAACGACTCCAAAAAAGTTGACGACGCTCTGAACAGCGACCTGTCGCTTGCCTCGCAGGCACACCCAATGACTCCGGCCGACAGCGTTTCGGCACTCGAGCGTTCCCGCACCAATTCTCTGGCTACTCAGCAGACCGCGACGGCGCCCGTGACGCATAGGACCGTGGTTCATCATGTTTACGAGGGCAGCAGCGGCAGTTCGGCCGCTCGGTCGTCTGGCACGCACATCGAGAAGAACACCAACCGCGACGCCGCGATCGGCGCTGGGGCCGGCGCGATCATCGGTGCGGTGACGAGCAAGAACAAGGTGAAGGGTGGAGTAATAGGGGCCGCAGCCGGCGGAATACTGGGTGCGGTGATCGGGAACAACGTGGACAAGAAGAAGGTACCAAACCGGCCGTAAACTGGGGTCGCCTTTCCGGCTCGACCGGTTGGAGGGCGGCTTTCAGCCGCCCTCTTCTTTTTGCAGCCTATTCTCGACACTGCCGTTACGCGCCCCCACTTTCGGAGCGGGCGCTCGCGCGGCATCATTCTGTAGAGTGCCTACAGAGGCCGAAATCTTGAGTCCATTGTACGTCGTCTGCGTAGCGCGTCACGAATATCTCGCAGGCCACATTGCTCGATTCTTCGAGAGCGATGAAGTCTGCACAGTCGGTGTCGTGGGAGTGCAGGGCGTGGTGGAATCCACGCGTTCATGCGCACCTGACGTCGTGGTATGCGAGTACGAGTTGTTGACGACGCAGCCGCTGGACGAGTGGGAGTGCGACGAGGTGCTGCGCAAGACGCCCATCGTTGCCGTGAGTCTCACGCGCAGATCCAACGAGCTGGTGCCGCTGGACTGCAACGGAATCGCGGGATTCCTTTATCTTCCCACGCTGGATTCGGCGAACGCGCTCAAGCTGGTACGAGCGGCAGCTGCGCGTCCACGCTACACGCCGGGTGCGCCGACCTTCACTGGCACCCGTTCCGAATCCCTTTCGGCGGACGCTCCGCGCTGATTCGGAGTGCGCGAAAAGCGCCGCAAGAAAGGGTTAAATTGAGAGCCATGAGTAGCGAAGCCATAACGAGCGTCTTCAACGACGGCTACATAGCCGAAGTTTACGACGCATACAAGCGCGATCCTGCGTCGGTAGATGAGTCCTGGCGCCAATTCTTCCGTTTCGCCGAAGGGATTGGCGGAATGGGTTCCCTCGGTCAGACGGCGATCGGCTCGGACGCACTTCGTGCGGCAGCCGGTGCTGCGGCGCTGCTCGACGCGATTCGTGCATACGGGCATCTCGCGGTCGCGGTAGATCCACTGGGGAGCGCACCCCCGGGATCACCGGAGCTGAGCCCCGAGAGTCACGGTGTGACGGAGGCGCTGCTCACATCGATTCCAGGTAGCGTGGTGGGAATGCCGGACGCTACGGCTGCCGCCGCCACGGCGCGTCTGCGCTCGCTGTATTCATCGACGACTGGCTTCGAGTTCGAGCATCTCGGCTCCTTCAAGGAGCGTCAGTGGCTGCGTAATGCCGTCGAGGGCGGTACTTATCACCAGGATCTCACGGTCGATGAGAAAAAGGCAGTCCTCGGGCGGCTTACGGAAGTCGATGCGCTCGAGCGTTTTCTGGGCCGCGCATACCAGGGCTACAAGCGTTTCTCGATAGAGGGCAGCGACGCGCTGGTGGTGATGCTGGATGAGATCATCGCGCTTTCCGCACTGAGCGGCGCACGCGAAGTCGCAATGTCGATGGCACATCGCGGTCGCATCAACGTACTGACGCACGTGCTCGGCAAGTCATATGCGACCATCTTCGACGAGTTCGAGGACAAGCATCCCAGCGGCGCGGTCGATACGAGCGGTGACGTGAAGTATCATCAAGGAGCGGATGGCACGCGTGCGATCGCCGGGCGCCACATCGCGCTCACGCTGGTCCCGAATCCAAGTCATCTCGAGTTCGTGAACGCGGTGCTCGAGGGTGTAGCGCGCGCCAAGCAGAGCGCGGCCGATGGAACGCACGACGAATCTGCGGTGATTCCCGTATGCGTACACGGGGATGCCGCATTTACAGGCGAAGGAATCGTCGCCGAGACGATGAACCTGTCGATGCTGGACGGATTCCGTACTGGTGGTACGGTCCACATCATCGTCAACAACCAGATCGGATTCACGGTAGATCCACGAGATGGACGCTCCACGCGGTACGCGAGCGATCCGGCCAAGGGTTACGACATACCGATCATGCACGTGAACGGCGACGATGCACTCGCGTGCGTACAGGCTGTGCGTCTGGCGATGGCGTATCGCGCGACGTTCAACAAGGACGTGTTGATCGATCTTGTGAGCTACCGGCGGCACGGCCACAACGAGACCGACGAGCCCGCGTTCACGCAGCCCCTTCTGTATGCAAAGATTCGGGCGCACAAGACTCCGCGCGAGGTATGGGGCGAGCGACTCGTAGCCGAAGGGGTGATAACGGCCGAGGAGATGCAATCTGTCGAGCGCGGCATCATGTCGAAGCTGGAAGAGATTCAGCGTAGCGCGCGTCCGTTGCCGGAACACGAGGACACACGTGAATCGCCACCGGCTCCGCACACGATCGACACGGCGGTGAACGCAGCTGTGCTGCAATCGCTGAACGAGGCGTTGCTTCGCTGGCCGGAGGATTTCAAGCCGAACAGCCGTGTGGCGCGTACGCTCGCGCGGCGTCGTGATGCGATGGGCGATGCTGGCGGAATCGATTGGGGGCATGCGGAATCGCTCGCGCTCGGCTCGTTGCTGATCGACGGAACATCGGTGCGGATGAGTGGCCAGGATGTGGAGCGCGGTACGTTCTCGCATCGGCAGGACGTGTTGCACGATGCATCGTCGGGCGTGACGTACGCGCCGTTGAAGCACATCGATTCCGCCAAGGGCACGATCGACGTCTACAATTCTCCGTTGTCCGAGACCGCGGTTCTCGGCTTCGAGTACGGTTTCAGCGTGACCGCCAGCGAAACGCTGGTAATCTGGGAAGCGCAATACGGCGACTTCGCCAACGTTGCGCAGATCATGTTCGACCAGTTCATCGCATCGGGGCGCGCGAAGTGGGGGCAGGATTCATCCATCACGGTTCTGCTGCCGCACGGCTATGAAGGTCAGGGCCCGGAGCATTCGAGCGCGAGACTCGAGCGCTATCTGCAGTTGTGCGCCGAAGGCAACATGCGTGTGGCGTATCCATCGACGCCGGCGCAGTACTTTCACATCCTGCGACGCCAGGCGCGTGATACCGAGCGACGGCCGCTCATTCTGATGCAGCCGAAGAGCCTGCTTCGTTCGCCCGAAGCGGCGTCGAAGTTGACCGATCTCGCGTCCGGCACGTTCCAGACGGTAATCGACGATGCGTCGATGTCGAACGAGCGCGAGAGCGTGAAACGCATCGTATTCTGCACAGGCAAGATCTATTACGATCTGGTCGAGAAGCGGAAGCGCGATGGCGGAGATGGTGTTGCGCTCGTGCGCGTGGAAGAGTTGTATCCCTGGCCGCACGAGGACGTTGCACGAATCGTGGATTCGTATCCGGCGATCGAGGATGTTGTCTGGGCGCAGGAAGAGCCGAAGAACATGGGAGCGTGGACCTTTGTCTGGCCGCGCCTCAGAGTCTCGACGGGGAATGCAATAACGGTCCGTTACATCGGGCGGGCAGAGCGCGCCAGTCCGGCCGAGGGCTATGCCGGGCCACACAAAATTGAACAGGAGCGGATAGTGTCGGAAGTATTCACGCTTCCCCGGCCTGCGCAGAGTGGGCGCGCGCGGGCATCAGCCCGTTGAGCGGGGTGACCACCGCCGAAAGGCATTGGACGGGGTTTTCCGTACGAGCCGTTGCCACGCTGGCAACAGCGCTCGGTGTAATGTTGATGCCGCGTTTCCTGGATGCTCAGGGGCGCGGCATCGTCGCGTTGGCGGAAGCGAAGGCCGCGGCCGGAGTGCATACGCGCGTGCTGGTGATCGGCGCGCATCCGGATGACGAGGACACGCAGCTGATCGCATGGCTTGCGCGCGGTCATCGCGCCGAGACTGCGTATCTGTCGCTCACACGGGGTGATGGGGGACAGAACCTGATCGGCAACGAGCTGGGTGAAGCGCTCGGTGTGATTCGCACGGAGGAGTTGCTCGCTGCGAGACGCATCGACGGTGCGCACCAGTACTTCACGCGCGCGTACGATTTCGGCTTCTCCAAGACTGCGGCCGAGAGCTTCTCGCACTGGCCGCGCGACTCGGTACTCGGCGACATGATCAAGGTGGTGCGGAGTTTCCGGCCGCAGATCATCGTGTCGGTATTCTCCGGAACTCCGCGTGACGGACACGGGCAGCATCAGGTGGCGGGAATTCTGTCACGCGAGGTGTACGACGCGGCGGCCGATACGGTGCGCTTTCCCGTCAGCAAGTTCGGGAAGCCGTGGACGGTATCCAAGTTCTACCGGGGCGCGCGGTTCTCTCGCGAGGACGGCACGATCTCGATGAACGTGGGCGAGTACGATCCAATACTTGGGCTTACGTACGCCGAGATTGCGGCTGAGAGCCGCAGTCAGCACAAGTCACAGGGCTTTGGCAGCAGTGCCCGTAAAGGCGTAGTCATCGATTACCTGCGACGCGAAGCGACGCGCGTGAATGCGGCGACGCCTGCGCAATCCGAGCGGTCGATCTTCGAGGGACTCGACACCACGCATGACGTGACGCAGGCGGATCGCGATCGGGTCGCGCTTGCCGATGCAGGCATCGACGTCGAGGCAGTTGCCGAGCGGCCGCGCGTCGCACTGGGCGACAGCGTCGCGGTGCACATTGCAGTGTACCGGAGCGGTACCGTGGACAGCAGCGCGCTGCGAACGGTGTACATCCACGGTGAGCAGCTGACGCAGCCATACTGGCTCGTTCGCCCGCGTGTCGGAGATCTGTTTGCCTCTGCATCCGATTCCATTTCGGATGATGCGCGTGAGAGAGACGGTTGGGTACCCGTGACAGTGAATCTGCCCGGTCAGGCTCCAGTCGTCGTGCGCACGCCGGCGATTTATCGCTACGCCGATCCCGTGCGCGGAGAAATCGAGGAGCCGCTCGCTACCGCGCCGGGAGTATCTGTCACGTTCGATCGAGATGTGGAGCTTGCACGTGCCGGCGCGCCGCTCGACCGTACGTTTCAGCTGACTCTCCGGTCGTCGTGGCCGACCGCGCACAGGTTGCAGGTGCGACTCGAAGTGCCGAACGGGATGCAGGCCGATTCCAGCCAGCGTACCGTGACGCTGGGCGCGGGCGAAACGAGAATCGTGACATTCCGGGCGACGGGCCGCCTTGCCGCAGGGACTCACGCGGTGCGGGCTGTAGTTGTGGATGGCATGCAGCGCGACAGCATTGGATTCATTCCAATCGATTACAGCCACATCACGCCCCAGCGGATGTACCGCAAGGCCGAGGTGCCGATTCAGGCCGTGAACGTGATCGTACCTGCTCACGCGCTGATCGGATATGTTCAGGGCGTCGGGGACAATGTGGCAGACGCGCTGCGTGATCTCGGACTGACTGTTCAGCAGCTGAATCCGACTGCTCTGCCGACAGCGGATCTGTCGCGTTTCAGCACGATAGTGGTGGGTCCACGAGCGTATCAGGCCAACCAGCTGTTGATCGACAACAACTCGTATCTGATGAACTACGTACGCCGCGGCGGCAATCTCGTCGTGCAGTATGGTCAGAACGAGATGCAGCAGGCGGGTGTGATGCCGTACCCGATCAAGCTTGCCCGGCCCGCCGCGCGTGTGACGGATGAGAATGCACCGGTGACGATAATCGAGCCGCGAAGCGCGCTGCTCGATACTCCGAACAGGATCACGAGTGCGGATTTCACAGGCTGGGTGCAGGAACGCGCGACGTACATGCCGAGCACTTTCGATTCGCGCTATTCGACTGCACTGCGCATGAACGATCCCGATGAAGAACCCAACAGCGCAGGACTTCTAACGGCGCAGGTTGGCAAGGGACGCTATACGTACGTGACGCTCGCTCTGTTTCGCCAACTTCCGGCCGCTGTACCGGGCGGCGCGCGCATATTCGCAAACCTGCTGCGGTGACGCTCCGTCGCCTGGCGGGAGGCATCGTCTGCGCAGTAGCCGCGGCGATGCTTGGGTCCTGCGTGCACGACAATCGAACCGTGCTTACGGTGTATTCGCCGCACGGGATCGATCTGCTCAAATACTACGAGACGGAATTCGAGAAGGCGCATCCCACCATCGACGTACAGTGGGTGGACATGGGGTCGCAGGAAGTTCTCGACCGCATTCGTGGCGAGTCTGTAAACCCGCAGGCAGACGTCTGGTTCGGCGCACCATCGGAGTCGTTCGAGCGTGCCGCGAAGGAAAATCTGCTGCAGCCCTATCGACCAACGTGGGCGGGTGATGTTCCGGCGGAGGCGCACGACGCGCACGATCTCTGGTACGGCACATACCTCACACCGGAAGTGATCGCCTACAACGGCGACGCGATCCCGCGCGACAGTGCACCGCAGGACTGGGACAACGTGCTCGATCCCAAGTGGCGCGGCAAGGTGATCATACGCGATCCGATCGCATCGGGTACGATGCGCGCGATATTCGGGGCGATCATAGCCAAGAGCGTTACAGAGACCGGATCACCGCAGCGCGGCTACGACTGGCTGCGACGGCTCGACGCAAATACCAAGGAGTACGTGCTCAACCCCACGATTCTGTACCAGAAGCTGAAGAGTCGTGAAGGTTTGATAACGCTCTGGGACATGCCCGATGTGGCGACGATGCGGGATCGCGTGGGGATCCCGATCGACTACGTGATACCGCGTAGCGGGACACCGCTGCTGGTGGATGCGATCGCAATCGTGCGCGGCACCAAGCATCCGCGCGAGGCGAAGCTGTACTATGAATTCGTAACGAGCCAACACGCACAGCTCGAGGCTGCTCGGCAATTCCTGCGCATCCCCGCACGCACGGACATTCCGACTGACTCGCTGCCTGCATGGATTCAGACAGCGATGAAACAGATCAAGCCGATGCCGGTCGACGGCGCCTTGCTGGCGCAGCACCTGAACGAGTGGATGAGATATTGGGACGCACACATCAGGAAGCGCGGATGAGCGGAAGCGGTGCCGGGCTCGTAGTCGACAGCATAGTGCGCGTCTTCAGCGGTCAGACGGCGGTGGATCACGTTTCGTTCGAGGTGAAGCCGGGAGAGCTCGTAGCGCTGGTAGGCGCGTCAGGCTCGGGCAAGACGACGACCCTCCGAATCGTCGCCGGTTACGAGCAGGCTGATACCGGGCGAGTCCTGTACGATGGTCAGGACATAACGCGGCTCGGTCCGTCGAAGCGTGACTTCGGCATGGTGTTCCAGCATTACGCGCTGTTTCCGCACATGTCAGTCGCTGAAAACGTCGCATTCGGCCTCGAGGCGCGCGGTGTGAGCCGTTCGGAGCGCATGCAGCGCGCCAGTGCGGCGCTCGATCGCGTGGGACTCGGTGGAAAGGGCACACGTATGGTGCAGCAGCTTTCCGGCGGCGAGCAGCAACGCGTTGCGCTCGCTCGCGCAGCCGTGATCGAGCCCCGCCTGCTGCTGCTGGACGAGCCACTGTCCAACCTGGATCCAACGCTGCGACAGAGCACGCGCGACGAGCTGCGTACGACGCTCAAGGAGTCAAAGGCGCCGGCGCTGTTCGTCACGCACGATCAGGACGACGCATTTGCCATCGCTGACAGAATAGTGCTGCTATCGCGCGGGCGCGTACTGCAGGACGGGTCACCGGAAGATCTCTACGACAGGCCGGCGACTCGCGACGTCGCGATGTTCATCGGGCATGCGACACTTATACCGGCGCGTCGCACCGGTGATTTTGCGAGCGTGTCTATTGCCGGTGCGATGCACCGCGTGGAATTGAGCTCGTTCACCGGTATTGCCGACGGTGGAACCGGTGCTGTGGTACTCCGTCCGGAAGCCGTCGAGATCGCCCGCGACGACGGTGGCGATCAATGGAACGCGGCGGTGATCGCTCGACGATTCGCTGGCGCGCAGTTCGTTTACCGGCTGCGACTGGACGGGGACATCGTGTTCGACGTGGCGTCGCGCGAGCGTATCGAAACCGGTGCCGCGGTTACGGTGCGTGTGACGCGCCCGGTTCCGATGGTGCCGTGACCGTGCCAGTGTGGTTCGGCGGACGCAGCCGCGCCGAGCGAATGGCGACGCTGGCGGCACTGCCGCTGCTGCTCATACTGGTTTGGACGGTTATCTATCCGAACGTTGCAGTGATCATGGGCAGCATGGGCCACTGGCGCGAGTTTGCGGAATCGCCGTCCGATGTCGAGGCACTCAAGAACAGCATAATCATCGCCGTTGCCTCGGTTGCTGCGTCGCTTGCGATCGGCGTGCCGCTGGCATTTCTTCTCACGCGATTCGACTTTCCGGGACGAACGGTACTGCGCGCAGCGGCCCTGCTTCCGGCTGCGCTGCCGCCACTGGTGGGTGTCATCTCGTTTCTCTTTCTGTACGGCGATACGGGAGTGATTACGAGAGGGGTACAGATCGCACTTCGTCTGAAGGATGTTCCGTGGCACCTGAATGGAATCGGCGCGATCATCTTCATACACGCGTACACCATGTACGTATATGTGTATCTGTTCGTATCCGCGGGTCTCGAGCGCTATGAAGCGTCGCTTGACGAGGCAGCGATCGGTCTTGGCGCGGGAACGCTTCGCCGCCTGACTCGCGTGACGCTTCCGCTGCTCACCCCTGCCATCGCGGGTTCGGCGTTGCTCGTTTTCATGAGCGCGCTCGGCTCGTTCTCCGCTCCATACGTGTTCGGCGGCGGCGTGCGAGTGCTGTCGACGCAAATCCTCAACTCGAAGCTGAACGACGCAATCGGTCTGGCGTACGTCGAGACGACGGTGCTTGCGATAAGTGCAGTTGCCGGATTGTTGCTGTTCCGGTGGCTCGAGGGGAAGCGAGCCTACGTTGCTGCGGGAAAGGGCGGCGCCAGTCGCCAGCCCGTTCGGTCGCGATGGGCACGTATCGGGCTCGCGACCTCGGCCGCCCTCATAGTACTCGTGCTGGTGTTGCCGCATCTCATGATCGTGCTCGTGTCCTTCGCCAAGGACGGAGCGTGGACGACGCAGGTATTGCCGCCGGAATACACCACCCACAACTATGCGGGATTGTTCACCGAGAACCAGCTCTGGACACCGATCCGGAACAGCATCGTCATGTCGCTGCTGGCGACTGCAGGCAACGTGGTGTTCTGCGTTGCGGGGGCGTACCTGATCGTGACGCGCAAGTTCAGCGGACGCCGATTGCTGGAAGCGCTCGTCGCGCTGCCATGGGCAATCCCGGGAACGGCGATCGCGCTCGGCCTCCTTGCCACGTTCAACAAGAACGACCTTTCGATGGGCAAGGTACTGCTGGTTGGCACGTTCTGGATCCTGCCGCTGGCGTATTTCGTGCGTGACATCCCACTCGTATCGCAGGCGGTAGAGGGATCGCTCAAGCAGATGGATCCTTCGCTGGAGCCAGCTGCGCGGGGGCTCGGTGCTTCGTGGTGGATGGCAGTGCGGCGCGTGGTGCTGCCGGCGGCGCGACCAGGTATCGTCGCAGGCGCCTTACTCGCATGTGTTACCGCAGTCGGGGAGTTTGTCGCGAGCATCGTGTTGTACACGCATGGAAACCGACCCATATCGATCGAGATACTCGCTCAACTTCGCTCATACGCTTTTGGCACCGCGTCGGCGTACAGCGCGTTGTTGATCGGTCTGGTGCTCATAATGGCGCTCGCCGCACGCTTTGCAGAATCACGGATGCAATAAGGATGTGATTTCGTGGATCAGGAAGAGACAGAAAAGCTACCGCGCATCGTCATCATAGGCGGAGGCTTTGGCGGATTGCTCGCGGCAAAAAAACTGGGCCGAGTCAAGGCCCGAGTGACGGTGCTCGACAAGACGAACCATCATCTCTTTCAGCCATTGTTGTATCAGGTGGCGACCGCATCGCTCGCGCCGAGCGACATCGCCGCCGCAATCAGGCACGTACTGCGAAATCAGGCAAATACCAGCGTGGAGCTCGCCGAGGTGCGCGAGGTCGACGTGAATGCGCGGATCGTGAAGTGTGCCGACCCATCGAGACTCAAGCAGGATTTCGAAGTCCCGTATGACTATCTCATTGTGGCGTGCGGCACTCGGCACTCGTATTTCGCCCATCCGGAATGGGAGAAGCTCGCGCCGGGATTGAAAGCCGTTGAAGATGCGCTGGAGATCCGGCGACGCTTTCTACTCGCGTTCGAGGAAGCGGACCGCGCAGCGACTCCGGAAGAACGTGATGCGTGGCTGACCTTCGTGATCGTCGGTGCCGGCCCAACCGGTTGCGAGCTTGCAGGCGTGATGCAGGAGATCGCGCACGGAATGCGCAGGGACTTCCGGCACGTCGATACCCGTGACACATCGGTCATTCTGCTCGAAGCGGGAAGTCGCATCCTACCGGCGTTCCCCGAGCGGCTCGCTGCGCGCGCTGCGCGTGACCTCGGCGAGCTGCGCGTCGATGTGCGAACGTCGTCGGCGGTGACGCGTATCGAGCCTGATACAGTTTACGTTGGCGACCACAAGATCAGGACACGTTCCGTATTCTGGGCTGCCGGAAACGTTGCATCACCGGTGGCGAAGTCACTTGGTGTGCCGCTTACAAAAACCGGGCAGGTGATAGTGGAACGCGATCTCTCGATCCCGGGCCATCCCAACGTGTTTGTCATCGGTGATCTTGCGCACGCACTACAGAAGAACGGTCAGCCTGCGCCAGGCGTCGCGCAGGTCGCAATGCAGGAAGGTCGCGTCGCGGCGAGGAACATAATAGCAACCATTGAAAGACGGCCGCGCTCCGACTTCAACTATTTCAACAAGGGCGACCTCGCGACGATCGGCCGCGGAAAGGCGATCGCGAACCTGTTCGGCGGGAAGATCCAGGTCGGTGGACGGCTCGCGTGGTTCCTGTGGCTCGGAATCCACATCACGTATCTCATCGGCTTCCGCAACAGACTGAGTGTGCTGCTGCAGTGGGCCTACGCGTACTTCACGTATCAGCGTGGCGCGCGTTTGATCACCGAGACCGCGCGCTCGGCGGTGCAACGCTAACTACAGCGAATGAACGGCGCTCGCGGTAGCTATTTGTCTGTGCAGGCGTAACAGTGACCGTCATCCGGAGCGATTCAGTGCTTGGTGATCGATTACGCCGGCTATACGAGAAGCATTGACGATGCGGCTGCGCGGCAGTCCCTACGTCGCTGCTCTCCCGCACGTCACACAGAATTTCCACGAAGTATCCATCTCCGACCCGCACGCCGGACAGCGGCGCGTGCGAAGATTCTCGCCGCAGTGAGGGCAGTAGTTGGTCTCGCGTCCCTCCGGTAGCGTGCCACCGCAGAAACGACATCCGGTTGGAACGTCGATCGCCGACAGAGATTCAAGCAAACTGGGGACCGGCGCCGTGGGAACTTCGGGCGCGACGGCGGCGGGCGACATCGCGTCGAAGGCCGCGACAGCGCTCTGACCCGGTGTCATCTCACGATGCGATTCCTCACGCTCCGATACCGAAGCCGGAGTATTCATTCCGGAACCCGCTGTCGGTGGCACGGGTGTCAGCGCCGATTCCGCGGCAGCCGTCAGTGTCAGCGTCGCATTCGCGTAATCCTTGAACACACCAGGATCGCCGGTGGGTGACGCGAGCTCGCGCTGCAGCGACTCCTGCATCGCGGGATCAGCGGTCACATAATTGCGCTCGCCCGAAAGAAGCCGCGCGACCGCTGTTTCGTAATCGTCGTTGGTCTCGATCGCCAGCTCGCGGCGATTGTGGCGATATGGAACGATCTGCTCGTACAGCTCACGCACGCTGAACGGAATCTTGAGGTATTCCGGACGCGTCGCGCGGATGTTGTGTACCAGTCTGCGATAGAGGCGATCTAGATCGTCCATTCTCGGTGCTTCCCCTTGAACGTTTCGTGGTTCGGAAATGGTGCAATCGTTTGCGTCGTCACGCCAGTCCCTCCGTGCTCGATGAGCCAGGCGTCGAAGCCCGACTCGACCAGTCCGCCGGAAGAGTTCTGCGCTGCGGCGGCTCTTGTGGCGAGATGATTGGCGTATTCGTTCTGCGGCTGTCCATTGTGCCCGCGCACCCAGCGCCATTCACAGTGATGCGGGCCGAGCGCGCGGAGCGCTTCCTTCCAGAGCTCCAGGTTCTCGATCGGACCGCTCTTGCGCTTCCATCCCTGCTTCGCCCAGCCATGCACCCAACTCGTCATCCCGTCGACGATGTATCTGGAATCCGTGGTGAATACTACAGCGAATCGCTTCCGCTTCGCCGAGATGCCGCGAAAAGCTTCGATTACCGATCGGAGGGCCATGCGGTTATTGGTCGTCGCCGGCTCGCTGATCCAGTAATCCCATCGCACGATCTGGCCCGTTGCCGGACTCTTCCACTCGATCAACCCGCCAGCACCGCCGGCGTTGTCGCCTTCGCGGCCGTTTCCGAGACAGGATTCGTCCGCAAAGACCGCGATTATCTCGTCGGGCGTTTCAGGCATCGACAATCTCGAAGCCTTCCAGATCGTCGAGATAGATCGTCATGTGGTCTCCCGTTGCTGGCTGAATCGTCTCGATGGCCTCACGTCCCGCGCGAAGGCCGAGCGACTCCGGCCGGACGACGAATTCCGATCCACGCCGGTAGACGACGATCCGAAGGCCATCGGCGATGGCGCGCTCCAGCAAGTTGTACTGTCTGGTCGAGAGTTGCATCTAACGATACTAATCGGACGCTGTCGTTCCGTGTCGCACGATGCGCGACGAATCCGCTCAGCGGCTGCTGTTACACCACGAATCGACGAAACGAGTCAGGACGCGACTCGCCGCGTCCAACTCGGCGAGTGGCAGATATTCGGTCGCCGAATGGGCGAGCGCGATGTCACCTGGCCCGAAGCAGATCGCCGGAATTCCCGCTTCGTTGAGCAGTGCCGCGTCGGTCCACGCGCTCAAGCCCTCGACGCGCAGCGGCAGCCGCTCATGCCTCAGCGCGTCGAGCATCTCGGTCATGACCGGAGCATCACGTGATACGTCGCTCGCGAGCTGCGAGGTGGTAATGGTGATGTCCACGTCCAGGTCCGGATGCGTATTCCGCACCATCGCCGTCACCGATGCCAGCTCGTCCAGAAATGTGCGCTCTGTCTCGCCCGGCAGTGTGCGTCGCTCGATCTCGACGGTACACAGCTCCGGATAGGTGGAGATGCCGCTTCCACCTGATATGAGCGACGCGTGCAGCGAGCCGCGGCCAAGCAGCGGATGGGTGTGCCGCGACATGCTCCGGCTCTGCATCCGGTCCAGCTCGGCGATGATCAGCGCGGCATGCGTGATCGCATCGACACCGAGGTCGTAGCGGCTACCGTGAGCCGCGCGGCCGCGCACATCGAGTCGTGCCCACACGAAGCCACGATGTGCGGGACAGAGCGAGAGTCGCGTCGGCTCCGCAATCACCGCAGCATCAGCCCGCACGCCGGATGCAATGAGCGCACGTGTGCCGAGGCTTTCGTACTCCTCGTCGATGACGGCTGCGATCACGACTTCGCCGTCGATCCCCCGCTGGTCTGCGTCACGGGCCGCGATGCACATCGCAGCGATGCCGCCCTTCATGTCTGCTGAACCGCGGCCGTACATGTTCCCCTCGAGGATGTCCGGCCTGAATGGGGGGTGGCTCATCCGCTCGACTCCGACCACGTCGAGGTGGCCGTTCAGCATCAGGGAACGGGCATTCGGGAGCGATCTGCCGGCCCGCGCGACGAGATTGGATCGGCCGGGCACGACTTCGTGCAGCTCGACCTTGAAACCCCATCCTTCGAGAATTCCGGCCAGAAACAAAGCGACCTGATGCTCACCAGGAGCATCAGGCGCCAACGACGGATTACGGGAATCGAACTCGATCAGCGCGGCGGCCAACTCGGCCGGCTTCATTTACGCTTTGGAGTCGCCTTTTTGTGTGCGGGCTTCGCAGCTTTCTTCGCGACCACGTTATCGGACTTGTGAGCAGTGCGGGCCGCTGACTTCTTGGCTGCCGGCTTGGCAGCGGTCTTCGCGGCCGGCTTGGGAGCGGGCGCTTTTGCCTTGGCCGGGGCCGGGGCCGGAGCAGCGGGCTTCGCAGCCGGTTTCGGCTCTGGCTTGTGGGCGGGAGCTGGCGGAGCTGCAGGCGGCGCTGCCGCCTGTGCCGGTGGCGTGGGCACTGGGGCTGCTGGAGCGGCCACCGGGGCCGCAACCACCTTGGGGGCCGGCTCCGGCTCTGGCGCGCGCGGTGGAGGAGCCGGGCGACCCACCTGAGCCTCTTCGGCCTGGCGGATGAGCTTGTCGGCTTCCTCCTGGGTCATCTGGCCGCGACGGACCATGTACTGGACGAGGTCGCGCGCGCTCTCCAGAACGAAACCGGTGAGCCCCGCGGCCGCGTTTACAACATCTTTCATCGCGGCGGCCATCTTGCTGCCCGCCTCGAGACTAATTTCATGAGCCTTGGCGGTCATCTCCGCTACCGTATCCTTCACGTCTGCGCCGCGGTGACCCGGGCTACGCTTGGGAGGGGGAGGAACCGTTGGAGCCGCCGGGGTCGCCAGTTCTTCCGGCGTGACCTCAGGCGTCACTGACTTATCTGCCATGGGCGGCTAATTGAATGAAGATGGGTGTAAACCGCGCTAAGTATATGATTTTTCAACACTTTCGCAACCCATTGACGCTTCGGGGTGGCGTAGTATCGCCTATTAGTGGATATTATGGCCGGAATAGGCGTATTTCATGCCAATCAGGTAACCGCAGGTAACATCCGTGACCTCTGCGACCGGACAGGTCGACCAGGCTGACCTCGACCAGGAGGTCATCAAGCGCGTACTGAATGGGTCACGCGACTCGTTCGAGCTTCTGATTGTCCGATACAGCGATCCACTGTACCGGCACGCGCTCGGCATGACGGGTAGTCCGGATGTCGCAGAGGACATTCTGCAGCAGTCGTTCATCAAAGCATACGCACATCTTGGCGAAGTGCGTGGCAGGTTCGATGCGTGGGTGTTCCGCATCGTAGCCAATGCTTGCAAGGATTGGCTCAAGAACATTCGCCGCTCCCACGTCAGTTACGAAGAGGACGATCAACCGTCCTCATATTCGACGCCCGAAGAGGAGCTGGATCGCAACGAATTGCGGACGGATCTCGAAGTGGCGCTCGCTGCTCTTGCGCCTGCCCTTCGTGAAGCTTTTGTGATGAAGCACGTGGAAGGACGGTCGTACGAGGAAATGGCGGAACTGCTGCGCACAACGGTTGGAGCCCTCAAGATGCGTGTTCACAGGGCGCGCGAGGCACTCCAGCACCTGCTTGAGGGGAAATACGCGTGATGTACGATGACCTGCACACTCCAGACGAGCAGTCTGACCCGGAACTGGGCTATCAGCCGCCCAGGTCGAGGCCGAGCGACAACAATGGTGCGCTTACGCACCACACGCCGGATCGCGAAGTTCCGATCCCGAACAGCGGCGGGACTGCGTTGTTGCATCAATGGCTCGACGGCGATGTCAGCATCTCAATGGTCCGTGCAACGCCGGGCGGCAACGATGCTGTGGACCTCTGGACGAAGATCCACGACGAGGCGGAAACGCTGCGTAGCCGCACCACGCCGCTGTACGTCCATAAACGGATCATGGACTCGCTTCCGGACGATACCTACCGCAGTCATCGTCCCTGGTACAAGCGTTCGATAAGTATGAATCCGGCAGTGATGTTTGTCGCGGCTGCTGTACTTCTCACTCTCGGGGCGATCATCGCCCATGCGGTGCTCAAATAGCTTTTGGGCCCGTCGTTTGCCGGCTGGAGGAAATAGCGCGGTTTAGGCGCATGACACACTCCTCTGGAGGCTTACATGAAGTACAGTTTGCTTGGCGCCTGCGCGGTCGCCGTATGTTGCACCGCTCCGGCGTTTGCACAGGGGCTCCCACGCGTGGAGACGATCGCATTGCAGCAACAGCTGCGGGACGACGGCTGCGGTGTGACGCACGTTACCGGAAGGATGGACGCCACCACGCGCGCGGCGGTCCAAAAATGCGCGAGCAAGTACTCGGGTGCGACCGACGCCAAGTCGATGCTCGCCGCGATGAACATCGGGTTCGGGAATGGAATCCCGGATCCCACCCTCAGGATGGCTCGTTCGGGCGCCAGTGGCGGCAGCATGAGTGCCGGCGGAATCAGTGGATCGAGCACGACCACGGATACGACTGCCGGCAAGGTGGATCTGAACAAGGCCACGCCGATGACGCCGTCACATGCCGTGACGAACCCCATGGCGGTTCCGAAACACGACAGCACGACAGCGCCTGTCGATACGTCTAGCGGAGTCATGCCTGCGAAGCCACCGCTTGACACGACCGCGAAGCGCGATACGATATCAACAATGCCGATGATGCCGATGACGCCGCGTCGCGATACGATGCCGAAGAAGGACACCATGCCCAAGCGAGACACGATGCCGAATTCCAATTCCCCACGCATCTGAAATCACTGACTGTACTTGGGGCCGCGGTGATTGCCGCGGCCCTCGTTTTTCTCTCGACCAGCTCGCCGGGTCCCGGCCTGGACCCGGACTCGATGGCGTACATGGGTGCGGCGACGTCTCTGGTGCGTAGTGGCCGCATGCGCGTCCCGACAGCGGAGTGGGAACGGACCGATTCCACGTCCTCGCTTTCCCTGTGGCCACCCGGCTTTCCAGCGGCGATAGCGGTGCCGGTATTCCTCGGTGCGTCGCCGGTGCAGTCGGCACGCTGGATCAATGTCGCCGCCGCCGCTGTAACTGCAGCAACGATAGTTCTGCTCATCTCAGGTCCGCTCGGTATTTTCGCCGGCGTGGCAGGTGCTGTCGTGATCTTCGTGACGCAGGCTGTGTTCGATACGTACCTCTCGGTGTTGAGCGAGCCGCTGTTCATCGCGTTGATGCTGTTGCTGCTGTTCGTGATGGTCTACGCGCGCGACCGTCTCATCCTTCTGAGCGTGATCGCGACCGCAACCGTAATGGTGCGATACGCCGGTGCATCCGCGCCCGCGGCCGCAGTGATCTGGACACTCTTTGACTCGCAGCGCGATTTTCGCGCACGCGTGCGCCGCGCAACCACCGTCGCGTTCCTGCCGTTCATCGCACTCACGCTGTGGTTCGCGCGTACCGCCATGGTCCCGGATCGCCACGCGACGCCCAAGTTGCACGTGTATGGCGGCTGGAGTGACACCGTCGTTCAAGCCCGCGACACACTTGCGGAATGGCTTGCCCCGCTACTCTCGGACGGAACGCTCCAACGGGCGCTCGCGCTGGTTCTGACGGTCGCCCTGTCCGCGTTCGTCATCATGGCGGCGAGCGACACTTCTGGTAACCGTCTCAAGCAGCTTCGTGTCGGCGGAGTGTCCGCCCTGCTCGGCGCCACCTCATTGCTCGGCGCGTGCTACGTCGCTGTCATCGTCGCGTCTCGCGCGTTCGTCGGCGGCACGATCCCGTTCGACTGGCGCATTCTGGCACCGTTGATCGTGCTTATCGAGATAGAGGCCGTCGCCGCGATCGGATACTGGTGGCGCGCATATCATTTGCCAGTACGCGTCGCAATTGCAGCAGTCGCGCTCGTCTGGCTTGGTGCGACGGCAACAGCGACGGTGAATGACGCGGTGTACGCGACGACGGAAGGAAGCGACTTCGCCAACACGAGCTGGCGCAATTCGCCGCTCACCGCCTGGGTTCGCGCCAACGCAGCCGGCCGGCCGCTCTACTCCAACTGGCCGCCGGCGTTGTATTTCCACGCGAACCGGATTGCGCGTGAGCTTCCCGATAGCGCGGATCCGGGCGACATGTCAGGCTTCGCAGAGCGGATACGCGCCGATCACGGGTACGTCGTCGCATTCGATGAGCGCAGCCCTGACTTTGTCGCGCCCGAGACGCTCGCGCGCGACATCGGACTTCATCAGGTAGTACGGACGGCGGATGGCGCAGTGTGGGCTGCCGATACGACCGCGCGGCCCGATTCCACTGTTGCGCCCGCTGCTACTTCTCCTGCAACCGGTCGTCCGGGAGCAGCGCGACTCCAACATTGATTGCGCCGTTCGATGAAGGACGCAGGAAGAAGTTTGCGTAGTGTCCGTCGTGCGCGATGCGGATCGTCTGAATGGTCGCAAGGCCGGCGTATATGAGCGATGCAGTCGTCCGGCTCAGCGATGACGTGCTCGCCATGTAGGTGATGTCGCTGTTCGGCGCGTTGCGTCCGAATGTCGCGTAGAAGTAGGCCGTGGCAATTCCGCCGGCGAGAATACCGCGCTCGAACGCGCCACCGCGCTGGTGCGGGATGTCCAGGATCGCCTCATCCATTATCGCCTGCACGTCGAGGCCGGCGCTGGAGAAGAGGAATTGCTTGTGCGGGTCCCGGGTGGCGTCGATTCCGGAATAGACGGTCGGTTTGCCATCCAGGAAGCCGAAGGTGGGGTGCGCGCCGAGGGCGTAGGACATTCCGACGTGGCCCGCCTCGTGCGCGAGGATGCTGGCTGCAAAGCCGGCGGCGAGATTGCGCCAATAGTGTCTGGATGTAGTATGATTCGTCGAATCTGGCGCTAGCGGCGGTGACTGGCAGGCGAAGGTGCAGTGCGGCGTGAGCGTGAAGATCGATTCGCGCATCGTCTGCGCTGAAACCGGAGCGGCGGATGCGAGTACCAGCACGACTGAAACGAAGATCCCACTCAAACGTTTGGGGGCAAGGATCATGAAAAATATGGAGCGTCCTGAGCGGTTGTCGGACATCGCGGTTCAGCGGGGGCTTGGGTCGCTCCCAGGCTGGGCCCGGAAGGGTGATGTGCTTTCCAAAACGTTTCAGTTCGAGACCTTTCCGGATGCCATCGCCTTCGTGGCGCGCGTCGCGGAAGCGGCAGAAGCGGCGCAGCACCATCCCGACATCGACATTCGTTACACCAGGATCACCTGCCTGCTGACGACCCACGACGCAGGTGGCATCACGCAGAAGGATCTCAATATGGCGAACGAGATAGAGTTCGCGGCAACTCGGTAAAGGCTGGGCAGACACAAGGGTCTGCCCATACACAAAAGGCGCGTCCAGCTGGACGCGCCTTTTGTGTACGGAGCCGCCGGTCTAGCTGCGCCGGCCGCCGCCAAGCAGGCGGAGAACCGCCAGGAACATGTTGAGCAGATCGAGATAGATCTGCAGGGCTGCCATGACGTAATCCTCGGGTCCGTACACGTTGCGCAGGCGCCACGTATCGAACACGAGCAAGCCGCTGAAGACCAGCACGGTTCCGCCGGCGAGCCAGAGCTCACTCGTGGCGTTGCCGAAGAACATGCTCAGCAGCGACGTCGCGATCAGCACCCACAGGCCGACGACGAAGAAGCTGCCCCATGCGGAGAAGTCACGCCGGCTGACGAACGCGTAAAGCGTGAGTATCCCGAAGGCCCCCAGCGTGATCGTCGCGGCCTGCGTTACGAGCTCGGTGCCGCCGCGTGTGCTGAGGACTATCACCGGCCCGATCAGCGCGCCCATCGCGAACGAGAACAGCAGCACCATCGCGATGTTCAGGGGAAAGCGATTCCGGGCTCCCTGGGCAACGAGAAGCGGCACGAACACGGCCGCCATCGACAGCCACCGATGCTGGGTGATCTGATCCAGGATGTACTGGTTCGACATCGCGTAGGTTGCGCCGACAACCGTGACCAGCACGCTGACGAAAACCAGCGAGTACGTACGGCGGACGAGCTGCGCGCGCTCCTCGCCGGTCCGGACAAGGCCGGAAGTGACGGGAAGTGAGAAACCCATCAAAGGCTCCGATTGAAAGGAAGAGACTGCAACAATATTACACCGCGGAACGGTTCTGGATTCGTTCCACGAGCGCTGGGAGGTGGGCTATGTCCGTCAGGAAATGAGTCGGACTCGCGTTCTCGAGCTGGTCGCGGCGAAAAGGACCCCAGAGCGCGGCTATCGAAATCACACCTGCTGCATTGCCGGCGTTGACGTCGTGCGGTGAGTCACCGACGAAAACCGCCTCGCTCGCCTCGTAGCCCAGCTCGCCCAGGGCCATACGGACCGGGAATGGATCGGGCTTGTGGGTGGAGCAGGAGTCGCAGCCGATTTTCGACAGCATGTAGGGTGCGATGCCTGTGAGATCGAGAGCGCGGTCCATCATCTCATTGGACTTGCTCGTAACGATGCCCATTGGATGGCCTGCCGCGGCGAGGCTTCCGAGGGTTTCCAGCGTTCCGGGGAAGACCGTCGTCAGGCGATCGTGCGCGGCGCGCTGAAAGACCCGGTAACGCGTCGTTATGGCCTCCAGCTGGTCGTCCGTCTCGCAGTAGGCTTTGAGCTGGGTGGCGAGCGGGGTGCCGATTCCGGCGACCCATTCTTCCTGCGTCGGGGATCGTCCGGTAAAGCCCTCGAACGCGTGCTTGACGCTGGCAAGCAGGAGGCCGATGGAATCGATGAGGGTGCCGTCCAGGTCGAAAAGGACGGCGATCGGACGGGTACGATGCTGCACTCCGGGCGCAGCTGTGTTCGGTTGTGCCATATGGCGAATGTAATGGATCGCGACCTTCGATTGGGCGTATCTCGAACGATCGTTCGAAAGCATTATGACGACCGCTCTGGCGACATGAAGATGAGCGCGACCAGACGGATGCCCTTTTCACGGACCTGGTCGGGGAAACGCCGAGCGCTGTCGACGAGCTCGAGGATGGTGTCGACGGCGGCCTCGTCGGGGGAATCCGCGAGGCTTTCCAGCGACCACTCCACCGCTAGCGGCAGCGGCTTTCTGGCCGCACTCCGAAGGCGTGTGGCGATAGCGGCGAAATGGGCTCGTCGCGCAAAGTTCGCGTTGGCGCTGGCGGCATCTGCGACGCGCGCGAGGGCTCGTCTTGCGTCGTGGACCCCTGGAATGGTTGCGCTTCCGTCTGGTGCGCCGAGTGCGTGCCAGGCGCAGCGCTGTTGATACCAGGAATCGGCAGACTGAAGCACCGACGCCAGACGCGTCGCCAGCTCATGCCGGAACGCCGCGCCTTCAGTGTCTTCGGTGCCTTCCGCGGCTTCAGCACGGTCTGCGAGATCGGTCGCGGCTTCGACGGCGTGAGCGTCGTCGGTAATTCCGGAAACTTCGTCCCATGAGAGCAGCGTGGCGGTGCCATCGACGATCCACACTCCGAGTGTGGCAGCGCGGGCCGCGCGCGCCATGGCAACGACGCGCGAGCTGTTTGCCGGATCGATCACGTCGGCACCGCTGCGTCGCCATTTCTCGATCGTTGCGCGCACATGCTCGCCACGCTGGATCGTCGCTCGGTCGTTCGGCCGCGCGGACAGGTTGGTGATTGTCGAGTGGCCGAACATGCGCGCGGCGAAATCCGACTTGCGTGCGATTATCTCCAGCTCATGGAGAAACATCTCCGCTCGTGCTGAGGGACTCACAGTGTATGACATCACGCGATGGTGTCGCGAACCCATGCGCGCCAGACGGCCGATGCGTTGCTCCACGCGAGCAGCGGTCCACGGAAGGTCAAGGTGAATCACGACGGACGCTTCCTGAAGATTCACGCCCTCGCTCAACAGATCGGTCGCAACGAGCAAGTTGATGGTTGCGTGCTCGTCGAGATGATCGTGTCGACCCTCTGGCGCGAACTGGCCGAGCACCTCGGTGCGGCTGACTGGTCCGCTTGCGATCATCGCTCCGCGGGCGGTCAACAAGGCAGCGTGCCCATCCCGTTTGACAAGCCGATAAATCGCTTCAGCGGTCTCTGCATAGCACGAGAACGCGACGACCTTCTCGGCGGGATGCGTTCGCACGACGTCCCGGACGAATCGGGCGAGTAGCGCGTCGTCGAGAGTCCTGGCATGCGCCAGCAGCGCGTCGAGTGCCGACACGTGCTCGCGTAGTGCCGAGCCGAGCGCCGCGAGCGGAGCGGTCGCTGGAACCAGCAACTCTGCAAACGCGAGCTGCACCGCGTCGTCGCTGTACACCCACGCAGACAGCTCGGCCGCGGTGGGATAACGGCCCGTATCGAGAGACGCGAGCAATCCATGCGAGCGCGCTATCCTGCGTTTGAGCGCGCCAACGAGCGCCGCGTTGCTGGATACCCACTGTCGCACCAGTCCGTGCATGACGAGCCGTGTCGCGACGCCGCCGTCGCTCGGAGGCACCGGCGGCGGAACGGCGAGGATCATGTCGAGGATGGTTGTATCCGTCGCGATCACCACCGGAGCAGCGTGCTCGACAACGGGTATGGGGCCCTCTCCGGCGTGCGCTGCTGAATCGCGCCGCACCATGAGGGGCAGGAATTCCGCTCCGGTCATCGTGTATGCGCGCGACCCGATGAACAGAGCGGCAAGTGCCGCGACGTCGTCGTGCGAATTGTGCAGCGGAGTCGCAGTGAGCAGGAGAACACGGCTGAGAATGCAGAGACGCGCGAGCGCCGAGTAGCGACGCGTGCTGATATTCCGGAAGTTGTGAGCCTCGTCGACGATTATCAGGTCGCGTCTTCTCACTGGCGGGCCTGTGCGCCCAAGTGATTCGATCGTGACGAATTCAGCGCTGACGTGGGTCGCGGCGAGGGCATGCAGCCACATATCCGTGAGCGAGGCTGGGGCGATTACGGTCACTGCTTCGTAACGAGCCGCGACAGCTAGTGCGACGTACGTCTTGCCGAGCCCGACATCGTCACAGAGAAGCGCACCGCCGTGGTCCGATATCGTGCGCCTTATGCGTGCGACCGCGGACCGCTGATGTGCGTGGAGTGTGATGTCCCCAATGCGAAGTTGTTGCGGTTCGTCGCCAAGCATGCATGCAGCGATCGCCGTGCGTGCATCAGCGACAGAGACGACGCGGGGCTCGGCGTCCTGCTGCGTCGTGTCAATCGTTGTTGCGAGCATGGGTCCACTCGAGAAGCGGCAGGAGGGCAGATTCGTTCAAGCCATACGCGGACAGCACGAGAGCATCGAGGTCATCGTCGGCTGGCTCATTCCCGCCACGCGCGGCTTCCGCGACGGGCGCGAGCAGTCTCCCGGCGCGTGACCAGTCCGACGGGACGGGCAATCGTGCGATCGTCCAGCCGAGATACCGGTGATATCCGCCACGTGCCGGCTCCGCAATTGCGCCGAGCCATGCTGCGGCTATCCGTGAGTTGAGGATGGTCGCGAGTGCGAGAGCGTCGGTCATGCAATTGCACGTCACGGAGTAACAGGTGTTGAGAGGGACTGTCGGATCAGCTGCTTCGAGAACAGCTGCTCTGGGGGCGCGCCCGAAGTCCGCCCAGATTACGCGCGGCGATCTGGCGCACGCACTCTCGACCCGGAAGAGGGACCACCAGCGATCCGAGCGCGAGTCGCTCCGTCGCTCGAGCGCGCGCCGGGAGCGCGCAAGCCAGCGGTGCGCGTTCGGTGGCAGCGCGCGGAACGGCGTGCCGGCGTCATCGTGGGTCCATATGATTCGCTCATCGTCCGGAGCGAGCTGCCATCGCGTCAGCGTTTCTCCCCGGACGAGCGGCCGAAGCAAATGTGTCTCGATCTCGCCACGTTTTCCAGCCGCTGCGATGTCCGTCACCTCACCATGATTGTCGCCGGCCCGAACGACAAATGCGTCGTTGCAGCCTGTCTTGACGCCGAGGTGTGGTCGTCCCAGGGCTGTGGTAAACAACGGAACGCCGGCGGCTGTCAGCCGATCGAATGACTCGCGAGCCCGAGGGGCGAGCAACAGCCACGGACTCCCCGGGGAAGGATCGAGCGAAAGGTTCTCCGCAGCAACGTTCCAGTGCGAAATGTCGCTGCGATGCTGTACGCTGACCTGTACGGGACAGTTGTGTTCCGCTCCGTCTTCAGAAATGCGCGTTGCAACAAGCATCGAAGGGTACACGGCCGCCTCGAATGCGTCGGGCGCATTGGAGTAATCGCCGATGGCGATGATTCGGGTCCGTTCGAGCACGAGCTGGCGCGCGCCACCGCCCGCCAACGAGCTCCACAGCTTGGATGGCAGAAGCAGTCCCATGACGCCACCGGGCGCGAGCAGGTCCACCGATCGCTCCACGAACAGAGCCGCGAGATCAGTCTGTCCGGCGAAGCCCTGGCCGGCGCTTGCACTGCGCGCTCCCTCCAACCACGCGCCGCGACGGAACACGCTGAATTTCTCCCGATAGCGTGCGCGATCGTCGACGTGCATGTTGTGCACTCGAACCCAGGGCGGATTGCCGACGATTACATCGAATCCGCCCAACTCGGCGACATCCGCGAAGTGTATCGGATAGGCGAACGCCGGCGTCGCGCCGCGCTTGATTGCCGCGCGCTTTCGTCGCAACGCTCGCATGGTGGCGCGCAGCTGGAGCAGTCTGTCGCGCTGTTTCGGATCGGGCGGCGTTCGTACATCGAAGAGGTCACGTGACCGGACGGCACGTACAATCTCCTTTCGCTCGAATCGGGCCGCGGTGATGCGGACGTCGATCGCGTCAACTGCACGCATACGCTCCACGACGTCGAGCTGCCTCCCGAGGGAGAGCTTTCTCCGACCGCTGGATCGTGCGTATCGATCCCGTAGCGCCGATGCGCGTCGCGGTGTGGCAGCGCGCGAAGCCTGATCTGCGAATCCGTCGTCCGCGAGCGAGTTCCCTACGCGAATCTGGCGATCCAGGTTCGGCAGAGGAATGACACGCATCGGGTCCTGCTCGTCGCTGTCGATCACGGCAGACAACCACAGCCGCAACTCGCACAGCCATACTGCTGTAGGACTGGAATCCACGCCGAAAATCGATTGTCGCAGCACAGAGCGTCGCACATTGCTCGGGGAGTCCGCATCACCGAGCGCGATCCGAAGGCGTGCCACGCGTTCGAGTGCATAGACGAGGAATGCGCCGGAGCCGCAGGCGGGGTCGAGAATTCGCAGTCGCTTCACGTCTTCCAGAAGGCGGGGATTCGGGCCCGTTCTCGGTGTCTGGTCATCGAGCAGCAGCTCGGCCTGCCTGCGTGTCATGCCACCGCGTTCGAGCGCGGCTCCGAACGCGAGAGTGGTGAGCCTTTCCACGAAGCGCTGTGGAGTGTAGAACACTCCTCCGCGTTTGCGGTCGCCGGGTTCCATCAGCGATTCGAAGACCTTGCCGAGCATTTCGGGATCGATGGCGGCCTGGGACCATGTAGTTGCGTCCTCGCGCGCGGTGAAGCGAAATCGAATGAGGACGTCACCGAAGAGAGCGCCGAGTGCGTCGTCGGAGAAACGCGAGTGGCGGTGGATGCGCTCGACAGTCGTGCGCGAGAAGAGTCCGCCGTTGAGGAACGGGATGCGTCCGAACGCCCGGGATCGCGGTGCGCGTTCGGAGACCCGCGTGTTCAGCGTTCCAAAGAAAAGCGGCTCGAGTACGCGGCGCTGATACGCGCCTCCGTTCGCGATACACTCGGTGAATCCGTTGGCGAGAAAGCCGAAGTCGCTGTTGAGCCAACCCTTGGTTTCGAGAAACGAAAGGAAGAGAAGGCGGCTCGTCGTGAGGATCGCGATCTCTCGCGCATCTGCGGCGGGTAGCTGTGATGGGAGAGAATCGGCGAGCGAGTCGATGGTATGTGCAAGAGCATGAAAGAACCGGCGCGTAACCGCATCACGGCCGAGTATGTCGAGCCAGCGCATGTGACGCATCTCATCACCGTAAGCGGCGGCTGCCGCCGACAACGCGCACAACGTCTCGGCGTCACTGTCCACGACGTTACCGCGCTCGGAGATCAACGCGGCGATCTGTGGGGTGGAGCGAACGCGGCGCCACGTTGCAATGCCGAATGTCGATCCGTCGCGATGACCGACGACGACGAGCCACAGGAGATGCGGCGCCTGCATCGTGAGCTGGCGCGCGATGACCGTTATTACGTCCCGCACGCTCGCAGTCTGTTCGATCTCTGCGCTCAGGGCGCGCAACGATCCCTCGCCAGAGCTTATGCGGGCTGAGAGTATTGCGGTGGGAAGTCCGAGTCGATCTCGCGACGCAGCATCGAGCGGATGTGGGCGGTCGGTGAAGCCCAGAGTCGCGAGGAGCGCGTCCATGCCACCCTCGTGAGCGGTGGCGTCAATGATCCGTGCGGCGTGAGTGAGAGAGTCCACTCAGCCACAGTACGTGCCGCCGGTATGGCGGGGCCGAGCAGCTCCAGACGGGCGCGATCAAATATCTACCTGGTGCGCAGGCTGGCGCTGCTCTGATTGATCGCGTGACGCCAGGCGGCAACTTGCGGGGCGGCCGGGCTGCGAGAGCGGCCGCAACTCACGCCGGGAACTGGCGGCGGGAGTCATTGCATCCGACATTTAAATACGAGGTCCGCAAGCTCACGCATGCAAACGGAGAATTCGGCCCATGTCTGATGCAATCACGCTGAGCCAGTGTTTTTAGCACTCCTCGTGGTTACGTTCGCCGTAGCGCTCGTGGTGTCGGCCATCGTCGCCTTCATATTCAGCCGATCGATCCGGCGGATACTCGATCGCGTCGTGGCGCCGGACCTCGCGGGCGCATGGCACCGGTACATGATATTCGCGCTGTACGTTGTGGGAATATCTGGTGGAGTGAGGATCTTCTCGCTCGAGCAATATGTGAATCCGGCAGATCCGAAGGCAGCACCCCTGGTACTCACACCCGAGCGCTGGACGCTGGAAGTGTACCGCACCGTGATCGAAACGCTGCAGAGCACTGCATGGATGTTGCTCGTCGCGTTCGTGTTCCTACTGATTGCATACGTCATCGCGCGCGGAATGGAGCTGCGAGCGGCGAAACATGCCGGAAGCAACACGTAATCCACCAGTTCCGTATCATCATCACTCAATTGTGCGTCGTGAGCGCCATGAGCTACCCACGTGCGCGACGCCCGGAGAACCTCTTGCTCTTCCGTTTGCTCTTCCGCACGCTGACTGCCGCGATTTCACTCGCTCTCGTATCATCGCTTGCACTGGCGCAGGCTCCCCACATCACGTCAGCTGGCGACCCGTCGGTCAACGCCGACACGATCTACCGGCTTGCTGTCAAGCCGGAACAATTTCCTGAAGAATCAGGAGTTCTGCTTCTGGACGACGGAGTGCTGCGCGTCGAGCCCGACGGGCGCGAGGAATCGACATACCGGCAGATCATCCAGATATTGCGTCCGGAAGCCGTCGATCGGTATAGAGAGCAGCAGTTTTCGTATGCCCCCAAACATCAGCGATTCACGCTGAACTGGATTCGCGTGGTCAAGCCGGACGGCACGGTCGTGAGCGCGGCGCCGTCGCAGGTGCAGGAGTCGGACGTGCCAGCGCAGTTCGGTGATCCAACCTATTCGGATCAGAAAGTCGTACGGGTATCGCTTACGGGCGTAGCACCCGGCACGATCGTCGATCTGAGCTACACGACGACGGAGCTGAAGCCGTTTCTACCCGGCGACTTCTTCGACTCGTGGAACGTGAGCAGCGGAGCGCAGGTGATACGTTCGCGTTATGTGGTCGATGTTCCCGCCGGCTTCACACCACGCATCCGCGAGGACAATCTCAACTTCGCGCGTACGGAGAAGTCGGCGAACGGACGCCACGTCTATACGTGGGCGACCAGCAACATCAAGAGCATCAAGTCCGAAGCGTTCGAGTCGGATTCGAACGGCGTGTACATGTCCGTCATGGTATCATCGCCGATCACATGGGCGGCGATTGGTAAGTGGTACGCTGGAAATGCGCGCGACCGATACGTGACTTCGCCAGCGGTCGATTCCGCCATCACGCAGGCTGTCAAAGGCGCCCGGACGCTGGATGATTCCATCCGTGCGGTGCATCGCTGGGTGGCGCAGGACATTCGGTACGTCAGCATCGCGCTTGGATTGGGCGGCTATCAGCCGAGGTCGCCCGACGAGGTGGTACGCACCGGATTCGGGGATTGCAAGGACAAGGCTACGCTCTTCATTGTCGCTCTCAAGCGATTGGGGATCACAGCGTATCCTGTAATTCTGAATTCGAGTGGAGGCGTGCAGCGAAGCATGCCATCCATCGCGCAGCTCGACCACGTAATCGCGGCTTTCAAACTGCCTGGCGCGACGACGTACGAATTTGCCGATCTCACCGCATCGCTCACGCCGCTCGGTGAGCTGCCGTTCGATTATCAGGGAGCATTCGGGATGGTCGTTCATCCGGATGGGAACATCGAGGAGATAACGTTCCCGAAGGCGTCCATTGCAAATAATTCCGGTTCGCGTCGCATCGTCGGTACGCTTTCGGTCGACGGGCAGTTCACAGGGCGGTACGAAGAGAGCGGACTCGGCGCGCGTCAGTATTCGTTGCGGAACGCTTTCGAGAACCCGCTGGATTCCGTTCAACGGGCCAAGGCGGCCAACGCCATTGCGGGCAACATTTTCGATGGCGCACAGGGCGACAGTCTTACCGGATTCGTCGGGAAGGATCTTGCGGCGAAACCGAGGATGTCGGTGATCGTTCGAAATGGACGAGCTGCATCGATGGCAGGGACGAACGTGATTCTCACCAATCCGTTCGGCACGATGAGCGGATTTTCCTCCGCAGCGCAGGAAATAGAAACAGCCGGACCGAGGCTGTTTCCGATAGCGGCGGACAAGATCTTCGGGTACGGTGTGACGACGATGGAATTCCGCCTCACGATGCCGGAAGGATGGCGCGCTCAACTACCGGCCGATGTAGATGCGTCGAGCGAGTTCGGCAAGTACCACAGCGAGTACACACAGTCAGGCCGCGACCTGGTGCTGAAGCGAACGATCACCGGTGCAGGGGGTGACTATGCTCCGGATCAACTCAAGACCATGCTCGAGTGGATGCGCAAGATCGCGACGGACGATGCGAAGCTGATCGTGATCGACAAGGGAGCGCGCTGAGCGGCCCGCCGAGCGGTCCGCGGAGCGGCCATCGCTGCTTATCTTACATTCATGCAGAAAAAGCGGGCAGCGGCGATCAAACAGGAATGGGGCGACAGACCCTGTAAGCATCCTGCGCTGGCGAAGGAGTACGATCTGGGGAAGCGCACGGGAAGCTACGTCTGCACCCAGTGTGGCAAGACGTTTACGTTTCGGGAGAAGGCGGAGATGTTCGGCGTCCGGTCTCCGGAAGCCGAGCCATCACACTCTGGGGGCTATATGAAAAAGAAATCGACACGCGAGATTCCTGATTTCTCACGGAAGCCATCGCGCCCAAAGGCGGGAGGGGTTCCCAACGCAGCTCCGCAGGCCAAATCGCGGACGGTCAACGTTTCTGCTCCGCGTCCCAAGCCGCAGGCCACCTCGGCCAAGTCGGGTCAGCGCGGCAAGTAGACGGTACGCATCACGGGTTCGCTGGATGTACGCTCTGGTACTCGCGTCCCTTCCACTCTACGCGACTGCCGCGTAATACTGCAGAAAGCGTGATGTAAAGAGTCACTCCTGCGCCGAGGGGAAAGAGCAGCGCGTACAGCATCGGTACGCGGGCGACGCGATAGTAGGCGAGCCATGTGAGCAGCGTGACCGCTGTCGTAATGGCGCCCCATAGCTCGAGCGCAGGAATTCGGAACACGACGGCGACGACAAGCAGCAGCGGTGGCGCCAGCTGCATGAGGAATGGGAGCGGTAGCAACAGTGGCGCGAGCCAGGCAGCGCGGCCCCCGAACGGCATGGAATGACGGCCGCCGGCAAAGAGATTCTTGCGCCAACCGCCCATCAGCTCCGCGAGCGATGTGTACATGCGCGTCGATAGCTGATCGATACCCTCGACCAGCACCGTCTTTTTCCCCAGCTCGAAGTAGCGCTGGGCGAGCATCAGGTCCTCTGCGACGTATCCGCGCACGAGTCCATGTCCGCCAAATTCGTCGTAGGTTGCGCGGTGCACCATGAGATACTGGCCGTTCGCGATCTTCGCGGATGCGCTCCTGGAACGGTTGACGATCTCGGTCCCGCCGAACCGGGTTACCAGTACGGTGAAGACCTGCATCTGAAGCAGACGCTCCCAGAAGGTGATCATTTCCTGGCGCCCGAGCACGGAATAGAAATCGGCGTGGGTTCGGAGCATGCCGTTCACGGATCGTACGATCAGGTCAGGCGCGGCACGCGCGTCCGCGTCCATGAACACGAGTATCTCGCCTGACGCCGCGTCGGCGCCGGTCTGGCAGGCCCATTGCTTGCCGAACCAGTCCGCCGGCAGATCGGGGTTGTCCAGCACCGTAAGGCGTGGATCCGTCGACACGATGGCGCGAGCGATCACCGCAGTGTCGTCGGTCGAGTGATCGTTGACTGCAATCACTTTCAGCTTTGGGTATGACGAGGCGAGGATCGACTGGAGGCACGCCGCGATGTTTCGAGACTCGTTGCGTGCGGGAACTATCACGGAAACACGCGGCGGATCGGCTGGTGGTTGCACCGATTCGGCGTCGAGGGATGTGGAGCGCGCCATGCGCAGAGAAGCGATTATCGGCGTGAGGATCCACGGGGTCGTCGCGGCGATGGTGGCCGCGAAGGAAGGGTTCATTGCCGGCATGGGCGAAAGGTATTCGCATCCCGTCCCTGAACGCACGAGAGGCGCGCCGATGTCGGCGCGCCTCTCGTGGATTTCGACAGCCGGATAATCAGGTCCGGCCGCTGCCGGAGCCGCCAGTACCGCGACGTGACGCATCATTTCCGGAATCGCGCGTGCCTGAAGAGCTGCTGTCACTCGGCGACCGCGTGCCGGATGCATCATGTGAAGCACTGCTGGAAGGATTACTCGCCCGACGGGCGTTCTCGTCGTTCGGCCCCTGCCTGCCGGAGCTTCGTGATGATGCGTCGCTATATCCTGAATCGGCGCCGTATCCGCCCTCGTCACGGGAGCTACTGGAGGATGCGTTTCTCCCCGCCTGGTCACGAGCCTGGTCCCGCTCGCGAGCTTCGTCCATGGTTCCCTGCGAACCGCCCATGCTTGACTGCCTGTCCTGCGTCGAACCAGTCGAGGCGTTCATTCCGCCGTTCGAGCTGACCTTTGGTTTGGATTTGCGAGAACTGTTGTTCGACTCGCTCGGATTATTATCATGTTTATCTCTGCCGGCCATAAAAGATTCCTCCGTGATACCGAGAAGTTGTTTTTCCTTCGCTGTGAAAACCGGCAACGCATGTGCCAGATTAGTCTTGTAACGTCGGGTGTTCGCCAACTCGCACTCAAATATTCACATGCCAATTCGCGGCTTTTCACACGTTCAAACGACAGGCGCGGGCGCCAGGGTAGCGTTCGTTGCACCATCCGGCCCATTGAAGGATCGCGGCGATGTAGAGACAGCTCTCGCGACTGCTCGCTCGTTCGGCTGGGAAACGACAG
This sequence comes from Gemmatimonadota bacterium, assembly GCA_040388625.1. Taxonomy (NCBI): domain Bacteria; kingdom Pseudomonadati; phylum Gemmatimonadota; species Gemmatimonadota bacterium. The sequence continues at coordinate 329,031 of JAZKBK010000003.1, read as the reverse complement.
TTGGTGAGCATGTTCTTGCGCGCTACAGCTATTTTGCTGCGAAGGACGCAGATCGCATTGCGGACATGAACGCTGCGTTGCGCGATGATTCCGTCGACGCAATCTGGTGTCTGCGCGGCGGTTACGGTGTGATGCGCATCCTGGAGCATCTCGACTATGACGCGGCGCGCAGACATCCCAAGCCAATCATGGGATACTCCGACATCTCCGGATTGCATGCGGCGATGGGCCGTGCGTGCGAGATCATTACTTATCATTCACCCAACGCGCGCACGCCGCTCACGCCGTTTGCGCGCACTTCATTCGAGCGTGCACTGGTTCAGGGTGAAGATCCGTGTGGCGCCGCGCCTGGCGCCCGGGCGATTCGCGCCGGCCGCGCACGCGGAAGACTTGCGGGGGGAAATCTTTCCCTGATCTCTTCTCTCGCAGGTACGCCATATTTCCCGGATCTCGACGGTGCGATTCTGGTAATCGAAGACACCAACGAAGGGCTGTACCGCATCGACCGCATGCTCACGCAGCTTTCGCTCGCGGGCGAGCTGTCCGGGCTTGCTGGAATCGCATTTGGATATTGCACATCCTGTGATGCGGACGAATCACCCGGTGACACGCGTCAGTCACGTACACTCGATGACGTGCTCGCGGAATTTGCAAGCACTTTGGACATTCCGTGCATCGCTGGAATACCGATGGGACATGTCGACGATCAGTGGACGATTCCGCTCGGCGCAATCGCGACGCTCGACACAGATGCACTAACCCTCAACGTGGAGCAGTCATGACGAAAAGCGGAAATGATCTCGTTGCAGAAGCAAAGGCGCGAATAAAGGAAATCGATGCGGCGAACGCGATCATGGAGAGGCAGAAGCCCGGCACTTTCTTCCTGGACGTACGCGAGCCGAACGAGTGGAATCTCGGGCACGTACCAGGCGCGATTCATGTTCCGCGCGGTCAGCTCGAAGGGAAGATCGAAGACGTTCTAGATCGCGACAAGAACATCGTCGTGTACTGCGCCGGCGGATCACGCTCGGCGCTCGCCGCCGATACGCTGCAGCAAATGGGATATCAGCATGTCACGTCGCTCAAGGGCGGATTCCGCGGATGGGCCGAGGGCGGCGGCGAGATAGAGGACTGACAGCGATTGTCATTCCCGCTTTCGCGGGAATGACGAATGTGCCTGGCCTTCGTATACTCCGCTCTAGAAGATGTTCATGTCGCCTGACTCTTCCAGGCGCCTGTCGGCTTCGTTCGCTGCGTTGTTTGCTTCGTCGCGAAGACGCTGCTGTTCGCTCGCGCTCGCGCTGCGATCGTACGCGTCCCTGACATAGCCGCGTACGGTATTCCATTCGCCGTACGTCTGTCTCGCACCACCGTCCCAGCCGCGGCGCAGCTCGTCCTCGATGTCGTCGAACGGACGGCCACGATAGTCCGGATTGCGCGCCGCGAGATGGCCCAACCGATAGGCGGGACTTACGGATTCGTAATCCCGATCTGCGAGCCGGTCTGGCGAGTTGTCGTAGTGGTTGCGATAAACTGCATCGTCGCCGACTGTGTATTCCTGGGCAGCTTCGGCCACTGCATGCCCCGCCCACCATCCGCCGACCGCGCCCGCAATACCGCCGATGAGCGTGCCAACCGGGCCACCGACCGACCCGATTGCCGCGCCCACCACGACGCCGGAGATGCCGCCAGCAGCTTCGCCAATTTCGTCACCTGCGATTCGGGACGGGCTCTTCGGAACGGAGCTGTGCTTATCCGGGTTGTCCTTTCTGGTATCCATACTGCCTCCAATGGGAATGGCGTCCGATCGTCTGCCACGCGGGACACCGATATGCAGACATGAGGGGCAAGGTGGATGCCACACGACGTGTGTTCATCTTGACAGCGATTCGATTACTCTACCGATTCAATGTATGGCGACAACGCTCCACATCGGAACACAGGGATGGAACTACTCTGCGTGGGCCGGTGTGTTCTATCCGGACGGAACGCGGCCGGCGGATTTTCTTCCGACCTACGCTCGTGCGTTCGCGACCGTCGAAGTCGATTCGACATTCTACGCAGTACCGCCGTCGACAACAGTGCGCGGCTGGTACGACCGCACGCCAGCGGATTTCATCTTCGCGCTCAAATTCCCGCAAACTGTAACGCATGAGGCGCGGCTGCGCGACGTCGATGGTACCATCGACATCTTCTTCGATCGAGCGCGCGAATTGCGCGAGAAACTCGGCCCTGTACTGGTGCAGCTCGGCCCTGACTTCGGACCGGAAGAGCTTCCCGCGCTGGTCGATTTCGTTCCGCGTGTGCCGCGCGACATTCGCGTTGCGATCGAATTCCGCGCGCGTGGCTGGATGACGCCCGGCGTGCTCGCATTTCTGCGCGACTACGGGATTGCGGTCGCGCTCGTGGATGGGTCGTGGATCCCACGCCGCTGGATGATCGAGCTGCTGGCACGGCCGACGGCCGCGTTCCACTATATCAGATGGATGGGGCCCAACAGATTTCTCGTCGATCACTCACGCATTCAGGTGGATCGCACGCCCGAATTGCGAAAGTGGGTCGACGCGATCGAATTCGTTCCCGACAGCGTTACCGACATTTACGGATACATGAGCAATTATTTCGCCGGTCACGCCCCTCGCTCTGCGCGCGATCTTCAGGAGATGCTGGGTCAGCAATCCATAGACCCGGACATGCTGGGCGAGCAGATGCGCCTCCTGTGAACGTAGTTCACGCCGGTCCGATTCAACCCACCGTGCGGGCGTCGTGCCGCGCTACTACCTTCGAAAGATGATGCATCGCCCAGTTCGCGATTATGTCCTGTCAGTGCTTGCCGTCGCGTTTGTGATACTCACCACATCGCTCGGCTTCTGGCAGCTTCGGCGACTGGCGCAACGGCGCGCCCAGAACGCCGAGGTAGTTGCGCGCCTGGCCAAGCCGCCGATTCCCGTTCGGCAGCTGACGCATGATTCGGCAGCGCTGCACTACCGTCGCGTAACACTGCATGGTGCGTACGACTACGCCCACGAGATCAAGATCGCGGATCGAACGCGGCTCGGCTCTCCCGGTATCAACATCGTCACGCCGCTCCACATTGCCGGAACCGACACGGCTGTACTCGTGAACAGAGGTTGGGTCTATGCGCCCGACGGTCTGACTGTAGATCTGTCGCGCTGGCGGGAGGGCGATTCGGTGAATTTCACGGGCTACGCGCGTCCGCTCTTCAGGGCGCTTCCAGGATCTCCGGTTTTGCCTGGACGACCCGATTCGTTCCGCTGGCTGGACCTGGGCGCGCTCAAGTCGCGTGTGCCGTATCCCCTTTACCCCTTTGTTATCGTGCTGGAGGGAAGCACCGCTGCGAACGGGAACATACCACCGCGCGTTCCGCCGCCACCGCTGGATGAGGGTCCGCACAGGAGCTACGCGATTCAGTGGTTCTCGTTCGCGATAATCGCGGTGGTGGGGATGTACTTCTTCCTGCGCGTTCCGCCGTCGCAGCGGTTTCCGAACGAACGCTAGATTCCGTGCGCTTCCAGTGACGGATCCATTACCGGCAGCACGCGACGCTCTTCGACAACGTCGGCGATGACATAGCCGGTGACTGAGATGGCGTCGCGCAATTCCTGCTCGGTCACCGTCCCGTCATGTTCGACGGTGATGCGGCCCAGCGCAACGTCGGCAGATCGAATTCCCGCGATCGGTGTCAGTGCGGTGAAGAGCGCGCGCTTGCAGTGATCTCCGCGCATCCCAGCGATGGTTACAACCGTTCTCATGCTGAACGCAACTTAGTCAAGCGGCGTCTTCGGTGGGAGTGGCAGCGGCGGCGACTTTTTGCGGGACTCGAACTTCTTCGCGAGCGCGGGAAGGAATTCGTCGTACTTGGAGCCCGGATTCCACAGCACCCATCCGTCGTAGCCCGCATCGTACACAGCCTGCTTCTCCGCCTCGAGCTCCGCCGGTCCGTAAGGTGGCGCACCAAGCGTGAAGGCCTGTAGCCACGGGCGTACATGTTCCGGAGTGGTGATGCCGAGCTTGGCGTCGCGCGTTCGCGCACTCGTGATAGCTATGAAGATTGTCCTGTGCGGCTCGGCATTCGGGATGCGGATTCCGAACGACCCGCGCGGGTAGAGTGACGGATACACCATCGGTAGTACGATGTCCACAACAGGAGATATTTTCTCCCAGTCCTGGCCCACTTCGAGCGGACCCTGCACCGTGGTGACGAGCCCGAATATGTCTGCCGTCATACGCACGCCCATCTTCCTGTACCGTGCTTGCGCGGTCTTGAGAAGATCGTTCAGCGCGTCGGCCTTGCTGCGGCCCGCAGCCTCGGGAAAGACCTGCGGTGGTAGCGACTTGTACGGCTCCGGGAAGCGTACGTAATCGAACTGTATCTCGCCGAAACCCATCTTCACGGCTTCATCGGCCACGCGAAAATTGTAATCCCATATCGCGCGCGAGTACGGATTCACCCATGTGACTCCCTTCTTGTCGCGCCATGGAGTGCCGTCGGCCTTCCGAATCACATGGTCCGGATTGTTGCGAGCAGCAACCGAATCCTTGAAGACCACCATCCGCGCGATCGGAAGAATCCCGTGCGCGCGGAGCGTATCTACCAGCGCCGGGAGATTCGCGACCTTGTTCATACTCCCTTCATTGCGTTGCAGCAACGGGTCGGATGAGTGCCAGTTGAGCCCGAACTCGTCCTTGATGTCGATGACGAATGCATTGATCTCCGTCGAATCCGCTATGGCGATCAGGTGCCGCATCTTCGCACTGCTCTGCGCCGCGAACCGGTTGATGTACAACGCGCGAATCGGACGCGGTTCTTTTTGCAGCGACATCGCTTCCGCGTATCCCGTGAGAGCGGGCGGCGCCGTGTCGGCCTCCACCCTTGCGACCGTCGCAGTCGTCGTCGCGGTGGTCGCGGCGTGACGCGAAGGAGCCGGCGTTCCCGATGCAGCCTGCTCGCAGGCAAGCGTCGGAATAAGGAGAAGAGCGAGAAGGCGCATGCGGTACAGTGTGGCGCGAGACAGGGGGGATCGGCTCGGGAAATCTACGGCGTGGACGGCGCTCAGAGTATATTCAGCGCGATGTTACGGCACGCACGCATTCGCTTCCTCCGGCCCGGATCGGCCCCGTTTCCCATGCTCGCGCTGGTGCTGGCCGCGGGATTCATGGGCTGCAAAGCGCACGCGCCAGATCCGCCAGATGCCGAATTTCTGGTTGCAACAGCCGATTCGGCCTTCTGGGTACACAGCGGTGCGACGGGAATCCATGTCAAGGCCGTGCCCATGACCCTCGCGCACTTCGGCGGGCGCTTCCACGAGGTGTTCATAACCGATGTCGACCGATCGTTCGACGACGCTGTGTTCACCGGTGAGCGCGTCTACGTGCGCGACCTCCAGTCGAACGACTCGACACTGGTGTACGACGATACGGCCATCGTGACGATGGCGGCCCATCACGCTCGCGCATATCCCGATGCTACTCCACTCGGGCCTCAGGATGAGACACCGCAGGACCCCTCCATCTCCGCTTCAGGCGAGACGGACGTGCTGGAAGTGCGCGGCCCGTACGCGCTCCTGGAGCACCGCACGTTCTACGAGATGCCCGCAGGTGATATGCATGACACCGTACATACCGCAGTCGATCTCCGGACCGGTGCCGCAGCAACCCCCAGCGACATGCAGCGCGATTCAGCGGCGGATGATTCCAACGTCGTTCGTTCGGTGCCGCACAGCTGGATTCGCAAGAACTACGCGCTTTACGCTCGTGGCGTCGCCGATGGATCGGTATCGATCTCCCTGCGCGACAAGTCACAGCGCTCCTGGCCGCTATTTACAGTCAGTGCGCATCCGCGCATCTACTGGCTGGACAATCCCCCGATCGACTCCGCCACCCGTCGCGCTCTCGTTCGCGCGTTCAACTCGGCGGCGGCTTACGACGAGACAGTGAAATACGTGCGGTATGTGCACCCCGCGCGTCCTGCGTCGCGAGCAAGGACTGCCCGTCATGTCTGATGGCTCGGGCGTGGCGATCCAGGCCGCACCACCAACAAACGGAAGACAGATGAAGGGGAAGACCCCGCGCGAATCCGAAGCGATCATCGCGGACCTGATGATGCCGAGCCAGGCGAACGGTCTGCGCACGCCGTCGATCTTTGGAGGAGTGGTGATGAGCATGGTCGACAAGTGCGCTGCGCTGTCGGCGATGAAACACTCCGGCGGCCAGGCGACGACGCTGTCGGTCGAGCGGATTCTGTTCAAGGAGCCGATTCTGGTCGGCGAGCTGGTCGAGATCCGGTCCCACGTCGCTCACGTCGGCCGAACGTCGATGTCAGTCGTGGCAGATGTGTACGCCGAGGATTTGAGAACCGGCGGCCGCCGCCACACCAACGAGTGCTGGCTGACCTTCGTCCATCTGGGCGATGACGGCAAGCCGGCGCCGGTTCCGCCGCTGATTCTGGAGACCGAGACCGATCATCACCTGCACGGCATCGCGGCAAGGCGCCGGGAGCAGATGCTGGCGGAACGGAACTAAGGCCGTCATCCTCGCCGAAGCCGGGGATCCAGGGCCGATGACCTTGGCCTCATAACCACATTTGTGACTTTGCCGGAGACATCACCGGCTTTATAATACCGAGAGAATTGTTCGGGTAAGTTTTCTCTCAGTCGAGGTCGATGATCCAGAGTTGGTCGCCGGAGTCCAGCCCAGCATTTGCCGCAGCAGGCGCCGAACTGGCGGCCGTGCTATTGCAGATTTCGGTCACACTCGGGCTCATGGTGGTCTGCGCATGGCAGTACCGCGAGTACCGCAAGCCGGTGTTCGCGTGGTGGTCCCTTGCGTGGGGACTGTATGTCGTGCGACTCGCGGCGATCGGCGCGTTCATTTTCACGCGCGAATCGGTACTGCTCTACTGGCATCAGGTCTTCACCGGGTGGACGGCGCTCGCCGTGCTCGCGACCGCGCTGGTATTCTCGGGCAGATTCCGGCGACGACGCTGGCACATAATCGCGGTTCTGTTCCCACCAGTCTGGTCCTACTTCGCAGTCTACCATCTCGGAGCGTATACACTCGCTTCGGTCCCGATGGTGCTGTTCCTGTCGTGCGCGACACTGTGGACCGGAGTCGTGTTCTATCGCTACGCACGCAGCACCCGCTCGACCGGCGCGACTGTACTCGCCGCGGCGTTCTTCGTGTGGGGCGTACATCATCTCGACTATCCCTTGCTGCGCGCGTACGGCGCGTGGCTACCGTGGGGATACTACGTCGATGTGCTCCTCACGATCACCGTCGGTGCGGGGATTCTTCTGCTCGTCACCGACGACCTGCGTCGCGGTGTCGGTACGCTCGGCACTCTCTCGTCCGATCTGATGTCGGCCGCATCGTCATCGCGTGAGCGCGTTGTCGCGACGGTTCTTCAGCGGATCGTTTCAGTGCCGGCGGTGAGCGGTGCAGCGGTATTCCGGCTCGACCCGGTACGTGCCGGGTATTTCGAGCTCGGCGTCGGTGCGTGCGAGGGTTGGAGTGGAACGACGCCAACGGGGTCGCAGGCCGAGCTGCTGTCGCGTGTCGCGGCTGGTTCTCAACGCGCGTTCATCGCGCCGGAGTGGAGCGCTGTCGCGGATGCAATCGGCGACGGGCTCGCCTTTCCGTTTGCAGCAGTGCTGCCCGTGGAGGAGCGCGGCTCGGAAGGCGGTGGCAGCGCGCTCGTGATTGTCGCGGAAGATCACGTTCCATTCGCAGCGCTCGACGCGAATTTTCTCACCGCGCTCGGCCGCCAGATGAGCGGCACTCTCGAAAATTCGCGCCTGTACGGCGCGCTGCAGCAACGCACAGCCGACCTCGAGCGCCTCTCGACACGCATGGTGTTGCAGCAGGAAGATGAACGGCGCAGGCTGTCGCGCGAGCTGCACGATGAAACTGCGCAGCTCCTGTCCGCCGTGAAGATGGAGCTCGCGATTCTCCGCGACGTCGTTCCCGCGTCCGACGCAGGCCGCGTGGACGAAGCACTCGCGCTGACCGATGCCGGCATACGCAGTATCCGCGCAGTGATTCACGATCTGCGGCCCTCTCTGCTCGACGATCTGGGACTGGTACCCGCGCTGCGATCCGTCGCGACGGCATTCGCGCAACGATCCGGCACGGAAGTGCGTCTCGATCTTCCACCAGCGCAGGAGTTTCCTGCACTCGAAGACGGTGCGGATCTCGCGTTCTATCGCGCCCTTCAGGAGGCGTTGTCGAACATCGGCCGTCATGCCGGCGCATCGGTCGTCCACATAGCGCTCCGTTGCAACGACGGCAGCGTCAGCTTGACCGTCATCGACGATGGACGCGGACTTCCATCCGAGCGCGGCGGTGCGGTACACTCCGGCATGGGACTCATCGGAATGCGGGAGCGATTCGCCTCACTGGGCGGCACCGTCGAGCTCTGCGACAATCCAGGCGGAGGCGCTCGGCTCGCCGCGAGTCTGCCGCTGGACGTGGGTGTCATCGCGTGACAGCAGTGACGCAGGAGATAACGGTTCTCGTAGCCGACGATCACGCGGTGGTGCGGGCGGGGATCAGGCACATTCTCGAATCGATGCCTGGTGTTGCGGTGGTCGCCGAGGCCACTGATGGACCGTCCGCGTTGCGGCTTGCACGAGAGCAACGTCCGGATGTGATAATACTCGACGTTTCCATGCCCGGTGGATCGGGGCTTGGCGTGCTCGCCGAACTACGGCGTGATCTGGAGAACACGCGCATTCTGATGTTGAGCATGCACGACGATGCGGAATACATTGCGGAGAGCGTGCGCGCCGGTACTCACGGCTACCTGTTGAAGGACAGCGCAGCGACGGATCTGCGCGCTGCAGTTCGCGCCGTGATGGCTGGTGAGACGTTCTTCAGTCCCGAGCTGGCGCGGCCGCGTGTTACAGCCATTAAACAAACCGAGTCGCCAATTACCAGGCGCGAGCGGCAGGTGCTCGTGCGTGTCGCCGCTGGCGGAACCAACAAGGAGATCGCGGCGGATCTCGGAATCAGTCACCGAACGGTCGAGACCCACCGTGAGAGCATCGCGCGCAAACTGGGCATCTCGTCGGTCGCTGGCCAGACACGTTACGTGATAGAGCACCATCTTACAGATGATTGAACGTTCAGAGGAATCCACCCTTCCGGCACGGCGCATCGGACCCCGCATTGCCTGGATCGCCGGCGCTCTTGCCGTCATTGCGTTGCTGATCTGGCAGGGCGTGAGTCGGGGAGGGAATCCCAACCCTGCGCTCGACCACAGCTCGACCGCGGCGTCGATCGACATTGCGGTGCTCGTCTTCCGCGAGGGTCTCGAATGCATTCTCGTGCTGTCCGCGATAACTGCGAGCATGGTGGGCGACAGCAAGTTGTATCGAAGGCCCATAACGCTCGGCGCCGCGGTCGCGTTCGTCGCGACGTTGGTGACGTGGCGAATCGTCGTCGGCATTCTCGACAGCATCGAGGATAGCGTGCCAGCGCTCGACCTGCAGGCGGCGACAGGACTGATCGCGATAATCGTGCTTCTCATCGTGATGAACTGGTTCTTTCACAAGTTCTACTGGTCCGGCTGGATCTCGCTGCATACCAAGAAGAAGCGCGCGTTGCTCAAGAGCGCCGATCGCGGCGAATCGCGCGCGCGTGTTGCGTGGGGCCTTGCGGCGCTTGGATTCACGTCGCTGTATCGCGAGGGCTTCGAGGTGGTTCTTTTCCTGCAGAACTACCGGCTCAAGCTGGGCGGTCACGCGGTGCTGAACGGTGTGATCGTCGGTCTCATCTTCGCCAGCATCGTGGCGGTGCTGACGTTCGTCGCGCATCGCAAGCTGCCGTACAAGCGCATGCTTGTACTCACTGGCGCGCTGCTTGGAGTCGTGCTGCTCGTCATGGTTGGCGAGCAGGCGCAGGAGATGCAAATGGCGCACTGGATCGGAACGACTCCGATTCCAGCTCTCGAGGGAATCATTCGCCCGTGGATGGGCCTGTGGTTCGCCATCTTCCCGACGGTCGAGACGCTTGTCGCGCAGGCGATTGCCGCGGTTCTGGTATTGGGGTCGTACGCGGTCGTCGAGGTCCAGCTCTCGCGGCAGCGCACCGCAGCGGTGCAACACGACGTCGGCCTCGGCTTGCTACAACCCCACAACACCGCCGATTAGATTCGGCAAATGGATTGGGGGCCACTGCTCGATGCGCGACATCCGTCGTTTCCCATGATTCGAGAGATCGTGGCTGACCTTCGCCGCGATTTATCGATCTGGCGGGACAAGGTGCGCGAGTTCGAGCTCGCATCGGTGAACAGCACGGCGGCAGATCCCGGTGAGGCGGCGGCGGAACTCGAAGCCGAGGTGCGCGCGCTGGCCGTGGACATCGAGAGCTACGTCGCCGAGATCAATTATCTTGGCGTCGAGCTGGACGTGCAGCAACTTTTCGAGGAGGGACCGTGAGCATCAAGAATATGAAGCCCTTTCAGACCGCGGACGGCACGCTTTGGGGTGTAGAGGTCCAGCTTCCGGGCCATAGCAGCGCGAACATCATTTTCCATCATCCGGACCCCAGCACATCGCGCAAGGACCGGTACGCCCGATTCGACTGGCGCGGGGTGGACGCCTCGGTGGTTACCGAGCGGGTCCCGGTCTCGAAGATCCAGGCTGCGCTGACCGATTCGGCGATCGCCGATCTGTTCAAGCGGTCGATGCCTGTAGGCTTTGGGGCGCCGGCCTTCGCGCCGGCATAGAGGCAAGCGCGCGGCACTGAGGGCAGGCACGGGCGCCTCTGCCCGTACAAGGTCTGCTCCCATTCGTAAGGGCAGACCCCTGTGCCTGCCCGAAGTAAAAAACCCCAGGAGTTATCCCGGGGTTAGGCTGCCACGCACGCCGTCATTGGAACTCTACGTCCTACCGATCGGCGGCGGGCAATACAATATCTATTTACAAGACGCAGGGCGAAGCCTGTCGTAACATTAAAGTGGAGCTGAGGGGAATCGAACCCCTGACCTCTGCAGTGCGATTGCAGCGCTCTACCAACTGAGCTACAGCCCCGCGACCGTGAATTCTGGTTGCGACAAAGGCGTAGCTACCCGTCGCACACGGGTGGTACTCCACCAATTATAGGCCGGAACGACCCAAAAGTCAACTTCGATATATTGGGCCATGGATCTGAGCGTTCGGTTTTTAGGAACATCTGCTTCTCGGCCCACCGTCGAGCGCAACGTCACCTCGCTGGCGATCCGCCGGGGGGGCGAGACGTTTCTTTTCGACTGCGGTGAAGGGACCCAGCGTCAAATGATGCGCTACGGCGTCTCATTCAACGTGGGTGACGTCTTTTTCACCCACATGCACGCTGACCACATTCTCGGGGTGACGGGACTCATACGCACCATGGCGCTGCAAGGGCGGGTCGAACCAATGAGGCTCTTCGGGCCGCCGAAATCAGAGCGGCTGCTGCGCCAGGCGGTGACGCTCGGAAGCGACAAACAGCACTTTCCCATCAGCTATACCGAGATGACCCCCGGTGAGTCGCTCCAGCGTGACGGCTACTCCATACTGCCGTTCGGCGTCGAGCACGGTGGTGCGCTGGCGCTGGGCCTGGCGATCGTCGAGAGCCCACGGCTGGGCCGATTCAACCCCGATGTTGCGCGGTCAATGGGAATTCCAGAGGGCCCGCTCTGGGGTCAGATCCATAAGGGGCACGAGATAACGCTGGCAGACGGGACGGTCGTGCATCCATCGGAGCTCGTGGGACCGACGCGTGCCGGTCGAAAAGTCGTCTTCACGGGCGACGCGCGTCCCTCGGACACGACGATCGAGATCGCCACTGGCGCCGATCTCCTGATTCACGAGGCGACGTTCGCCGACGAGGAAGCGGCGCTCGCGATCGAGACCGGTCACAGTACCGCTCGCGAGGCTGCAACGGTGGCGGAAAAGGCTGCGGTGAAGCGATTGGTGCTCACGCACATATCATCGCGATACTCCCGTGACGTGCAGCAGCTGGCCGCGGAAGCGAGGTCGGTGTTTCCATCAGCTGTCGTCGCGCGGGACGGGATGGAGGTAGTGATCCCGTTCGACGACGAGGAAGTTGCGATCTAGCGAAGCGCTGAATCCACGTCGGCTTTCAGTGCGCTGTACAAGACGACATTGAAGCGATTCTCCTCGGGTTCCGCCGTGTCCACGAAATCGCCCATCGCAGTACCGCCCAGCTTGCCCATGAAGCGAAGGATTGCACTCTCGCGGACGGTGGTGGAGCCGCGGCGGCTCATGAGCGTGGGTCCGCCGGGCTGGTCGTGGATGGTGAAGCGGAATTGCGTGCCGTTTCCCTCGAACGGACGGCGCAGCGGGGACTTGATGAGAAGCCCGACGATCGGCGGAAGCACCCAGCCTGGCTCCTTTGTGAAGCGGAGAGCCCAGCCGCGGTCGTGCTCGGTGTGGATGTTGACCCACTCCCCGCTCATGTGCTCCACGCCGATCGTGAAGAGCTTGATCTTCGCGGTCAGATCCACCCGCATCGCGAGCGTGTCGGGCATGGGGCGGATGGGGCCGTCGAGTGGAGCGAAATGTCCGTCACGCGACCGCAGATGGAGTGTGATGTAACCATCACGCGACGTCACGTCGAGCCACTTCGATCCGCGCGCGTCCTGCAGCGTGAAGTGAAGCTTCACCTTGTCTGCATACTTTGCCATGTAGGCCGCATACGCCGGATAAAGCTTGCGAATTCCCTCGGGCGTGATGTGTACTACTGCATAAAGACTGTTGGCGCCATCTGCATCGCGCGTTGAAGTCAGCGTGTCGAGCGAATAAAGTCTGCCCAGCGCGTCAGTGGTTCGGGGGAACTGCGTGCGATATGCGGCGCGCAGTTCTGCTCCGCTGTGCCCTTCGCTCGCCGCCAGCCACCGGGTAATGACGTTCCCGAAGTCGTTCGCAGTGATGGTTCCCGCGACGAAATCGACGCCGGTGAACCAGTCGTAATCGTCGTTGTTGAGCTTGTGAAGGCGCATGATGTGGCGCCCTTCGCCAAGCTCCTGTACCGGGTCATCCGTGACGGTATTGCTGAAGATGTAGCGACCATCCCGGAACGTGGCGTTGCCGAACAGCGTGCGATATCCGTCGGGCCCGGACGACGTCCAGAGGGACGTGTCGTCATACACCTGGGACGGTGTGAGCGCATAGTGCACCAGCATTTCCCTCGCGCGAGCGTAGCGCGGTGTACGCTCGACGTTCGTGAAACGCTTGACGAACGCTCCGAACAGTCCATCGGCATTTGCCTTCGCCTGGACGGGCGTCGGCCCGAACGCAGCTGGGACGTCGGCGCATGCCGCGATCGTCGTCGCGATCGTGACGAAGGTCGCCACGCGCGCGATGGCTTTGAGGGTCTGCGCTATTCTGGAACGCTTGATCAAGGTGTGTTATGAGGGTCAGTGCAGAAGCATACAAAGATATTCTCCGGAGAGCGCAACCCCAACATGTGTGTCTGATGAGTACAGAGGGTTTGAGCGCTACTCGGCATGCCGCTTGCCTCGTCTAGCAGTATCATCGTGCAAACACGGAGGTTGAGCACATGGCAGACATGAACAAGAAGGGTGCCGCAAACGAGGCAAAGGGAGCGATCAAGGAAACAGCCGGCAAGATCAAGGGCGACGTCGGCGACGCGCTCGACGATTCGAGCATGCACGCCGAGGGTCGTGGCGAGCAGCTGAAGGGCAAGATTCAGAAGAACTTCGGCAAGGCTGAGCGTGCGCTGGACCCGGATACGCATCGGGATTCGACGGATTCAGACAGGAATCGTCGGGACTGATCTTCTTGGATCACAGCGAATAAACTGAAACAGCGCGGGGCCGGCGTAAAGCCGGCCCCGCGCTGTTCATCTCAGTCAAGCGAGAATGACGGAGCGGCGCGGATCACACATCCGCGCTTCTCGTCAGAACGTGTAGCGCAGCGTCAGGTTTCCGTAGACCGTCGCCTTGTACGGTCCGGGGATGATGTATCCGTCACCGTGGCCGCCGTCTGGCGCCTGCGCCAGACCGGCGTAGTTCGGGCCGACGAACAGGAAGCTGTAGTACGTGCTGCCGAGCAGGTTGTCGCCGCCCAGGGACGCATCGAGCGACCAGTGCCTGTCCACCTTCGTTTTATAGCCGATCTTTGCGCCAAGCAGATCATATGACTTGACGTAGGTCGAGTTGTCGAACGTGACAGGGACCTTGTCGACGTACTGATACGTGCTGTTGAGGTAGACGCCAGTGTTGCTGGTCAGGTCGAGTCCGCCGCTGAACATGTTGCGCGGAACGCGAGGTACTGCCTTGTCCGAGAAATCGACCGTAGTCGCCGTGTTGTTGTTGTCGCTCTTGAAGTCGATGAATTTGGAATCAGTGTACGTGTACGACGCCCACGGACGAACCAGCGACACGATCTGCGTCGGATTGTCGATCACGAGGTAGCTGAGTGACGCTTCCGCACCGCGATCGCGCTGCTTGCCGGCGTTGGTGGTATACGTAATCGAATTCGCCGTCTGCGATACCAGCTTGTCAGTGTTCTCGATGTCGAACAGCGAGACCTGGCCGTTGAGACGATTCGCGAACAGGCTGCCCTGCGCTCCGACTTCATACTGCACGGCGCGCTCGGGCTTGAGAGAGAGATCCGCGGCACCGGTGTTGTCGATGGTATTGCTCAACAGCGGCGGTGTGTAACCGGAACTGACGCTCGCGTATACCGACGCGTTGCTCCCGAAACCCTTCGTGAGCGCGACGCGCGGCGTGATCACAGCGTCGAACGAGCGCACCGCCGTGGTCGTCGTGTCGTATATCACGTTATTCCTGAGCATGTTGCGGATGCCGAACTCGTTCTTGCTCAGTGCCGCGCCAACCGTGAGTGTCACCTGACTCGGCAACGCGAAATTCCACTCGGTGAACAGCGATGCGATGGTCGCGTAGTTCTCCTGGAGCGTCGGCCGCTGTGGGCCATTCGGCACCGGCACGATGAACAGGCCATTGGTCGAGATGTTGGTGCGCTCGAGCATTCCACCAAGCGTGCCGGTCACATCCACTCCGCCCCACTGACCTGAATAGCCGAACGCCGAGCGTGCGCCGAAGGTGAACTGATTGGCGTCCGTGAAGCCGTGTGCGAACGGCTGGCCGTAACTGCGACCCGTGCCGAAGACGGTCGTCTGGTTGGTGATGTCGTCCGTCAACCGATAGTTGTCGGTCAGACCGGTGATGAAGCTCGTGATCTGGATGTGCGAGTCATTGGCGAGGTAGGCCGCGTTGCTCACCGGCCGGCGCGCGTAGAAGTCGGCGCTGTCGATCTCGCCGGCCAGCTCCTCGTAGGAGCGGTTGTAGGCGAAGTACGCTGAGAGCGTCTGGTTGTCGCTGACGGTGTAGTCGCCGGTCGCGCTCAGGTAGTCCTTGAGCGATCCGCTGTGCGGACGGAACGAGTCATATGTCTGGTGGCCGTAATTCAGAACAAGGTCTGACGTGTTGTTGGCCGTCTCGAACATCGTGTTGGTGCGCAGCAGTCCATAGCTGCCGCTCGTAACCTGCTGGGCGAGACTGGTGGCGTTCGGTGCTGGCCGTTCGGTGGTGAACCGCACCGTACCGCCAATCTGGCTGCCATACTGGCTCGATGCTGGCCCCTTGATGACTTCGACGTTGCCAAGAGTCGAATAGTCGATGTCGTCGAGGATGGTCGCGCCCGTCGCGTCCGTGACCGGGATGTTGTTCAGAAAGACGTTGTATCCCAGGCCGTTGGAGTTGGGACTGTTGCCGCTGGTGCTTGGATAGTATCCGCGGATCGTGATGCGGGCACCGCCCCAGGGTGTGCGCGACTGCATGAAGACGCCGGGAACGGTATTGATCGAGTTCTCGAGGCTGAGCCCGCTCGCGCGATCGAGATCCTGCTGCGTGAGGATCGCGGTGGATGGCGTCGGCTTGTTGGCGACGATCTGTACACCGGGAAGCTTGGTCTGTG
Source organism: Gemmatimonadota bacterium (assembly GCA_040388625.1). Classification (NCBI taxonomy): domain Bacteria; kingdom Pseudomonadati; phylum Gemmatimonadota; species Gemmatimonadota bacterium. The sequence continues at coordinate 313,066 of JAZKBK010000003.1, read as the reverse complement.
ATGGCGTGAGTCTGATGCGTAGCGGCGCAGTCGCATCGGTCACGGGGATTTCCGCAGCCGCATAGCCTGCGCTCGTCACCGTAAGACTCGTGACGCTGCGGTCGGTGATGATGTTGAAGCCGCCAGCGTCGTTGGTGATGGCGCCGACAGTCGTACCTGTGATCACGACCGACGCACCGACGATGGGCGTCCCGGTCTGTTGATCGACAACTGTTCCGTGCACGGATGCCTGTGCGTGAACCATCGCAGGCATGACCAGTAGCAGAAGGATGGAGAACAACCTGTTCATCAAAATGTTTCCAAACGGTGGAGTGCGGGAAGGAATCAGGTGGCTGCTGGCCCCCTCAACCTTACAGGAAGATGACAAAACGACAACTATACTGGTACGCTCACATGTGCGGCCACGTTGCGGCAGGCTGCAGGGCGAAGCGCACCATCTCAATAAAAGAAGGCGCGAACGAGAGTTCCGTTCGCGCCTTCTTTTATCAGAAAGCCTGCAGGGAGGCTACTGCTTGCAGCTTCCGTGCGGGTCCATGTGCGGGCCGTCGACGACTGGACGGTGGTCCATGTTCGCGACGTGCATGGCAAGGTCTTCGATGAAGTTATCGATGCGCGCCATGTGGTTGTAGTCGATGTACTGCGGCTCATCCGTCACCTGGTGGTAATCGGAGTGCAGGCCGGTCGTGAAGAAGATGATCGGAATGTTGTACCGTGCGTACTCGTAGTGATCGCTGCGGCAGTAGATGTTGTCCGGGTGACCGTTGGCATCCATCGAGTAGTCGAACACCAGGCCGTGCTTGCCATCCTTGTTTACCGACTCGGCCATGTTACCGAGCTCGGTCGACAGGCGATGAGAGCCGACGAGCTGCAGGTAGTTCGGGCTGCCGCGCAGGATGGCGCCGTCCTTCGACTTGCCAGTGATGTCGTACGCGTCGCCGCGGCCGACCATGTCCATGTTGAGCTGTGCGACAATGGAGTCGCGAGGGACGGTCGGGTGATCGGTGAAGTACGTCGAGCCGAGCAGACCCTTCTCCTCGCCGACGTGCCAGACGAAGATGATGGAGCGCTTGGGTCTGGCCGACACCATCTTCTGAGCGATCTCGAGAACGCTCACGGAGCCTGAGCCGTCGTCGTCGGCGCCGTTTGAGATCGAATCGG